>JBLHOT010000013.1:0-72361 GCA_047623945.1 Arcticibacterium sp. | reverse complement strand
AGGCTATCTCACTGCCAAAACTTTTCAATCTGAAAACATTTGGAAACCGATGTTAGCAATAGGCTTTTGTGGAGGCTTTAGTACATTCTCTACTTTTAGTAATGAGACCTTTAAACTCCTTCAAAATGCGGAATACAGCACGGCGATGCTCAATATCTCTCTTAATCTTATAATCTGCCTTGCCGCTATTTGGGCTGGGATGATGCTGGGGAAATAATTCCTTTAAGAAAAACCCCTTAGTCTATTGACCTCGGGGCTTCTCCTTTTTCAGACCATAATGCTTTTGAACATTGACTTTCTTGCTAATTAATGATGGGCCATCGGCCAACATACTACCGACCATGAAATGTGGGTGACGGAGCTACTCAAAATCAAAACCTCACCTTCAAAGCCACTAAGAAGTTTGTTCCTGCTTGCGGATAAACAAAGTTCTCAGTAATCTTACCAAAGTATAAATAGCTGTAGGTATAGCCATTTGACTCATACTCGGTATTGAAAATGTTATTCACCAATAAACTCAGCGTCATGTTTTTAAAACCCTTTGGCTTTAGGCTGTAGTTTACTCTAAAGTCATTCACAAAAAATGCATCTAAACTTCTACTATCATCCGAAGTATTATCTAAGTACTGCTTGCCAACATACTTTGGCAATAGAGCCAGCTCTAAACCTTCCGTAGGCGTGAACCGAAGACTTGCACCTGCAATTATATTCGGTGAAAAGGCAATGTCTGTGTCCTTATAATTATTAACCTCATCTGGGGTTTCGCCATCATAACTTGGGATAGTTTCTGTAAAGTTTTTAATTTTATTATTACTAAAAGTGGCATTGGCAGATAAAAGGAATTTGCTACCCAACTGCTGGGCTATTTGAAGCTCCAAACCTGCCCTGTAACTCTCTGCCACATTTACTCGGATACCTTCCCCCACATTATTTATGGCTCCAGTTAAGACCAACTGGTCATTATAGTTCATGAAATAGGCGTTAGCCTCAAACTGCGTATTTCTAGCCAAGTGCCTAAATCCCACTTCAAAATCCTGAAGGTTTTCTGGCTTTGGTTTGCTGTTCGCAAATGCTGCATCCACAATATCCTGACGGCTTGGCTCCTTATTCCCTACGGCAAAAGAAGCATAAGCAGAATTAGTTTGGTCAATCGCTAGATTTAATCCAAGTTTAGGGTTAAAAAAGCTGTAGGAATCGTTCGTGTTTACGGCCAATCTGATGTCCGTAGTTCCGTCAATATCTAGCCCAACATTCCTATATTGTAAATCTACAAAGACATTGAATTTCTCGTTGAATTGGTAAAAGCCTTTTCCATAGATATTGAAATCAGTTTTGATACCGGTATTCTCATACCACCTTTCTCTGATTTCCCCATTTGATGCAAACTCTGCCCAGATAACTTCACCAAAATGGTCCCCAAAGTATTTGTTATAACCTCCGCCAAAAGAACCTGTCAATTTCCCAGATCCTGAATAGTCAAGTGACCAAACACCTCCATAAAAGTCATTGTCTAGCCACTTTCTTTGAATCAAGTCTGTCTTGTCAATAACCTCTGCTCCTACCGCCACATTCTGCAAACCGTAATCTTTAAAAGACCTACCTTCTTTAAAGGCTTCAAAATAACCTTGCCCTTTAGTATAATGAAGCGTTGGATTTAATCTCCAATCCTCCCCCAACTTAATAGATGAAATCAATTGAAAGTGATCTTGTTGATAGTTATCCACTTCGTTTTCATATTGATACCAGTTATATCGTCGGCCCCCTGCCAATAATTGCTTTTTGAAAGCATCGTCATAGTAGTTTCTATCAATAAATTCTTGGAGACCCTGTTCATCTCCATTTGCCAAACTTTGAGGGATTCCGTACCAAGATTGGTATGTTTTTTCCTTTCCAGAAAAGACATTAAATCTTACAAAATTTTGCTTGTTGTAAAATCCGGCAGAAACGTAATAGGAAGTCAAATCAGAGGCAGCACGCTGCACAAAACCATCTGACACAATTCTTGAAAGTCTGGCGTCTAAAACAAAATGATTATTCATTAATCCTGTAGAGGCCAAAACATTTGTTTTTAACGTATTAAAAGACCCTCCTGAGACATTCACCTCCGCGAATGGCTCCTCTGTGTATTTTAATGTATTGATGTTAATACTAGCTCCAAAGGCTCCTGCCCCATTGGTAGATGTACCCACGCCACGCTGCATCTGAATACTACTTACAGATGACGCAAAATCTGGCATATTCACCCAAAAAACTCCTTGAGATTCAGAA
Source organism: Arcticibacterium sp. (assembly GCA_047623945.1). Taxonomy (GTDB): domain Bacteria; phylum Bacteroidota; class Bacteroidia; order Cytophagales; family Spirosomataceae; genus Arcticibacterium. Next base: position 70,093 of record JBLHOT010000013.1, on the reverse strand, counting down.
TCGTTATAAGGAACACCGTTCAGGGTAACATTAACTCTAGTAGCATCTGAGCCTCTGACGCGAATGCCTGTATACCCTACTCCCGCACCAGCATCAGAAGTTACTACGACAGAGGGCATCTGATTTAACAAAAACGGGATGTCTTGTCCTAGATTTTCTTTTTCTATTTCTTTCTCCCTAAGGGTACTGAACGCCATGCCCGTTTTAGCTGTCGCTCTAGTAGCCTTCACGACTACTTCACTTAAATCTACAGAAGAAAGGCTGTCTGATTGTGCATTTATGTCCGGCACAGAGGCTCCCATTAAAAAGAGGGTCACGAACGTAATTCTTTTGTTCATAAGTGTAAAATATGACGCAAGAAAGGGGTGAAATTGCTTTTGTTTTGATTGTGAAAATCACCAAACCATAGCTCGAGGAAATCCCTGCTGTATGGCAGAGAATTCAGGCTCAAATCCCTTCGTCGGTACTAACCGCATCAGGTTCTATGGGTATAATCTCAGCCTGTATTCAGGCACCCCTTTTGAGAAATTATGCCGCAATGTAAACGGAATATCACTTGGATACGTTAATATTGATAAGAAAGTAGCGATTTGTAAAAATTATTGTATTTTTCTTTCAGCAAACTTCATTAAAGAAAGATTCTATGTCTCAGTTTATGGTTGAGTTTGACCTACCTACTCCATTTCCACCTAGTTTTGTGGCTAAAATTCCAGTGCAAAAAATGGTGGTCGATGAGTTTATGGAAGAAGGGAAAATAATATCTTATGCCCTCTCTATGGACAGAGGGAGGCTCTGGGTTATTGTTAACGCTCAAAGTGATTTTGATGTGCTGGATGTTATTAACGAATTCCCGCTAATTGACCAAATGCAATACTCCATGACAGAACTCATATTTAATCACGCCGGTGCTATCATGGTACCAGGTTTTTCGCTCAACTAAGGCATGTTTCGTTCCATATTACTGGCTCTTTTAATTACTGTTGGGTTCATCTCCTGCAAAAACGATCGGCCAGTTCAAATTCCTGAAGCGGCCTATAACACTTGGAATTATATTCAAAAGAACAATAAGCCGCAGAACGGATACGTGGGAGGCAGAACCTTTAGGAATTTTGAACAACTCCTGCCTCAGGTTAATGTGACCCGTCAAAAATTACAATACAGAGAATGGGATATCTATCCTAAAAGACAAGGAAAGAATAGGGGTGCAGAAAGACTCGTGACCAGTACAGACGGTAGGGCCTACTTTACTCCAGACCATTATCAAAGTTTTATACCTTTACAATAATAATTTTTAAAATCTTAAATCAAATGAATTTTTCTCCGTTTCAGTCATGAACAATCTGTTTACTACCAACACTCCAGAAGAGTTATCCGATTTTTCATTAATCACCATTGATGGTAAATCCTGCAAAACTATGTCACAGCTTTATGAGGCCCTGGCAGAAAAACTCCATTTCCCAGATTATTTCGAGCATAATATGGACTCCTTAGACGAGGTCATGAACGATCTCTCTTGGATAGAAGATGAAAGGATTTTAGTGTTTTTTAAAAATTCATCAGAATTTCTAATCTCAGAGAGAAATGAAAAAAACGTTAAGTCGCTTTTTGATTTGCTTGATATCACCTGCGAAGACTGGAAATTCATGGACGAAGAAGCTGAGGAAGACTCTCTCCAGGTAGACTCCAAAGAAGAAGAAGAAAACTACTTCATCCCTAAAAAAGAGCTTCTAATAGGCTTCTCAAAGAGCAAAAGAATGGAAGACTTACTGGCAGAAATTAACTAAAAAAAAGCCCTTTAAGTGATAAACTTAAAGGGCTTTGGCTTTTCCACAATCTCTTTTAATCTATCGGAACAGTCACTGAAGTTTTATCCCAGTTTAAATTCATGTTTACCCCAGCGGAGTCGATATCTACGAATGAGATACTAAATATTTCTGTGCTTTCGGCTGTCTGACTAGAAGGGACCTCCACCTCTAATACATTAGTCGCAGCCTCGTAAGTTACTCCCCAATAAGGGATATCTGAGTTAAATATTACAGTCCAGTTATCAGCAGAAGGTACTGTCCAAAGGGCATATTTTCCTGCTGCTAATGCCTGACCAGCTACTTTTACATCTCTACTAAAAGTAATGGTTGTGGGTTCGTTAGCACCTGTACGCCAGACTTGGCCGAAAGGCACTAAATCACCAAAAATAATTCTTCCTTTCACGCTTGGCTGGGAGTAATCTACCATCACGCTTAGGTCGCCCGATACAATCTCAGCTGTCGCTTCTGGGCTTGCTTTTTTTGTAAAGTTCTTAAGTACAAAAAATAGCACCGCCAATACAGCGATGACGATTAAAAGGATTTTAACAAGTTTTTTCATGTAAGGGGAATTGGTTTGGTTAATCAATATTAGCCAAACATCCCTTCCTCTCAAAGGATTCAAATACTTATTACCCAAACGGCCAAGACTTTACCCCCCTAAGTTTTCAACAAACTGTAACTGATTTGTTCATAAAATATCTTTCTGGAAAAGCCGAATGGCCTCAAGATTTCCCACCTTTGTTACACAAGAATTCTTTGCGTTTCTTATGGATATTATTCATCTTCTTTCAGATACCATCGCAAATCAGATAGCGGCTGGTGAGGTGGTGCAACGCCCTGCCTCTGCTGTAAAAGAATTGATGGAAAATGCCATAGATGCCGATGCCACAGAAATACAACTCATCATTAAGGACTCTGGCAAAACACTGATTCAAATCATTGACAATGGTAAAGGAATGTCTGTCACAGATGTTAGGATGAGTTTTGAGCGACACGCCACCTCAAAAATTAGTAAATCTGAAGACCTTTTCGCCATTCGTACCATGGGCTTTAGAGGAGAGGCTTTGGCGTCCATAGCCGCCGTAGCACAAGTGGAAGTAAAAACCAAAAGAGCAGAAGACGAACTGGGCACCCTCCTCTCCATTGAAGGCTCTGAGGTAAAGACCCAAGAACCGGTCTCTAGTGCGACAGGAACTAGCATAAGCGTTAAAAACTTGTTTTACAATGTCCCTGCCAGACGAAAGTTTTTGAAGTCCAACCCTGTGGAAATGAAGCACATTCTAGACGAATTTCACCGTGTGGCATTAGCACATCCAGAAGTTGCTTTTGACTTGTTTCACAATGACATTGATCTATATAAACTACCTATCGCTAAACTCTCCAAGCGTATTGTAGATGTTTTTGGTAAAAACTACAGACAGCAGCTGGCCGGATGTGAAGAAATCACTCCCTACGTAAATATTAACGGGTTTGTTGGAAAACCAGAGGCCGCTAAAAAAACACGAGGGGACCAATACTTTTTTATTAATCACAGGTTTATCAAAAGCCCCTACCTCCACCATGCCGTAACCATGGCTTTTGAGGGCACCATTCCAGACAGGCACTATCCTTTTTATGTGCTAAACATAGAAATAGACCCTTCTCATGTTGACATCAACATACATCCTCAGAAAACTGAAATAAAATTTGATGATGAAAAAGCCGTTTATAGTATCCTAAGGTCTGCCGTACGGCAAGCCATCGGTGTTTATAATTTAACGCCCAGTATTGATTTTGATTCTGACATCAACTTTGGAAATCTCACCAATTTCAAAATGCCCGAAAAGGCTCCTACTGCTTTTGATAGATCAGGACCTTCTGTCTCTAACTTTGAAAAGTCTAGTAGTTTTCAGAATCCAAGAAAAGAAGCACAACAAGACTGGAAAACGCTTTACGAGGGATTAGAGAGTGCTGCCAATTTTCAAAAAACGGACGAAAACGTCCACATGGGATCTAAAGCCAATTCTGGAATAGATACCCAGGTGAAACCAGATTTAGAAGAAGTAGACGCCGTTCAAATTCACCTGAGGTATATAGCATTACAGGTTAAAAGTGGTATGCTCCTTATTGATCAGAAAGCAGCGTGGGAGAGAATTCTGTTTGAAAAATACGAGAAAAATCTGGTCAACCAGTCTGGGGCTTCGCAGCAATTGTTGTTTCAAAAAACACTCAATCTTAGACCTGAGGAATTTGAACTTGCTATGACCTTTAAGGACGAAATACATGCTTTGGGTTTCGGGTTTGACGTTTTTGGCAAAAGCAGCCTAATCATCAGCGGTATTCCTATGGAAACTTCTGATGAAGAAGGAGCTACGGTTTTAGAAGATCTAATCAGGGAGTCTCTTCAAAATGAGACCAACGTAAGACTAGACAAAACGAAAACTTTGGCAAAGACTTTAGCCAAAAGAACGGCCAGTAAAAGTTTAAAAAAGATGAACAAAAAAGAGGTGAATGTTTTCATTAATAGGCTTTTTGAAACCTCTATGCCCTCTCATACACCAGATGGTCAAAAAATAATGAACGTTATAAGCCTAGATAGGCTCTCCGAACTCATTTCAAGTGCTGACGGTTTTTAATAAAATAAGAAAATATGTTTGATAGAATAACCCCCATTGTAAAACAACTGCTCATAGCTAATGTAGCCATCTTCATTATCTCCAATTTGGCTCAGCAGTTCTTCTATTCAAATTTTGCCTTTTTCAATCCGCTTCTCCCAAACAATGAGCAATTATTTAACCCAAATTTTAAACCTTGGCAGGTGGTCACCTACATGTTTATGCATGGTGGCTTAGGGCATTTGTTTAGCAATATGTTCGGTCTATTTATATTCGGCTCTGCTCTAGAGAGTTTTATGGGCTCTAAGAAGTTTTTGATTTACTATATAATTACGGGAATAGGAGCGGCAGTGTTAAATTCTGTTTTGAACACCTATGAAATGTCTCAGTTATTGGCAGATTCTGAACTCTACTGGAGACAAGCCGTAACACCTATGGTGGGAGCCTCAGGAGCCATATTCGGTATCTTGGTAGCTTTTGGCGTACTCTTCCCGAATACAGAATTAATGCTCTTATTTTTCCCAGTACCTATCAAGGCTAAATATTTTGTAATTTTATATGGCCTTTATGAACTCTATGCAGGCACAGCTGGTCTTCAGGCCGGAATAGCACATTTTGCACACATAGGAGGTTTGGTCACAGGTCTTATATTGTTAAAGTTTTTCGGTTTTGATCAACGTCAAGGCCATAATTTCCGTAAATGGTAATGAATGAACGCATGATATAATATGGGAAGCATAAGAGACGACATACGCACGGCTTTCAGTCAGGGGAATAGTTCCAGCGTCCAGCTGATACTAATAAACTTGTTTGTGTTTGTAGCTTATACGTTAGTTTCGCTTCTTCTGTCCATGTCCACAGACACCGTTAACTTGGTTTCTGGAATTAATCAAACCATTCTTCTAAACGCCAATGTTTCTGAGCTTATAGATCACCCTTGGAGTTTATTTATATTTGGCTTTGTAAATTCCTCCTTTTTTAGTCTACTGTTTAATGCCATTGCTCTGTATTGGTTTGGATTCTTAATGCAAGACTTTTTAGGTAGCAGAAAACTCCTCAATGTGTACTTGTTGGGGTATATCTTTGCCGGTATATTTTACATCTTTTGCTTTAACATGATTGGCTTCACTAAAGCCAATATCAATTTGGCCCCCATGACAGCGGGAGCCACTGCCGCCGTTTATGCCGTTATGTTTGCGACAGTAACGCTCATTCCAGATTATGAATTTTTCTTTTTTAGACGATTCAATATCAAGATAAAATACATTGCCGTAGCCTTTTTGGTGTTTTCCTTCCTAAGTCCAACGAATGGCCTTATGAACCTAGGAGGAGCATTTTTAGGCTATCTCTATGTCAAGCTTTTACGGAGTGGTGTAGACTTGGGAAGCCCGTTTGAAGCGTTTCAGGACTGGATAGGAGGCCTTACAAAGCCAAAGGCCGAGAAACCCTTTAAGGCCAAAAAGTTTAGCCACTCCACAGTAGGTGCTAGTCAAAACCCTACAACTCATGAAGAACCAGATTTCTCTAACGACCAAGAGGAGGTAGACGCCCTTTTGGACAAAATAAGTGTATCTGGGTATAAAAGTTTGACCCTAGAAGAGAAAGAGCGGCTCTACAAAGCCTCCCAAAGCGATAAGCTCTAATAGCTTTTTTATTTTATGGCTATAATGTAACCCTCTTTATGCTTAACTTTGTATCACATTCGAAAGTGAAAATGAAAGGCATTCTTACAGAAAAAAAACCCTTATGTTTATTGAGCCAGGTAAGTTATTAAAGGATATAAACAGCCCTGAAGAGTTAAGAAAACTTAGCAAGGACCAACTGCCGCAGCTCTGTGATGAGCTTCGCCAATATATCATAGACACAGTCTCTATTCATGGTGGGCATTTTGGTGCCAGTCTGGGGGTGGTAGAACTCACCGCTGCTCTTCACTACGTTTTCAATACTCCAGACGATAAACTCGTTTGGGATGTAGGCCACCAAGCATACGGACATAAGATTTTAACAGAAAGGCGAGAAGCTTTTTACTCCAATAGAGTTTATGGCGGCCTGTCAGGCTTCCCAAAAATATCAGAAAGCAAGTACGATGCCTTTGGTGTAGGCCACTCTTCCACTTCCATCTCTGCAGCTCTTGGTATGGCTGTGGGCTCTAGACATAATGGAGATAAAAACGCTCAACACATAGCAGTAATAGGAGATGGAGCTTTGACCGCCGGTTTGGCCTTTGAAGGCATGAACCATGCTGGTTCTTTAAAAGATGCTAATATTCTCATTATTCTCAATGACAACTGTATGTCAATTGATCCCAATGTGGGAGCTCTAAGAGAATATTTGACAGACATAACTACGTCTAAATCTTATAATAAGGTAAAAGACGAGGTTTGGAATTTATTGGGCAAAATGAGCCACTTTGGGAAAAGTGCCAGAGACATTGTTTCCAAGATAGAAAACGCCATGAAAGGGGCAGTATTGGGGAATAGCAATTTTTTTGAAGCACTAAACCTAAGATATTTTGGCCCGATTGACGGCCATGACATTGACCACTTAGTGGCTGTTATGGAAGACCTTAAGAACATACCGGGCCCTAAAATATTACACTGCATCACGAAGAAAGGAAAGGGCTATGAACCTGCAGAAAAAGACCAAACGAAGTGGCATGCTCCAGGTCTCTTTGATAAGTTAACAGGTGAAATAAAACAATCTACTTCTCCCCTTTCTCAACCACCAAAATACCAAACTGTTTTTGGCAAAACCATTGTAGAATTAGCTGAATCTAACGAGAGTATTGTGGGAGTAACACCCGCCATGCCATCTGGCTCTTCTATGAATATTATGATGGAAGCCATGCCAGACAGAGCTTTTGATGTGGCTATTGCAGAACAGCACGCGGTGACTTTTTCGGCAGGAATGGCCACTAAAGGACTCACCGTTTTTTGTAATATATACTCCACTTTCATGCAGCGTGCTTATGACCAAGTCATTCATGATGTATGCCTGCAGAAGCTTCCCGTTATATTCTGTTTAGACAGAGCAGGTTTTGCTGGAGCAGACGGCCCAACACATCATGGAGCCTATGACATTGCATTTATGCGATGTATCCCAAACATGATAGTATCTGCTCCTATGAACGAAGAAGAGCTAAGAAACCTCATGTTTACAGCTCAATCTGAGAAAATTCAGTCTGGCCATGAAGCCTTTACTATTCGCTATCCAAGAGGAAATGGCGTGATGGTAGACTGGAAACAGCCGATGAAACTCATAGAAGTAGGTCAAGGACGTGAAGTAAAAACAGGTAACGATTTAGCTATCTTGACTATAGGCCATGTTGGTAATTTTGCTTTAGCAGCAGCTAATGAATTAAGTGCTGAAGGGCTTTCTGTGGCTCATTATGATATGAGGTTTGCAAAACCTCTGGACGAAGCTCTACTTCACGAGGTCTTCCAAAAATTCAATAAAATCATTACCGTAGAAGATGGCTGTCTTCAAGGCGGCATGGGATCTGCCATTTTAGAGTTTATGGCGGACCTCGGCTATAATTCTCAGGTAAGACGCCTCGGAATACCAGACAGGTTAGTGGAGCATGGAGAGCAGTCTGAATTGCATTCAGAATGCGGTTTTGACAAGAACGGCATAAAAGCCACTTGTTTAGAAATGACCTCTGAGAAAACAATGGCTTAAAATGCCAAACTTACAGTCTGTAAGTATTAGAAACCTACCCGAAGATTCGGAAGAATTTCCTTTTTGTTTACCTCTTATTAAGGAACTGGAACCAATCCTGTTCCAGAAGAATATTACGTTTTTTGTCGGTGAGAATGGAGCTGGTAAATCTACTATTTTAGAGGCTCTTGCTTTTAAACTAAACCTTCCGGCAGCTGGTACAGCGAGTGTAGATTTGGACCCTTCATTAGAGTCTGCCCGAAAACTTGGCAAGTATTTGAGTATCCGCCAGCAACAAAGATCATCCAGCGGCTTCTTTCTTAGAGCAGAAGACTTTATTGGTTTCGTTAAAAATATTCAGCGAAAGATAGCCGAACTAAACGCAGAGGTAGACGACATCAAAAACACCTGGACGGGCGGAGATATTAGCTATGCCCTAGGTGCTGTGGAAGGAGAAAAGAAAGCACTCATTTCTAGATACGGGGAAGATTTGGATGCCATGAGCCATGGCGAAGGTTTCCTCAAGTTTTTTGTCTCCAGAATAACAGGTAAAGGAATCTATCTCATAGATGAACCAGAGGCCGCATTATCTCCTCAAAGACAACTGTCTCTCATTTCTCTTATTATGCGAAAAGTGAAAGAGGTAGATGCCCAGTTTATTATTGCTACTCACTCGCCCATCATAATGTCGATTCCAGATGCCGAAATCCTGCATTTTTCAAATGGAAAAATTACAAATGTTCTTTATCAAGAAACCGAGCATTATAAATTGACAAAAAGCTTTTTGGATAATCCTGGGGTGTTCTTAAGGGAGTTATGACCTCTTCGTCTTAGTTTCCAAATCCAAATTTCATTAGTGCTAAAGGCATATTGTTATTTTTCTTTACCTCAGCTGAAGAAAGCCGTATTTTTAAGTCATATAAAAGAGACTCAAAACCGCTATGAAATCAAAAAGCCTTTTTATTCTTCTTCTCCTGTTACCTCATTTAGGGATTTCACAGGCTCCCATTTCTGAATTTCTAGTAAACCCTTACTTACAAGATGCAGAACCCAATTCCATAAAAATTATGTGGGAAACTACTTACGGTGATCAGAGCATAGTGGAATACGGAACCACTGCTACATTAGGTCACAAAGCTACTGGAATAGCCTTCGATGTAAACTTTAGTCACTCTAGAATTCATGAAGTCAAACTAAAGGAATTGAAGCGTTTTACAGAATACTATTATAGAGTAAAAACCGGGGAATTAGTCTCTGACATATACCAATTCAAAACTCCTCCCTTCCCATCGGACAATGAGTCTTTCAATATTATAGCCATGAGCGACATGCAGAAAGATAGTAATAACCCCGATAAGTTTTTGGAAGTAGTAAACGATGGCATTATTCAATACCTCCGTAAGGAGTTCAATGCAACGTTACCAAATAACCTCGCCATGGTTTTAATACCTGGCGACCTCGTAGATAATGGTACAGAATACGAAGAATGGAAAAATGATTTCTTTAACCCTGCTGAAAAGCTATTTTCTGAAGTTCCCGTATACCCTGTTTTAGGAAATCATGAAAGAAACTCCACTTTCTATTTCAAATATTTTAGTCTCCCAGAAAATGGGTCCCCTAGCTATGCCGAACACTGGTGGTTTAAAGATTACGGAAATACAAGAATAATAGGTTTAAACTCTAATGATGGCTACAAAGATAGCCCTGAACAATATAAATGGCTTCAGAAACTATTGGAAGAAACTGCCAAAAACGACGCCGTTGACTTTGTTTTTGCCCAGCTGCATCATCCATTCAAGTCTGAGCTTTGGATTCCTGGAGAAGAGGCTTTCAGTGGTAAAGTGGTTAAAATGTTAGAAGACTTTTCGACCAAAACAGGTAAACCAAGCATTCACTTTTTTGGGCATACGCATGGATATTCTAGAGGACAGTCCAAAGAACACAAACACCTTTGGATAAACGTAGCCTCCGCAGGCGGAGCCATTGACAATTGGGGAGAGTTTGAAGGTCGTGATTATGATGAGTTCACCGTAACTCAAGACGAATATGGCTTTGTGATGGTGGAAGTAGACGGAGATAAAGAAAATCCAAAATTCACAATCAAAAGAATTAGTAGAGGAAATGAAAATATCTTAAGAGACAATGAAAAAACCGACCAAATAACAATCTATAAAAAAGAAAGAAAACCATCTGCTCCTATAGCTCTATCTCCAGACAACGAGATCGTAGCCATTCCAGGAGCATTACTAAAAGCAAGCCCTTTTAAAAGCACCTTTAAAACCGCAACTCATGCGGCTTCCAACTGGCAAGTGGCAGAAAACGAAAACTTCGAAAACCCCCTATTTGATAGCTGGAAGCAATCTGAAAACTGGTATTATTTTGAAAATCGTCAAAAAAATGATGACTTAACAGACGAAAAAACGAAGAGGCTTAGCCCAAATAAAAAATATTTCTGGCGAGTAAGATATAGAGACCAAAGTCTTAATTGGAGCGACTGGTCTGAAACCAAATCTTTCGACACGGCTGAATAAGCCGGCGTTTTATTACTCCATACCAACAGACACCTTTCTCCATTCTGGAAAAGGTGTCTGTTGTTTATAGCCATCCAGAAAGGCCATCCCAAGCTTTAGCACAATATCACAAATGGTCAATGCTGTCCTACATCATTATCGCTATTCCAGAAGCTGAATTCTTAAACTTTTCTGCAGGCAGAACTCAGGCAACGATATTCATATAAACCATACATTATCAGAATACTCCAAAGTTTTTGAAAGATCAACACTGCTTTTTAGATTAATTGAAAAGAAGGAGGCTGAAATTTTATAAATTTTTTATGCAAAAAAAATATCTTACCTTTTTAGGTTTAGTCATATCTTTGATGTTTATTATCATACTCCATAAACTTTAGTTATTGATTCTAACTTTCACTATCTAAGCCGAACCAAATGACCTTCTAAAAGGTGCTTTTTCAAGTTTGGGAATATTCCAGTCTTACCCGATTCAGGTCTATTTATATATTTTTTGTAGTAATGGCTCCTTAAGGCCTACACCTTTTTTCGTTTTACACTTATTATAATCTATGTTAAAAACAAAAGCTGATCAACTTTTTGATCGTCGTGAAGAAGTCGTTTCAAACGGCGTTGGCACATTCATTAGAACTACAGCCAAATCTGCAAAAAACAGTACTATTACAAACTATGATGGAGAATCTTACATAGACTTTGCTGGAGGAATAGGTGTAGTAAATGCAGGACACTGCCCGCCTCCCGTGGTTGAGGCCATTAAAGCACAAGCCGAAAAACTCATACACTCTTGTTTCCATATTTCTGCTTATGAAGGTTATGTGGAGCTTTGTGAAAAATTGGTGTCTTTATTCCCACATGGCAAAGAGACCAAAGCCATGCTCACAAATACTGGAGCAGAAGCCGTAGAAAATGCCATAAAAATAGCGAGACAAGCGACAAAACGTCAAGCCATCTTATGTTATACAGATTCCTTTCATGGTCGCTCTATGATGGCCATGACGCTCACTTCTAAAATAGACTATAAGAAGAATTGCGGGCCTTTTGCTCCAGAGGTTTATCGCCTACCCTACCCTAATTTTTATAGGAATGGTAAAGCGTTAGTTGAAGACGAGTATGCCGATCTGGAACTCGATAGGCTATATACTTCTGCAAGGAATCTAGTGGACCCTACTAATATCGCTGCAGTAATTATTGAGGTGGTTCAGGGTGAAGGCGGTTTTAACCCAGTACCTAAAAGATATCTAGATGGCTTACGTAAATTCTGCGATGAAAATGGTATTGCTTTGATTTTTGATGAAGTACAGTCTGGGTTTTGTCGTACAGGAAAATGGTCTGCTTATGAACACTATGACGTTATACCAGACCTCTCTACCTGGGCAAAGTCTATGGGCTCAGGAATGCCAATTGGTGCCGTTATTGGCAAAAAAGAAATGATGGACGCCGCAGAACCTGGAACCATTGGTGGCACTTATTTGGGTAACCCAGTGTGCTGTGCCGCCTCATTGGCCACCATAAAATACATGGAGGACATAGACCTAAATGCCAAGGCTAATAAAGTGGCTGCCATCGTGCATCATAGCTTTACAGAGCTTCAGAAAAAGTGCCCAAGCATAGGGGACGTAAGAGGATTAGGAGCCATGCAGGCAATTGAATTTGTGTATGACAAAAACCCACAAATGCCTGACGGAGAAATCTGTAGCAAATTAATAGCGGCATGTCTATCTAGAGGCCTAATTATTCTGAGTGCTGGAACGAATAAAAATATCATTAGAATTCTAAGCCCGCTCACCATTACTGAAGAGACACTAAATATGGGTTTAGCTATTATTGAGGAAGAATTATTAAAAATCACTTATGAAGGCTTGAATTAAAGCCATTCCCATCTAACTCTAGTAAAATAGATTATTAACATTTAAATAAATTATATATATTATGGAAAATACTTTTGCCATTGGTGGCATACAAATGCACGTTTCTGCTATTCACAGTAACGTACCTAGGATGATAGAAAAAGTGGATATTATGATGTCCGTTTATCCATGGGTACAAATGGTGGTTTTAAGTGAATTATGTGCCTTTGGCCCACTTTCTCGTAATCAAATGCCTATCCCAAACAACATTGAGGAAGAATTCAAGAAATTGGCTAAAAAGCATAAGGTTTGGTTAGTGCCAGGAACAATGTTTACGAATAGAGAAGAAAAAACATACAACACTGCCATGGTCATAAACCCTGATGGTGAGTTAGTAGGTCGTTACGATAAAATGTTTCCTTTTTACCCTTATGAGGAGGGTGTTACTTCTGGCAGCGATTTTATGATTTTTGATATTCCTGATGTCGGAAGATTCGGGCTTTCCATTTGTTATGACATGTGGTTTCCGGAGACCTCTAGGACACTTGCGGTTCAAGGCGTAGAAGTCATAATTCATCCTACCCTTACAGGTACAATAGACAGAGATATTGAGCTTGTAAATGTGCAAGCGACAGCAGCTATTCAACAGTGCTTTGTGGTGGACATTAATGGTCTTGGTGATGGTGGTAATGGGCGTTCAATCATTTGTGGGCCAGATGGCAGGATAATTTATCAAGCAGGAACATCAGAAGAAATGATTCCGATTGAACTTAATATTGCCAGAGTAAAAAGAAGCCGTGAATTGGGAGTTCTTAGACTTGGACAACCTTTAAAGAGTTTTAGAGACAATAAGGTCGTATTTGATGTTTATGACAAAAACGCAGAACTACCTTATTTGGACACACTTAGTGATCTAAAAAAGCATACCAAGTGAAAAGTTTAACGTTAAGTCTATCATAAAATAGCTAGTCTACCTTAGTGAAAGGAATAAACCAAATGTATCATGCCCGTACAACATAGTAAAGATTGTTTCAATGTTTCTCAGTTAAGATTAAACACTTGGAATCATCTAAAAAACAGCACTCAAAAGTTAGTTAAGGCGAAGGACCTTCGTACCGTATTCAAAGCTGAAGTTCTTTCCGATTTAGAAGATCTTACTTTGGTAGAGTCTTACTGGTCTTTTCCAGGAAAGGAAAATATTGAGGTACTCAAGCAAACGCTTGAAAGGAAAGAATACACAGCTCTTGCCAACACCGTAGCAGACCACATAAGAATGCTTGTGAGTGAGTCTTATCAAGACGGAGAGGCAGGCAAGAAACTAAGGCACATTACAAAAAAGAAGGGTCAAGAAATGGCTGGAGAGGGTAGTGAAAACTACTTTGAAGTCTTGATGGTCGACAATATTATTGAAAGGGAGGCAGACAGGCAGAAAGAAAAGTTTCGTCACTTGAGGGGTAGTAATGATAAGCTGGTTTACGACCTACTTACTGTAACTACTTTTCAAGATACCTTGATAGCTATTTTGTTTAATTACAACATCCAAGCTTGTGTGATCAAGTATGGTGTTCCATATAAGTCTAAGCACAAACTAAACCTCATAAGCCCTTTCATTTCTAAGATATACAATCATAACTATGAGACGGAGACGGAGACAGGTTTAGGAGTTATCTTAGGAGATTTAATTAAGGAATTAAGACCAGAAGTCGATATCTATTATGTAACAGACACTGCGGTGAGCGAAATAGAGGATATTTCACTAAATAATTTTAGAAGAATCTTCTATCGAAAAGAAGATATTCAAGAACTACATTTAAGTATCATTCAAGGTATAAAAGAGCGATATATAACTCCTTTTTATACGGCATTAAGAGAATATAGTCAAAAGCCAACTTCGGTGTTTCATGCCATGCCTATCTCAAGAGGAAACTCGGTTTTTAGGTCTGGGTGGATTAAAGACTTTGGAGACTTTTATGGTAGAAACTTGTTCTTGGCTGAGACTTCTGCAACTACTGGTGGCCTAGACTCGCTTTTGCAACCCACTGGGCCACTAAAAGAAGCCCAAGAAATGGCATCAAAGGCTTTTGGTTCTGAGCATACTTATTTTGTAACCAATGGTACATCCGCCTCCAACAAAATTGTGGTTCAAGCACTCATAGAGCCCGAAGATTTAGTTTTAGTAGATAGAGACTGTCATAAATCTCATCACTATGGTATGGTGCTAGCTGGTGCCTATCCCGTTTATTTAGACTCCTATTCTTTAGAACAGTATTCTATGTACGGGGCTGTTTCTACTAAAACCATCGTAGACAAAATGCTGCAATTGAAAGCGGCAGGTAAGCTACATAAAGTAAAGATGCTTTTACTTACCAATTGTACTTTTGATGGTTTGGTATACAATGTAGAAAAAGTGATGGAGGCTGTTTTAGCCATCAAGCCTGATATTATTTTCCTTTGGGATGAAGCATGGTTTGGTTTTGCAAGTTTCACATACACGTATAAGCAACGCACGGCTATGTACAATGCCGCTAAACTCAAGAAAAAATATAAAAGCGAAGAATATAAGTCGATGTACGCTGCTTTAAAGGCAAAGAAAGATCCTGCCTTAGCCGCCTTACCTGATCCTGATCATGTAAAACTAAGAGTGTATTCTACACAATCAACCCATAAAACGCTTTCCTCTTTTAGGCAAGGTTCCATGATTCATATTCATGACGAGGAGTTCAAACGCAAATCGGAAGATGCATTTCATGAGGCCTACATGACCCATATCTCTACTTCTCCAAATTATCAAATTTTAGCTTCCTTGGACGTCGGTCGTAGACAAGTACAATTCGAGGGTTTTGAATTAGTAGAAAAGAGCCTTGAAATGGCCATGATACTACGTGTAAAGGTGAATGAGCATCCTAAGCTTAGGAGGTATTTCGATATTCTTACCGTAAAAGATATAATACCAGCGGAATATAGAAAAACAGGCATCGACCATTATTTCGAAGCGGATACGGGAAACAGTAACATGGTAGAAGCTTGGGCCAATGATGAATTTGTGCTCGACCCCACCAAAATCAATCTTTACATAGGTAAGACGGGAATGGATGGTGATACATTTAAGAACCGTTATTTGATGGATCAGTTTGGAATCCAGATCAATAAAACTTCGAGAAATACGGTTCTCTTTATGACCAACATCGGCACAACACGTGGGTCTATAACTTACCTTATAGGAGCATTACTCAAAATAGCTAAACAACTTGAAGAAGACCAAGCTGCTTTGAACAGTGAGGAGACTAAAATAGCTCAAGAACAAGTAATATCCCTAACACAAGATGTGCCTCCACTGCCACATTTCAGTAGTTTTCATTCTTCTTTTCAAGCAGTACCCGGAGTACCCGGTGGGGACATACGAGCGGCATACTTTTTAGCCTATAACGAAGATCAGTGTATGTATATCAAACTCTCAGACACCTTAGCCGCCCTAGAGGCTGGTCAGGAACTTGTCTCGGCCTCGTTTGTGATTCCATACCCTCCAGGGTTTCCAATCTTAGTGCCTGGCCAGGTGGTAAGTAAAGGGATATTGGAATTTTTTATTAAGCTGGACGTCAGTGAGATCCATGGATATAGACCAGAATTAGGACTTAAAGTATTTAACAAAAAAACCTTAGATAGGAATAATCCCAAAAATGTGAAGGGCAAGCTAGAAGCCTCCACAAAAACAAAAAAGTAAATATATTTTATCATCAATAAACAAAAGCCAAAATGGCAAGCCGTAAATCAACACCAGTAAAAACTTTAAAAAACTTATCAGAAATTCGTAGTTTCTTTTACAAAAATGAAACTCCCATTTATTTCATAAGTGCTACTAATTTTAATCTTTTGGGAGCAGACGAATGGATTAAAAGTTTCAAATTCATCTGCTATATAGAGTGCTTTGATGGCTTACATCCAAACGTATTCTCACCTATAGAAGAGCTGCCCCACGATGAATTTCAGAGTATAGAAGATATTAACAACTATATGCTAGAGCATAAAGAAGTTGTGGATTTTGTCAATTCAAGAAAGATAAAGGGCAAAAAGGGCAAGGCTTTGTTTTTAATGTTTGATGCAAAAACAGAAAAACTAGCTAAGAAACTAGGGCTTGAAATTTGTTTTCCATCTGCCAAGCTTAGAAACTCTTTAGATAATAAGGTAAACACCAACCGTATAGCCGAAAAGGCCGGAGTAGCTTGTGTACCTTATGTGCTTTCTAAAGTGAAAAATTACAAGCATATGAGGGAGGTTTCTAAGAGTCTAGGTGAAAAGCTTGTGATTCAGCTTCCTTTTGGAGATTCTGGACACACTACGTACTTTATCAATAATGAGCAAGACTATAACAAGAATGCCAAGGACATAGAAGCCGAGAAAGAAGTTAAAATCATGAAATGTATTCGATGTAGAGGAGCGGCCATAGAGGCCTGCGTAACCCAGCACGGTACAATAGTGGCCCCACTTATGACAGAACTTGTAGGCTTTAAAGAACTTACTCCTTACAAAGGCGGCTGGTGTGGAAACGAAATTTCTGGAAAAATTTTCCCAGACAGTGTTCAAGATAAAGCCAGAAAATATACCCAACAATTTGGTGACCAGTTAATTAAGGAAGGATACAAAGGCTATTTTGAGCTAGACTTTCTAATAGACCAAGATAACCAAGAGATCTACCTAGGAGAGTTAAACCCAAGAGTTACTGGAGCTAGCTCCATTACTAATCATGCACTTTTCGCTCTGGCCGATGCTCCCTTATTCATGTTCCATACGCTGGAATACATGAATCAGCCTTATGAGCTTGATGTGAATGAAATTAATGACAGATGGGCAGATAAAAACAACATTGATGACTGGAGTCAGCTAGTAATTAAACATGTGGATGACAACGTTGAATTTGTGACTGAAGCTCCTAAATCTGGGATTTATAAGATGGACGAGCATAAAAACATTACATTCGACAGAATGGATACTCACCGTAGAGCTGTAGAGACAGAAGATGAAGCCTTCTTCTTGAGAATTAGTAAAAGCGGTGATTACCTGTACGAAGGAGCAGACATGGGCATTCTGGTAATGAGAGGCCGATTTATGACCAAAGATTTCAAATTGAATAAAAAAGCCAAAGACTGGATAAAGGCTATCAGAGCTGAATATAAATCGGTACCAACATTTGATACCCCAGAAATACACGATAAAATTGCTGAAATCGCAGGTTTCAAGCTTATGTAAATATGATGATTTCGCTTAATTGTATAGACGAAGAAAAACCTGGTGCCAAATGGCACCAGGTTTTTCATAAGTCGTGGCCGTTTTACAAAGAATGGTTTTTAATGGAAGGAGCTTCCGCCCGCCCAGGCTATTTGACCAGTTCGTCGGAGTTAGAAAAGTTTATGCCCGAACTCATGCCCATTTATCATCAGCTATGCCGGCTAGCTGGAGGCGACGATCTCTCTGCCAGATACTTAAGTATGTATTGCCCTCCACCTTATTTGGCGGCTTGTAGCCAACTCGTTTGGATAGCCAATGAGCCCGTTCTTATTAGAAATTATGACTACAACCCAGCTCTTTTTGAAGGGGCGATGCTCCGTACCAATTGGCTGCAACCCGTCATAGGAATGTCTGATTGCAATTGGGGTCTTTTAGACGGAATTAATGCCAGCGGCTTAGCCATTTCTTTAGCTTTTGGAGGAAAAAAAAGCCGAGGTGTGGGATTTGGTATACCCATAATAATTAGATATTTACTGGAAACCTGTCATTCTGTACAAGAAGCGAGGCAAAAGCTTATGTATTTACCCGTTCACATGGCTTATAACATTACAATGGTGGACAAGCACAAAGACTTTAGTACCGTCTATGTAGGCCCAAACCAAACGCCATTAATAACAAAAGATATGGCCGCCACTAACCATCAGCAAGTGGTAGAGTGGGAAAATTATGCTCTAATGACCTCTTCACAAGAACGAATAGATACACTCGTGGCCAATATGAAGGTTCCCAATCAAACTGAAGATAACCTTTTGAATGCCTTTGCTGTTCCGCCCTTATATGTTTACAAGCCAGAAAAATCTTTTGTAACTCTTTACACTTCTGTATATAGGCCATGGAGCACCTCTATGAAAGTTTATTGGGAGGGGCATATCTTAAACCAGAGTACCACAAATTTTAAGGAAAACATTTATACTAAAAAGTTTAATAAGCCGGTTTGATATCCAGCAAGATAAAATTAAATACGCATGAAATTCCAATCTATTAATCCGTATAACAATCAAGTTTTAGCTACTTATACAGAGCACTCGACTGCGGAAGTACAAGAAATTATTGAAAAGAGTCAGTCTAGCTTTGAGGCTTGGCGTGAGACTAGTTTTGCTGAACGATCCAGTATATTATTAAAAGCTGCAGAAATTCTGAAAAAGAATGTGGAAACCTACGCCCGCACCATCAGTTTAGAAATGGGAAAACCTATCTCTGAAGCGAGAGGAGAAGTGACGAAGTGTGCTTGGGTTTGTGAATATTATGCTGAACAAAGTGAGGCGTTTTTAGCATCAAAACATATTGCCACCGAAGCCCAGGAGAGTTTTGTCACCTTTGAGCCAATGGGCTGTATTTTAGCTATAATGCCGTGGAATTTTCCTTTTTGGCAAGTGTTTCGTTTTGCTGCCCCTACCCTTATGGCGGGAAACGTAGGCCTACTAAAGCATGCTGCTAATGTCTTTGGTTCCGCACTTCATATAGAAGAGATATTTAAAGACGCGGGGTTACCTGATGGCGTTTTTCAAAACCTTACCGTACATCATGATAAAGTAGCTAGTATTTTAGAGAATCCCACTATTAAAGCAGTCACGCTCACCGGTAGTGAAAGAGCAGGAGCTTCTGTAGCATCCGAGGCGGGTAAGAATATCAAAAAGTCCTTATTAGAGCTAGGCGGAAGTAATGCATTCGTGGTTCTCGCAGATGCAGATATTGAAAAAGCAACTGAAATAGCTGTTGTAGCACGATTTATGAATGCGGGGCAAAGCTGTATTGCAGCCAAAAGGTTTATAGTCTTGGAAGATGTTTACGATGAATTCGTAGAGAAGTTTACTGCCAAAGTTTCTAAACTTAAATCTGGCGACCCTATGGCCGAAGATTCTAAAATAGGGACACTTTCAAGAGCTGACTTTGCAGACTCTCTTAAAATACAAATGGATTCTTCTATAAAAATGGGAGCAAAGTTAAGCCTAGGTGGCGAAATTAAGGGAGCATATTTTGCACCAACCATACTCACTGACGTTACACCAGACATGCCTGTTTTTCAGGAAGAAACTTTTGGGCCGATAGCTCCAATTTGCAAAGTAAAAAGCGTTGAAGAAGCCTTCGAAATAGCAACAGACACTACTTTTGGTTTAGGAATAAGTGTTTTCACTAAAGATATACCAAAAGTAAAAGAGTATATAAAACTTGTTCCAGATGGAGCCTTTTTTGTGAACGACTTAGTAAAGTCTGACCCTAGACTGCCCTTTGGTGGTACAGGGAAATCCGGTTTCGGCCGTGAACTTTCTAAAGAAGGAATTATGGAATTTGTGAATATCAAGACCGTTTATATTAAATAACTCCACTAGAATTAATATAGCCTACTTTTACATAATCATTCCTAAATTAGGTTAGAGCAATGCGACTAATCTGGAGGCTCATTTTGAGCTTTTAATAAAGTCAAAAACTCCTTACGTGCCTCTGCAGCCTTCTTGTGCTTGTACCATTTTTCCGTAATTTCTTTGGGCTGCTCACAACCTTTATCCTTGCTTTAGTTTGCAAAAAAACATTTCGTCTTTCTTTAATAGATTTTAAGTCCTTTAGCTTTGTTTATAAAGGCACCTTTCTATTGATTGAAGAGTATAAAACACAATTGCTTTTACTAACTTTTGTCCGCTAGACACAAATCCACCAACATGATAAAGCTTTACCCCTTTATTTTCGTCTTTATCTTTCTTTCATCTGGAATTGCTCAGGACGGAGGAGGGAGTGATAAAAATATGCCTGATTTTTTATCACGACTAAATAGGGCCAAACTTGAAAATATAGAAGTTAGAGGTCTCAAGAAATTCTACTTGGCAGGAAGTTCCATTAAGGCAACACTTCATATAAATGCGATTTGGGAAAGTACAGACAACAGAAAAAGTAAAACGGTTTACGTAGAAATTCATAAACCCAGCAAAAAACATCATTGAGCTCTCTGAAGTCATCAGAATTGACAGTAATTCTGCAGATTTCAATTTGAATTTGCCAGTAAATTTAAAAACTCGAACCTATCAAATTAGGGCGTATACAAACTGGATGCGTAATTTTTCGCCCAATCATCTCTTCACTAAAAACATCACCGTTTTCTCAAGGAATTATAAAGGTGCAATGCCAAATACATTCTCCCGTCCAAAGGTAGATTCTATTCATGTCTATCCTGAAGGCGGACACGACACCTATTAGTAGACCAACATTCCAAAATTTTTATACAGATAACAAATAATTATGGGGATCCCATTTCTAGTCCTTTTTCTCTTATAAACTCCAGAAAAGACACTATCTCTTCTGGAATGACGAATGCAAAAGGCAGAGCTGATTTTGACCTGTTTTTGATGAGAAACGAGGGCTACTATTTGGTAGCTGGAAATAAATCGCATGAATTAAATCACTTGATAAAGAATGAAGCTAAGTTGGCTTTGAGTCCTCAAAACCCTAAAACTGAGACTTCCATATTTCTATTAAACCATTCAGAACTCTCAAACGAGTCATACCTAGCCCTCTTCCAGGATGGCTATATTCGTTATTGGAAAAGAATTTCGAGTAAAAAGAAGAATGCCATTTTCCATATCCCGAAGTTTGAAAATGATGGGAGAGTAGATTGTTTACTCTTAAGCCAAAATGGGCAATTATTAAGTAGTCTCTCTTATTTCAATACTGCTGGAGAAGATATTAAAAAGCAACAACAAAAGAATTCTGATGTCCAATTTTCAGCTTCCATCTATGACGACTTAGACAATATGCCTTTTGAGTTTCAAACCGAAGACGGCCTTTCCATATCTGGGAGAGTGATAAAAGAAAACGGTAAAAGGATAAAAAGATCAGCTAATATTGGTATCGGGATTTCTAGTGTAGATAGCTCCTATAAAGAACAAGTGTATGCCCTTGATTTAGAAGGATTTTTTACTTTGGATAACCTTGATTTTAGCGGCGATTCTTGGGTTTCATTTATTACTCCTTTCTATAAGATAGACTTAGACACTCTTAAAACCACTCCTTTAATTAAGAGCTAAACCATATCAAGTAGATTGGTCTTTGGTTTCTAAACCCACTTCTAAGCCTGTTCTGGATTCCTTAGAGATAGAAGTGTTAGCTCAAATAAGAAAAGACAAAGAATTAATTTTTCTCGATGAAGTTAAAGTGAAAGCGAAAAGAATTGAGGAAAAAGACGGCTACGGAATTACACCAAGTGTAATTGTCAAGGATCAATTTATTTCTACTTATCAAAACGCCCAAATGTTGGTCAACGATCTCATAAGAATCTATTGTCCTGCATATATAAAAAAAGGTCTTGAAAAAGGCTTCGTAAGGGTATTTATGATACCAGGCTCGCATCTCTCTTACTAATCCTGCGGAACCCAATAAGGTATTAAATTTATCTCAAAGCATTTCAGTCCATAACATAGAAAAGATATATGTCATGAAATATAGTCAGGCCCAATTTTATAATTGTGCCTGTGCGATACTCATTAGTACCGTTCAAGCGGACGGTAAAGCTAAGGTTAGGGCAAACCAAAGGTTTCTGGTAAAGGGTTACCAAAAGCAGTAAACCTAGACTTCAATCACTCTCGAATTCACAAACAATGAGCAAACTCTAATATGATTAAGCCTTCCTGACGAACTCAGACTTTAAGCCCATAGCTCCAAAGCCGTCAATCTTACAGGCGATATTATGTTCGCCCTCTGTAAGGCGAATATTCTTAACCTTTGTGCCTGCCTTTACAGGCTTAGGAGCACCTTTAACAGGTAGGTCTTTAACCACCATCACGCTATCTCCGTTTTGAAGTACATTCCCGTTTATATCCTTGATTTGGGAGGCCAACTCCTCTTCACTAAGCTCATCTGGATTCCACTCATGAAAGCACTCTGGACAAACCAACAGTCTATCCATGGCATAGGTATACTCACATTTACATTTAGGGCATGGAGGAAATTCGCTCATTGGATGTACAGGTTATTGAACCGCAAAGATACTTCTTTAAAGCACCTTTCATGCGGAAACATTTTTATTGAACTTCTTCAAAAGATTCAAAAAACAAAAGCCCCCAACCTGTTCAGATTGAGGGCATAAATGTTTAATAAACCTAAGCTTATTTCTTACCAGCTAAAGCCACTTCTGCTGCTTTAAGGCCAGCGTCTTTCTCTTTCATAAGCTGTCTTTGCATGGCGTCTACCACGATAGGAGCAGCTATGTAAAGCGAAGAGTATGTACCCACAATAACTCCCAAGAACATCGCGAAGATAAAACCACGAATAGTTTCACCACCGAATATCAAAAGAATAAGAAGCACCAATAAGGTAGCAATACCCGTAACAGCCGTTCTACTCAATGTGCTGTTCAAGGCATTATTGATGACTGTAACGATATCTTCTTTCGCTTTACGCTTGTCATTTAGGTATTCACGTACACGGTCAAAAACCACTACCGTGTCATTCATAGAATAACCCATCAGTGTCAATATCGCACCTACAAAGGCTTGATCCACATCCAAAGAGAATGGAAGAATTCCGTTGAAGATGGAGAAAATACCAAGTATCACTAATACATCATGGAATACCGCTACCACCGCTCCAAAGCTAAAGGCCACACTTCGAAAACGAATATAGATGTAAATGAAGGTTAAAATCAATGAGTACAGGATGGCTTTAAGCGAGTTCCAAATAGTATCATTGGCAATAGTTGGCCCTACTCTAGAGGAGCTTACTATCTCACCGGCATTGTTATCTATTCCTGCTACTACACCATTTATTTGCTCCTGAATTTGAAGCTCTAAATTGGGGTCTGTATTGTCAATTTTATATGCCGTTGTAATTTTCACTTGGTCAAAACCACCGTACGTTTTCACTTCAGATGGGAAGCCCGCAGTTTCCATTGCCTCACGAACATTCTCCGTAGAAACGGCCTTCTCAAATTTGGCAACATAAGTACGACCTCCTTTAAAGTCGACTCCTAAACCAAAACCTCTAACACCAATTGAAATAGCTCCTGCTATAATAATGGCACCAGAAATCATATAGAACATTTTACGCTTGTTCACGAAGTCAATGTTCGTGTCTTTGAACATTTTCTCTGTCCAAGCTGTGAAGAATGTAACTGTTTTACCTTTTTTAATATAATACTCAAATACCAATCTTGAGATAAAGATAGCACAGAAAAGAGACGTGAAAATACCTATCAACAGTGTAGTAGCGAAACCAAGGATAAGACCCGTTCCAAAAATAAAGAGAACCACACCCGTAATTAACGTAGTAACATTGGAGTCAATGATAGAAGGCATTGCATATTTGAAACCGTTTCTGACGGCAATCGCAAACGTCTTCCCTTCGTCTAGTTCTTCCTTTATTCGTTCATAAATTAGTACGTTAGCATCTACAGCCATACCCACAGAAAGTACCATACCAGCAATACCCGGTAAGGTTAATGTCGCACCAAAAGAGGCCATTACACCCAACAGTAAAATCAAGTTGACTACCAAGGCTAGGTTGGCAATCCATCCTGCCTTATTATAGTAAATAAGTACAAAAACCAGTACCGCAAGTAAACCTACCAAAGAAGAAATAACACCCGCTTTCACGGCACTCTCCCCTACAGATGCACCTACTACAGCCTCTTCAATTATATTAGTTGGAGCAGGTAGTTTACCCGCTTTAAGTACATTGGCCAGGTCACTGGCCTCTTCTAAACTAAAGTTTCCAGATATGCTTGAGTTACCTCCGCTAATTTCCTGATTCACATTAGGAGCAGAATACACATAGTTATCAAGAATAATAGCCACCCTTTGACCTACGTTAGCGGCCGTTAAGTCTCTCCACTTTCTAGAGCCCGTAGCATTCATTTGCATACTTACGTCTGGTCGGCCAGAAGTAGGGTCATAATCTTGACGAGCATTTGAGATAACATCTCCTTCTAAAGGTGCATTACCTAAGTCCTTAACCATATAAAGACTTACCAATTCCTCGTTACCCGACGCTGCGGCCGTATTCATAAAGGGCTTCACGTCATAAACAAAACTCAAGTCTGCTGGAAATAACTGCTTAACTTGAGACCTGCTTAAAATTTCGTTCACTTGAACAGTGTCCTTTGTTCTAATTAAGAACCCGCCCTGAGAAGGAATGAAAAGTGTAGAAAATGTATTGACACCAGCTAATGAATCAATTGCTGTTCCCGTGCTATCTGTGCTCCCTGTCAGTTGAGAAGCCAAATCATTGCCTGTCGCTTCTGTTGCTGCCACTCGAGCAGTTTCTCCAGAACTTGACAAGCTTTCGGCTCTTGCTTCCGCATCAATTTGAGACAAGTAACCTACAAATGCATCCAGTGAAGTACCCACTTCGTTTTGCTCGTATACTTCAACGAATTCTAATTTGGCAGCACCAGATAATAACTTTCTAACCCTTTGTGGATTATCTACACCTGGAAGCTCTACCTGAATTCGATTAGTTCCTGTTAATCGCTGAAGGTTTGCATTAGCCACACCAAACTTATCAACACGTGTTTCGATAATACGAAAGGCTCTATCAAAAGCTCCATCTACTTCGCCCTTAACGAAGCTAATTACTTCAGAATCGGAAGAATTTAAAGCCAGTTCGCCACGATTAGAGGTGGAAGCAAAAATCCTAGACAGCTTCACATCTGGAGCCAGCTTCTTAAATTCTTCCGCAAAAAGGTCCACAAAATGGCTTGAGCTTGTTACAGATCTTTCTGTAGCAGCTGTTATAGCCACTCCTACACGTGGGTCACGAGTTCCACTAGCCAAAGACCTCACGATTTCATTTGAAGCTACTTCCAAAATAACATGCATTCCTCCCTGAAGGTCGAGACCAAGGCCAAGCTCTTGCTTTGTAAGGTCTTCTAGAGTAGTTCCCAAGAAAACAGGACGCTTCCACAAAGAATCCAGGTAACGCTGCTTTACTTGTGCATCTATATTACCGTCTGCCATTGTCGCGAAAGCTTCTGCTTCGCCGCGGATACTTCCCGCCTTATACGTTCGAACTAAATAATACACACTCACGGCCAAAAAGACCAGAACGAGTGTCATTATTCCACTTTTATTTCTCATATTAATTAATTGTCTTTTGTCCCCTAAGAAAGACGTTTTATTGTTATAGGAGATTCGTTAGGACATCCGAATTCCTCATTATATAATTATTTGAAAATTGAATTTTGCAGAACCCCTTTGTGATCAGGGTGCATTTATTGCTATATGATGCTCAAAGAGCTTATCAAAATAGGAATGTTTAAATAGTGGTCTTGCTACCCTAAGAATGGGTCTAGCAAAGACGATGATAGAACTCTCTGGAAGTGGAACAACGGCTATCTCTCCACCAAAACTGAACGCATGGGAAGGAATAACCACCTCAGAAGAAAAGTCTGTTACATAAGCCTCATTTTCCTCAGAATCTTGTCCGTCCGCATCGGTTTGACCAGAAACATCCACTACCAAAGGAGCCTTAATAAGGTCCTTTGAAAGCACAGCCGAAAGCATAAAAATGCTCACGAAAAGAGTTAGCCCCTTGATTATGTGTCTGCTTTCCTTCATATATAAGCCGCGAAGCTACAATCTTTTCATAGAAAAATTCAAGAAATGTGCCAAATTTCTATCTCGGGCACTACATAGATTGAATCAAATCCTCCTTTCTAAAGGTCAGTTTCCAAAAGTCTAAGTCGTTTTCTGGTCTACAACCATTCTGAGTTTTGATGAAATAAAACGCATATGTGGTGTCTGACAGTTTTTGAAAGGTTGGTCTCAACACTGCATTCTCTTCTAAGCCATACTGTAATGCCTCCATCACCTGCTTTTCCTTTTCAATCGTTGTCCTAAACGTTTTGGGATTCAAGTCTTTAAGTTCAAAACTGACCTTTGTCCGAAGAGAATCTAACTCCTTTAAGACCAAATCACAGTCTTCTCTCCCTAAAACACGAATTAATTCTTGTCCACGGGTATTCATAAATGAAATGATATCTGTCTCCGAAATCCTTTTAATTTTATGTGCCTCTATTTCTCCTTTTAACTTTGACGTATCTAAACGTTCCATATTTCCACATGATAAAAGGCCGGCTCCCGAAGATATTAACACATATATTAGTAATTTGATTTTCATAAAATTGAAGAGACTTGAGAACGGTTATTTTAATATTTTTCCTGCTTATTTCTGGCCAATCATATGCACAGCAAACAGACCGTGCTTTCAAAAAGATGCTATATAAAAACAAGCAGCTAAAGCCAATCTTAAAGCAAGCCCAAAATTACAGGATACAAATAATATTTACGCCAATAATAAACGATAAGAAAACTAAGACTCAATATTTCAATTATAGTTCTGATAACTACTTCTATCCTGCAAGCACCATAAAGCTTCCGGCAATTTTGCTAGCACTAGAAAAGGTGAATGAGCTAAAACTAGATAGGGATCTACCTTATTCTAGTGTGTCTACCCTTCAAAATTACAGTTCCGTCTATTTTGACACAAGCACCTCTATTGGCAACTACGTCAAAAAAATCTTGCTTGTTAGCAATAATGATTCATTTAACAGACTCTATGATTTTATAGGTAAGGACAGCTTCAATGACGCCATGACGCGAAAAGGATTTTTAAACACCGCTTTGCACCACCGGCTATCAATAGCTCTTAGCCCAGAAGAAAACAACTACACCCCTAAAGTAATACTTGGTGACCATTATACTCAGGAAGCAAAATTTGCCGTAGCTAGTAGTATAGAGCCTAAGTTTATCCCATTAGGAAAGGCCCATTTTAAAGGTGACTCCCTGATAAATGAACCTATGAATTTTGGCAAAAAAAACAGATTTGACCTATTAGACCAGCACCAAATGCTCATGGATATTTTCCAACTTAATCATGGCTCCAAGTTTAACTTAAGACCTGAAGACTTAGCTTTTATAAAAGAGTATATGAGCAAAATGCCAAGAGACGCCGATTACATAGAAGACGACTATCCCGATAATTATTGTAAGTTTTTTATACTCGGTGACTCAAAGTCTAGAATACCTGAATACTTAAAGATATTCAATAAAATAGGAGCTGCCTATGGGTTTCTTATTGACAATGCTCTCATAGAAGACCGTAAAAACGATATAAAATTCCTGCTTTCGGCGGTTATCTACACCAACAAAAACGAAACATTAAATGATGATACCTATGAATATGAAAAAGTGGGGTTCCCTTTTTTAGCAGAACTGGGAAGGCATATTCAACAAGACATGCTTAAGCATAAATTGAAAAATTAAACGAATTTTTGTCCGACATCTCCTGCATCGGCCACAAACTGTTTTACCTTCTGTTCATCTTCTAGTTTACAGATCATAAGTACATTATCAAACTCAGACACGATATAACCATCCAGGCCACTCAGCACCACTAACTTGTTTTTTGGCGTTTTCACCACACATCCCTGAGTGCTGTAAGTAAGCACCCTACCGTCAATGGCATTCTTATTCTCGTCCAACTCAGAATTGTCATAAACAGAACGCCAAGTTCCTAAGTCAGACCAACCAATATCACTCTTTACCATAAAGACATTATCTGCCCTTTCCATGATGGCATTGTCTATGGAAACTCTTCTACATCTAGAGTATGCCGCTGCTAGAGATTCTTTCTCTTTGTCTGTATAGAAGTCTTTCTGAGCTGCGTTAAAGGCGTCAGCCATTTCTGGCAAATACTTTGCAAATGCCAAGGTGATGGATGCCACAGACCAAACGAAAATACCAGCATTCCATGTGTAATCGCCACTTTCAATGAATTTTTTTGCTAGTTCCAGATTAGGCTTTTCAGTGAAAGTTTTCACCCTACTTACTTCCGTTTCATCTTCAATAAATTGGATATAACCATATCCCGTATTTGGGTGTGTAGGCTTGATGCCCAAGGTTAGGAGGGCGTCATTTTGGGAGGCGTAATCAATGGCCACTTTCACCCTTCTCTTAAATTCCTCTTCTTTTAAAATAATATGATCTGCGGGTGCCACCACAATATTCGCAAGAGGATCTTTCTTTTGAATTTTATATGACGCATAGCCTATACATGGTGCAGTATTTCTTCTTCCTGGCTCACAAAGCACCTGTTCTTCTGTTAAGAAAGGCAATTGTTCTAAAATCAAATCCTTGTATTCCTCCCCAGAAACCACATAAATGTTTTCTTGAGGGCAAATGCCCTCAAACCTATCCGCCGTTTGCTGAATGAGAGTTCTTCCGGTACCTAAAACGTCATGAAACTGTTTAGGGAAACTCTGCCTACTAAATGGCCAGAACCTTGTTCCTACTCCACCTGCCATTATCACAACATAATTACTCTCCATTCTTCTCTTTGTTTTTATAAAACTCGGCTATACGCAAAGCTACATTTTCCCTAATATTCATCCAAAAAAAATTGATGTCTGCCCTGTGCCAAATCTTAATATGTATAAACATTCTTCCCTTTATATATGGTTTATTTACCCATAACAGTCCTTTGTGAACTTCGGCATCTACGGGTCTTTCCACGAATTTAAATTTTCGACCAACACCTCCCGCATTAAAATCTCTTGATACATAGCTCTCGTCGGTCTTCCATGTCAGAGGATTAGTGCAAATCGCTTCATGAAGGCCGTTATTATAATATTTAGGAATATATCCTGTCATGAAAGTGTTCCATGTCACAAAACCTCCGACATGCTCGGCATTATTGCTTGCCTCAATATATTCAAAAACATCTGGCTTAATAGGCATTCCTATTAAATAGGCTTCCACTAATTGCCCCTGTAAGGGTTTCCCATCAAAATAATCCTTCACTAAATGAGCTGCATGAAGGGTGCCTTGAGAATGGCCAGCTATCACTATAGGTCTCCCCTGATTATAGTGTTCCAAATAATATTCAAACGCTGCCCGAATATCTTCATAAGAAAGAGCTAAAGCTTTAGCCCCAGAAACCTTATCCAAACTCGTAAAGGCCGAATAGTGAGCTTGTCTATATCTAGGAGCATATACCCTACAGGAGCCATTAAATGCGGTGCTTTGATTTAGAATAGCAGAATTGTCCACACTAGGATTCATTATAGTATCGTTCACGTCTGCATTCCATAGGTATTGATTTTGTGGCTCAGCAGTAAAAATTGTCGGGTACAAGTAAAAAACATCTGCCGCCGCGGTCTCTTGCATATCCACAAGATTGGAACCAACGGGCAGGCTATCGGCCATGTCTTTTCTCTCTGGTAAAGCAGACCAATGTTCATTCAAACTATAATTAGGTACAGGCGGCAATGGAGATTCATCAAAAGACGCCTCTAGCTTATAGTATTTTTGAGCCTGAAGGCCAATAGAGACAAAAAGAAGTAAGATTACTCTTAAATAATTATTCATGTAAAGTCCATTTCTAATGAAGTGTTTTTAAACCCGCCCCTAAATTATCAGTTTATCTAGGCATATCCTCATATTACAGAAGTCTGTAAGGCTTTTCTTTTTTTCTTCATAGATCGTCAAAACTTAAGTTGTCTCTTTTATACCCTTTTTTTGAGCCCTATTTTTCATACCTTTGCACCTCTTTTTACGGACTCATTCCGATCTTTAATTCAGCATAAATATAGAATATGTCAAAAATAATATACACGATCACGGACGAAGCACCAGCTTTAGCTACCTATTCTTTCTTACCTATTGTAAAAGCTTTTACTTCCAAAGTAGGGGTTGATGTAGAAACAAGAGACATCTCATTGGCTGCTAGAATTTTATCTGCTTTCCCAGAATATCTTAACGAAGACCAAAGGCAAAGTGACGACCTAGCAGAACTAGGTGAGTTAGTAAAGTCTCCAGATGCTAATATCATTAAGTTGCCAAACGTCTCTGCTTCAGTTCCTCAGCTAGATGCGGCTATCAAGGAACTTCAATCTCAAGGCTATGCCCTTCCAGATTGTCCCCCTGACGCCGAAACGGCAGAAGAGAAAGCTATTCTAGCCAAATACAATAAAATCAAGGGGAGTGCCGTAAATCCAGTTTTAAGAGAAGGAAACTCAGATAGAAGAGCTCCTAAGGCTGTTAAGAATTATGCTAAAAGCAACCCACATAGTATGGGCCCGTGGTCCTCAGACTCTGCCACTCATGTAGCTACAATGACTAGTGGAGATTTCCGTTTTAATGAGAAATCTATCACAGTAAAAGAAGCCACTAGCGTAAAAATAGAGCATACAGATACTGCTGGAAAAGTCACCGTCTTAAAGGAAAAAACTGCTTTAATGGCAGACGAGATCTTAGATGCCACTGTGATGAGCAAAAAAGCTCTTCTAAACTTCCTTAAAGAGCAAATCTCCGACGCAAAAAGCAAAAATGTCTTATTTTCACTACACATGAAGGCTACAATGATGAAGGTATCAGACCCTCTCATTTTTGGCCATGCGGTTAGAGCCTTTTTCAAACCCGTTTTTGACAAACACGCGGCTACGTTGGAAAGCATAGGAGTGGATGTGAAAAATGGATTTGGAGATTTATTAAACAAAATAAAGGAATTGCCTGCGGCTCAAAAAGCTGCTATTGACGCAGATATAGCGGCTTGCTATAAGAATGGCCCAGACGTAGCCATGGTTAATTCAGACAAGGGAATAACTAATCTGCATGTCCCTAGCGATGTCATCATTGATGCCTCTATGCCTGCGATGATCAGGACTTCTGGCCAAATGTGGAATGCCGCCGGAAACCTGCAAGACACTAAAACGGTAATCCCCGATAGTAGCTATGCACCCGTTTATGATGAAACCATTAAGTTCTGTAAGAAAAACGGTGCCTTTGATCCGACTACCATGGGTAGCGTTTCTAATGTAGGCCTAATGGCCCAAAAAGCAGAAGAATATGGTTCTCATGACAAAACTTTTGAGATGCCTGCAGATGGGAAAGTAACCATTACAGATAGTAATGGAAATGTGCTTTTAGAGCACATGGTAGAAGCTGGGGATATTTGGAGAGCCTGTCAGGTAAAAGATGCTCCAGTTCAAGACTGGGTAAAATTAGCCGTTAGTAGAGCTAGAGCCACGGGTGTTCCCGCCATATTTTGGTTAGATGAAAGCAGAGCTCATGATGCCGAAGTTATTAAAAAGGTAAAGCAGTATTTACCAGACCACGACACCACAGGCCTAGAAATCCTTATAAAGTCTCCTAAAGATGCCACAGTGTTCTCTTTAGAAAGAATCATTAAGGGTCTAGACACCATTTCTGTAACAGGTAATGTGTTGAGAGATTATTTAACAGATTTATTCCCTATTCTAGAAGTTGGTACTTCTGCCAAGATGCTTTCCATTGTACCATTAATGAATGGTGGTGGGCTTTTTGAAACTGGTGCTGGTGGCTCTGCTCCTAAGCACGTACAGCAGTTTGTAAAGGAAAATCATCTGAGATGGGATTCTTTGGGTGAGTTTTTAGCCCTAGCCGTTTCCTTAGACCATTTAGGGGAGAAGGATAACAACCCTAAGGCGAGAATTCTTGGAGAAACGTTAGATGACGCCACCGAGAAACTCTTATTAAATAGGAAGTCACCGTCTAGAAAAGTTAATGAATTAGACAATCGTGGTAGTCATTTCTATCTAGCCATGTATTGGGCAGAGGAGCTGGTTAATCAAACAAAAGATGCCGAACTTCAAGCTCAGTTTGCCTCGGTAGCCGCCAAACTCAAATCTAATGAGGCCAACATCGTGAAAGAACTAGTGGATGTTCAAGGAAAAGCTGTAGACATGGGTGGTTATTATCAGCCGAGTGATGATAAAACATCTGCCGCAATGCGACCAAGTGCCACGTTAAATGGCATTATATCAGCAATGTAAGTAAATAAACATACTATAAGACGAAGCCCAGTTTACACGAGTAAGCTGGGCTTTATAATAGGCACGGATTTTGACTTACTTTAGAAAATAAAGTAACGCAATATTGAACCGTATTAAATGGCTAGTCTTTGCCCTCGTGGTAAGCATAGGCCAAAGTGCTTATTCCCAAACTTATAAAGTCTCCGAGCAATACTCTTATGGGGGCGAAGAAGACGATAATGCTCAAGACCTCATCAAAACCCCCGATGGGGGGATTATCATGGTGGGCTCCACAAATTCCAAAAACAGCGTAGATGTAGGAAACTCACAAGCATATCGTGGCAACGGTGGCAGTGATTTTTGGGTCATAAAGATAAACGCCGACGGTAAGCGTATTTGGTCTCAGACTTTCGGAGGAACCAATGACGAGGAAGCTACGAGCATAGCCAAAACGCCAAACAACGAATATATCATTGTGGGGCCAACCCGTTCTACGGATGGCCTTTCTAACTTCAATGGCACAAATGGTGGTATTCTGATGGTGCGTATTAAAGAAAATGGAGAGCTCGTATCTTATAGGATAATTCCTGGGGGAAGCAAGTTTACACAAAAGACATTCCATTACTCTAACTCCTTTTCAAAGCCTACTGTCAAAGTAAATCCTTTTGGGTTTATATATATTGGTGGTACTTTTGAGATTGGGACTTCTCCATATAGAGCAAAACAGTTTTTCCTAGCTAAACTTACTCCTACTGGAGACACCCTATGGGAAAAGGTTTTTGGGAGTGCGATAGACGACCAAATGTCTGATTTTACCTTTTCTTCCAACGGAGACATTATCATGGTAGGTAGCACTTCTGCTTTAACAAATCAAATAGAAGGAGCAGGTAACGGAAACCTTGATATACTAGCTATAAAAGTTACCAGCAACGGCCATTTAGTGTGGGAAAAGGGCTGGGGCGGAGAACAAATAGATGCTGCCCATGGAATTATTCAGAATCATGATAAAAGCGGATTTCTAATAGTAGGAGAAACGAGCTCCACAACTGGTATTGTAAGCAATTCCTTTGGAAGTAAAGATGCACTTATACTTAGCATAGATAATGACGGCAACCTCGTCTGGAAAAAGCAATTTGGAGGCGAGGGTAATGACAACCTATTTAATATCACAGAAGAGGGCAAAGACAAATACTTGGCCTTTGGTACTAGTGATTCTAGGATTAAAGGCTTGGCAAATAAGGGTCCGTTAACAGATGTACTCACCCTAAAACTAACCTCCACTGGAGAAATAGAGGGTGTGGGTTTATTTGGAGGAGAGGATATAGATGTAGCCCGAAGGGGAATCGTTTTAAACGACACCACCTGGGCACTGGCGGCTATAAGTCGATCCTCCTCCGAAGACTTAAACCTTAACAACGGCGAAAATGACTTTTGGCTCCTAAAGCTTGGCATTGCCCCCCCAATTGACTTTTTCAATTTCCGAGGATTTAAAACCTTAAAAGGAGATGGCGAAATTAGCTGGAGAACTAACTACGAAATAGGTGCCAAGTCCATTGATATTCAGAAAAGCAGAGATAATAAAGATTTTTTGACACTTAAAAGCTTTGACATTTCGGGAAATAGCTCCGACCTGAAGCCATATACGTATCTGGACACCCAGATGGCCGTTGGGCCTAATTACTACAGATTGATATTTTATAATTTGGCTGGAAAAGTCTTCATAGGACCTTATCTTAACATAGATAATTCACCACTCGCAATTCAAAACAATCTTCCTGAAAAAGAGCGTTTTACCCCGTATCCCAATCCCGCAATAGATAAAATAGCTGTTAGCGTATATGATGAAACTGCTCATATTTTTGTCACGGATTTAATGGGGGAAAAAATGCCTGTTAGTACCTCCTTTAAACCAAATATAGGTTGGCAAGTTTATCTGAATAACCTGCAAAATGGCTCCTATTTGATTCTTATAAAAACCGAAGAAAAGACCATGACAAAAAGATTCCTTAAATACTAAAAGCCTATATTGGCTGTTCAAAATCAAGAAAATGAGCAGGATGATAAATTGGGGAATCATAGGAATCGGGAAAATAGCAGAGAAGTTTGCGGCAGATTTATCTACGGTAGAAGGTGCTAATCTAGCGGCAGTGGCATCTCGGTCATTAGAAAGAGCACAGGCTTTCGGAACTAAACACCAAGCAGATAATGCCTATGGTTCTTATGAGGAAATTTTTAACACGTCCAATTTAGATGCGATATACATAGCCACACCTCATACTACTCACGCTTTTTGTACCAAACTGTGTTTAGAAAGAGGAATAGCGGTGCTCTGTGAAAAACCATTTGCCATGAACGAGGGTGAAGTGAAGGAGATGATTGATTTGGCAAAAGCCAAGAATACATTTCTTATGGAAGCTCTATGGACCCGCTTTTTGCCTACCACCAAGAAAGTATTAGAGTTAATAGAAAGTGGGAGTATAGGAAACATAAAAACAATTCAAGCAGACTTTGGCTTTATCCCTCCCTTTCTCCCTGAAAGACGTGTTTTGAATCCTGAATTTGGCGGAGGGGCTTTTCTAGACATCGGGATATACCCGGCCTTCTTATCGCTTCTATTACTGGGCTATCCGTCTAACATTTTAGCTGCCAGCACTAAAGGCCCTACGGGAGTAGACGAGTCTACTGCCTTTATTTATCAATATGATAATAATGCTGTGGCCAATCTGAGTTGCACTTTTGGTGCTAACACCAATATAGAGGCTTTTATATATGGGGACAAAGGGAAAATTCACATGAAAAGAAAGTTTCATGAAGCCACAGAAATTGTCTGTTATCCAGATGATGCTGATGCCCAAACATTTCACTTTCCTAGAGAATCCTTTGGTTACAATTTTGAGATTGAAGAAGTCAATAATTGCCTTTTAGAAGGGAAAAAGGAATCTGACTTATGGCCGCTATCTCAAAGCCTTAAGCTCATTCGATTGTTAGATAACACAAGAGAGAAAGCCGGAATCATTTATCCTACGGACAAAGCTTTTTAACGCATTTACCTTTCAAACTTCTTAAACCAACTCCAAACTTTCATAACGACAACACCCAAAACCGCCTCTTTAAATATACTGGTTGACATCTTAGAGGTGCCTTTGGTTCTGTCGGTAAAAATGATAGGAACTTCTTTAATTTTGAACTTATAGAGGAAAGCGTTAAACTTCATTTCTATCTGGAAAGCATAACCCACAAAAGTGATCTTATCTAAGGGAATGGTTTCTAAAACAGTCCTAGTATAACAGACAAAGCCGCCCGTAGGATCCATAATGGGCATCCTAGTCAACATTCTCACATACACCCCCGCAAAATAAGACATAAGCACCCTGCCAATGGGCCAGTTTACCACATTAACGCCTGAAACGTATCTGGAACCTATCGCCATATCGTATCCGCCATTCTTACAGGCATGATATAATTTTACTAGGTCATCCGGGTTATGAGAAAAATCAGCGTCCATTTCAAATACATATTGATAGTTTTCCTTCAGAGCCCATTTAAATCCATGAATATAGGCTGTTCCTAAGCCTTGCTTTCCAGCTCTTTCTTCTATGTGAAGCTGACCTGTAAATTCCTTTTGAAGACTTTTAATAATAATGGCTGTTCCGTCGGGAGATCCGTCATCTACTATCAAAAGATGGAATGCTTCTGGAAGGCTAAACACCTTACGGATAATAGCCTCAATGTTTTCCTTCTCGTTATATGTAGGTATGATTACAAGGTTCTCATTCATCATTATTTCTATTTACACCGTTGATCTCTTCCTCCATTTGAGTAAGTCTATCTTCCACTTTTTGATAGAGCTCAGCGAATCTTTTAGGATACATTCCGTAATAATCATAACTCTGAACATACGAAAGAGAGTCAATGTCATATTTGTTCCAAAGTTCCTTTTGTAAATAAACAAACGCTACACTGGCAGAATCATATGTATTTAAACTGAGACGGCCCACCCTGGCTTCCAATAAATGAGTCTCTGTCAAAACATTAATCATGACCTCTTCAGGAATTAAATTATCAGGGACATCGCTCTGAGAGCAAGCAGAAGGAAATGACGCTACAAAAAGTATCACCCAGGTTTTTAATGATTTAAAAGTCAAAATATATTAGCAGTTTTAAGCTTCATAAATGGTCGTTTGTCAGGAATTGTTCGGTAGTGTTTAAGAATAAGGATTTAACACTTAATCAATAAACTGACTACCTTTGTTTAGCAAAAATACGCAATGCCCCTTATCTAAAAGGTACACATATTTATAAAAAAACTTAAGACCATTGAGATCACTTTTCTCTAGACTGAATAAATTTGAAATTAGAATTAGAAAAGCCGTCAATTCTCAACGACAAGGCAATTTCAGTTCTATCTTCAAAGGGACTGGCTTAGAGTTTGCGGATTTGAGAACCTATCAATACGGTGACGACGTACGAACCATAGATTGGATTACGACTGCAAAAGGGCAAGGTGCTTATGTTAAGATATTTAAGGAGGAAAAAGAGCAAACGGTTTTCTTTTTATTAGATGTAAGTGCTTCACAAAATATTGGAGCCTTGGGTCAAACCAAAATTGATAGGGCTAAAGAAATATGTGGCGTTCTAGCCCTTTCTGCTCTAAAAGAGTCTAGCCATGTGGGGCTTTATGCGTTCTCAGACCAGAAAGAACTTTACCTTAAGCCAGACACAGGTATGAAGTTTGCCTATAAATTTATTCTCAAACTTTTTGAAAACAGGCCCCTATCCAACAAAACCGATATCACCGAGGCTATTCGCTTTACCATGAATAGGCTTAAGAAAAAAAGCGTTATTATTCTTATTTCAGATTTTCAAGACGGCGGCTACCATGATAATCTGAGGGCTCTTGCAAAAAAGCATGATTTAGTGATTATTCACCTCTATGATAACCGTGAGGTTAATTTGCCAAGCTTAGGCTTAATTCCCGTAAAAGACGAAGAAAGTAATGCCGTTTCTTGGGTAAATACTTCTTCTAGAAGTTTTCAAAAAAGCATGAAAATGGCTTTTGAAGAAACACAAAAGACCTTAGAAACAATCGCAAAAAAGTATAATGCGAACTACCTGTCCGTATCGTCCAACGAGAATTTTGTTTATCGTTTAGTCCAACTTTTTAGGGTGAGAAGGTGAAAAAAAACAGAAACAAATATTCCTATATAAATGTGAGAACCTTTCTGGTTTTCTGCTCGTGCCTAGGTCTGTCCTTCTGTTCTGAGGCACAAAACCCTCGACTTCGTTTTCTTAAAGATTCTGGTGGTATTGCGGAGGATATACCCATAACATTGACCTTTGATCATTTAGCTTCAGAGGATGTTTTTTTTCCTAAAAACGGCAGCTACTTCCAGCCTTTTGAACTGGTTAATAGCGTCTATTTCACAACCAAAACAATAGACTCAATAAGTACAGATAGCATCCTTTATACTATCAAATCCTATGAAATTGATAGAATAAAGTCATTGTCCTTACCCGTCTGGACTGTTAAAGATGGGGATAGCACGGTCTTTTGGTCCAACAGTGATAGCCTCTTTTTTAATGATATGATCCCAGACTCTCTTTTACTTCGAACCAAGCTGAATGTAGGAGTAGATTTCATAAAAAGAAAAGAAAAGAAAATGTCTGGCAGCCTCAAAATATTTTTGGCATGTCTCCTCATATTAAGTTTATTGACCATCGCTTTTCTCGATAAAATTAGACGGCAAATTAATCTTTTGAATTATAGAAAGAGGCAAAATGATTTTATTGAGCGATTCAAAAAAATAATGCTAGGCAGTGCATCCCCTGAAGACCTGAGAGATGCCAGTTTTCTTTGGAGAAACCACATGACTTGGCTAGAAGACTTACCTTTTAATACCCTCTCTTCCGTAGAAATAGAGAAAACAGCCAAGGATAAAAAAGTGGGAGAGGCTATTAGAGAATTGGAAAGTAGCCTTTTTGGAGGCATAAATTCAGACAGAATCCCTGTAGCTTTGCAAATTCTTTTTTCCTATAGCAAAGAACGCTTTAGGGAAAAAATCATGGAGTATAAAAAAAGAATCTCAAAACGACATTAATCTATGGACAATCCAGTAATTATTTTCGGGGCAGGCACGCTTGGAAAAACCGCATTAGATATCTTTCATGAGAACGGCATAGTCATGTACGGCTTTCTAGACGACAAAGACGAACTTCATCACACAGAAATAGGGACGGTGATGGTTTTAGGCTCAACGGACGATGGCGGCATTTTAAAGATAATAGGAAACAAGACCGAGGCTTTTGTAGCACTTAAAAATAAACTAGACCGTAAAAAAGTAGCCACCATGCTTCAAGAAAAACGGAAAACCATGCCCATTAACGCCATACATAAAGCGGCCATCGTCTCCGAAGAAGCGGTCATTGGACATGGAAACTTGATAAGTGCGGGTTCGGTAATTGGTCCATTTTCTAAAATTGGCAATCTTAATATTCTAGGCTCCTCAGTCAGTATTGACACAGAAGCAGAAGTGGGTGATTATGTAGAGATTGGGAGTGGTTCCAACATAAACAGCAAAGCTAAAATAGAAGAAGGGGCATTTTTAGGAAGCAATGTAACCGTAGTTTCAGGAGTCACGGTAGGTAAAAATGCAAGAGTAGGTGCGGGCTCCGTTGTAATAGAAAATGTGGCAGAAAATAGTACCGTTTTTGGAAACCCCGCCAAGAAAATGTAAGGCATCTATTATTCAAAAACCAATACTATAACCAGTTCAGTATTGTTAAACAGTCCCAAAGTTGTACTTTAAATAGATTTAGAAGATATTGTTTTAACAAAAATTGATTGACAATTCGCTTAACATTAACTTCCTAAGTTTTTTGCACGGAGTGCACTTAGCTACTTCTTCAATAAAATATGACTTTACCTTTATAATTTGATGAAAGCATACGTAAAACCAATAAAAAGACTTTTAATTGCCAACCGTGGAGAGATAGCTATCCGTATCATGCGGGCTGCCTCCGAATTAGGCATAACCACAGTAGCTCTTTATACCTATGAAGACCGCTATTCTTTGCACAGGTATAAAGCAGATGAGGCCTATCAAATAGGAGCCAATGAAGAAGCTCTTAAACCCTACCTTGATATAGA
Organism: Arcticibacterium sp.; assembly: GCA_047623945.1. Lineage (GTDB taxonomy): Bacteria > Bacteroidota > Bacteroidia > Cytophagales > Spirosomataceae > Arcticibacterium. The sequence continues at coordinate 30,459 of JBLHOT010000013.1, read as the reverse complement.
AGGCATTATCCAACTGGCGAAGACTAAAAAAATTGACGCCATTCATCCTGGATACGGCTTTCTTTCAGAAAACGTAACCTTAGTTAGAAGGTGTATTGCAGAGGATATCATATTTGTGGGCCCTAAGCCAGAAGCTATGGATGCTCTAGGCGATAAAGTGGCAGCTAAAAACAAAGCCATGGAGGCTGGTGTTCCTTTAATTCCAGACTTTAGAGGAAACATTCCGAATGCCGAGTTTGCTCTGGAAAGAGCAAAGGAAATTGGCTTTCCAATGATGGTGAAAGCCGTTGCTGGAGGAGGAGGAAGAGGTATGCGAGTAGTCCGTCAGGAAAGTGATTTCTCCAGGGCCTATGCCGAAGCCAAGAATGAAGCCAAAACCGCATTTGGAAATGATGTGGTTTTCTTAGAAAAGTTTGTAGTAGACCCTAAGCACCTTGAGGTGCAGCTTTTAGGGGACCAGCACGGAAACCTCATTCACCTTTATGAAAGAGATTGCTCTGTCCAGCGTAGATTCCAGAAAGTGGTAGAGGTGGCCCCTTCTATTGGCCTGAAGCAAGAAACCCGTCAAAAGCTTTACGACTACGCCATAAAAATGGGTAAAGCCGTAAATTACTCTAATGCAGGTACTGTAGAGTTTTTAGTTGACAAAGACGAAAATGTTTACTTCATAGAGGTTAATCCAAGAATACAAGTAGAACATACCATTACCGAGGAAATAACCGGAATTGACATTGTGAGGACCCAGCTTTTGATAGCTATGGGTTATAAGCTTTCTGACAGGGGTATATTTATAAAACACCAAGACGAGGTTCCTCTTAAAGGATACGCTATTCAGTGTAGAATTACCACCGAGGATCCATCAAATGGATTTAAGCCAGATTTCGGAACTATCATAGCTTACAGAAATGCTGCTGGTTTTGGAATTAGATTAGATGAGGGCTCTGCCTATCCAGGCATGAAAATCTCACCTTACTTTGATTCTATGATAGTGAAAGTTACTGCACGAGGTAGAACCCTAAAAGGTGCCGCCCAACGACTTTCAAGAGCTTTGGTGGAGTTTAGAATTAGAGGTGTGAAAACCAATATTCCTTTCTTAAGTAATGTTATAAAACATCCGGATTTCCAAAAAGGAAAGGCACAGGTTACATTCATTGAAAATCATCCTGAGTTATTAGAATTACGCAAACCTAAGGACCGTTCTACCAGAGCCATGCGTTTGCTTTCAGATGTGATTGTTAATGGAAATAGGACGCTTGGAAAAGTTGACAAGACTGATTTTGTTCTTCCTAAGGTGCCAATAATAAATCCTTTTGACCCTTACCCAGATGGCAATAAGCAAAGGTTAGACAGCATGGGTGCAGATAAGTTTGCTCAATGGGTAAAAGACCAAAAATCTATCCTTTATACAGATACAACATTTAGAGACGGACATCAGTCACTTCTAGCTACACGGGTTAGAACCACGGATATGCTAGCCGTAGCAGAAGGGTTTGCCAAAAACTTCCCACAGCTATTTTCTATGGAAGTTTGGGGTGGTGCCACTTTTGATGTGGCTATGAGGTTCTTGTACGAGAGTCCATGGAAGCGTCTCCAAGACTTTAGAGAAGCCATGCCAAACATGCTGCTTCAAATGCTACTTAGAGGCTCAAATGCTGTAGGTTATACCGCCTATCCAGATAATTTAGTAGAAAGTTTTATTGAGAAGTCTGCCGAAAATGGCATTGATGTCTTTAGAATATTTGACTCCCTAAATTGGATTGAGTCGATGAAGCTGAGTATCAGAACGGTAAGAGAGCGTACTAATTCATTGGCAGAAGCTTCCATATGCTATACTGGTGAAATGCTAGACCCTAATCAAAAGAAATACACCTTACAGTATTACTTGGATATGGCTCGCCAACTTGAAGATGAAGGAGCTCATATCATTGCCATAAAAGATATGGCAGGACTTCTAAAGCCTTATACGGCAGAAGTACTGGTAAGAGAAATGAAAAAAGCGGTGGACCTTCCAATTCACTTGCACACGCATGACACCTCCTCTATCCAAGCCGCTACCTATTTAAAGGCTACAGAGTCTGGTGTAGATATTATTGACTGTGCTCTTGGAGGACTTTCTGGCCTAACTTCTCAGCCTAACTTCAATTCAGTGGTAGCAATGCTCAAAGGAAATGAAAGGGAATGTGAGATAGACCTACATAAACTAAATCAGTATTCAAGCTACTGGGAAGATGTGCGTACCATGTACGCTCCTTTTGAGTCTGGTCTTAAATCTGGAAGTGCTGAAGTATATGATCATCAAATGCCCGGCGGGCAATATTCTAATCTTAAGTCACAATCTATCTCCCTGGGTTTAGGAGATAAGTTTGACCTTCTAAAGCAAAATTATAGTCTCGTAAATGAAATGTTAGGTGATATAGTAAAAGTGACTCCTTCTTCTAAAGTAGTTGGAGATATGGCCCTTTTCATGACGTCAAACAATATTGATTCCGATGATATTTTTAAAAAAGGAGACACCCTCTCTTTCCCAGAGTCTGTCAAAGGCTTCTTTAGAGGAGACCTAGGTCAGCCTCCTGGAGGTTTCCCCGCTGAGCTTCAAAAAATAATCTTAAAGGACATAAAGCCATACACAGATCGCCCAAATGCTCACATGAAGCCTATTGACCTGCAAGGCGAATACAAGCAGTTTCAAAAAGACTTCCCAAATAGTGATGGCTATTTAGATTACTTATCGTACAAATTATACGATAAGGTTTATGAAGAATTCCACGAGAACAGAGAGAAGTTTGGCGACGTAAGCCTTATACCTTCCCATGCTTTCTGGTATGGTTTGCACCAAAACCAAGAAATCATGATTACCATAGAAGAGGGTAAAACCATCTTGGTAAGATACCTCTACACTTCTGAACCAGATGAAGAAGGAAAGCGTACTGTCAGTTACGAACTTAATGGGCAAACTAGAAAGCTCAAAGTACGCGACCACTCGTTAAAAGTAACCAAGCCAACCAACAAGAAAATTGGCAAAGAAGGCGATATAGGTGCTCCACTTCAAGGTAGAATATCTAGGATTCTTGTCAAAAAAGGTGACGAAGTAGCTAAAAACACGCCACTATTTGTGATAGAAGCCATGAAAATGGAGTCTATCGTGGCATCTCCGTTTGATGGTGTGGTATCTTTTGTACAGTTAGAAGAAGGAGCAGTAGTAGAGCAAGACGACTGGGTAATAGAAATAGAAAAAACGGCTTAAGCCAATATTTAAAAATAAAAACAAAGTGTAATTATCAATTTGCCGAAAACAGTTTAAAGCTGGAAAAGGCAGAGAGGTAGTTACACTTTTAATTTTCTCCAAAACAAAATCACTACATGAATCAAGTATTCACATTTTTTGATTTAAAGCAAAAAGTAGATTATAAAAACGAAGTGCTCTCTGGCCTCACGGTAGCCCTAGCACTCATTCCAGAGGCTATTGCTTTCGCTTTGATAGCAGGCTTGCATCCCCTTACAGGACTTTATGCGGCATTCACGGTTGGTCTTATTACCTCTATTTTTGGAGGAAGACCGGGTATGATTTCTGGAGCTACTGGAGCTGTTGCCGTAGTAATAGTGGGCCTTGCCAAAATGCATGGTGTAGAATACATTTTTGCCACGGTGGTGCTGGCCGGCATTATTCAGATGGCAGCTGGCTTTTTTAAGCTTGGTAAATTTATCCGTTTGGTACCACATCCTGTTATGTTTGGTTTTGTGAATGGTCTAGCCATTGTCATTTTCATGGCTCAACTAAGCTCCTTTAAAATACCCGGAACAGATGGAGCATTAGAATGGATGCAAGGTGTGCAGCTTTATCAAATGGTGGGATTAGTGCTTTTAACGATGCTTATCATCTGGGGACTGCCAAAACTCACTAAAGCTATACCTTCTGGTTTGGTTGCTATCTTGGTAGTTACGGCCATCGTTATCGGTTTTGGCTTACAAACTAAAACGGTGGGAGATATAAGCTCCATCAAAGGTGGCTTCCCTCCATTTCATATACCAGATGTACCTTTTAACCTAGAGACATTGAGCATCATTTTCCCATTCGCCCTTATTGTGGCGGGTGTGGGTCTTATAGAAAGCTTACTAACTCTAAACCTGATAGATGAAATCACAGAAACGCGTGGTAGAAGTAATAAAGAAGCAGTAGCCCAAGGGTTGGCCAATATAGTGACTGGTTTTTTCTCAGGAATGGGAGGATGTGCCATGATAGGTCAAAGTTTGATTAATATATCTTCTGGTGCCAGAGCCCGCCTATCAGGCCTTGTGGCCTCCATTATGCTTTTGGTTTTCGTGATGTTCGGAGCTGAATATATAGAACAAATGCCTATGGCTGCTTTAGTTGGTTTAATGTTTATGGTGGCGATTGGTACTTTTGAATGGGCTAGTTTTAAGGTTATCGGGAAAATGCCTAATCATGATATCCTCGTTCTTTTTTTGGTGGCTGGAATTACGGTGTTACTTCACAACCTGGCCCTAGCTGTATTAATAGGTGTAATTATTTCTGCATTAGTTTTTTCATGGGAAAATGCAAAAAGAATTAGAGCAAGAAAATATGTGGATGAGAAAGGTGTGAAACACTATGAAATATACGGCCCTCTGTTCTTTGCTTCTAGTCAATCCTTCGCTGAAAAATTTGATGTTTTAACAGACCCAAAAGAGGTCATTATAAACTTCAAAGAAAGCCGTGTAAATGACATGTCTGGTATAGAAGCCCTGAATAAAATCACAGAACGCTATCAAAAAGCAGGCAAAAAAGTGCATTTAAGATACCTAAGTAGCGATTGCCGAAAATTATTGGCAAATGCAGAAGAAATTATTGATGTCAACATCATTGAGGATCCTACTTATAAGGTGGCCGTAGAATTGTAATCCAGTTAAATAATCATAGAAAAGGCCCTTAGATCTAAAAACCTAAGGGCCTTTTTGTTTTTACTTAAATCAATTATCCAACCTGAGTTCGATGTAAGAACGGCCTTTGAAGCTCCCGAGAAGCTATATATAGGTAGCGAGGGGTAAAACCTCTCGCAAATGTGTTAAGGAGTGCTCCAGTTTGGCGGAATTTTGGTCTAAAAAACCAAAATCGTAACAAACGTATCATTGAAGGTGTTTAAGGTGAGTCAGTTAACTAATTTCCTTATGTCGAAGTCAGGTATCCAGTGCTACTATCAGACATTTTCCAAAATATGTTTCATGGCAGCCTGCACAGACCAAACCCTGTTTCCTGCTTGTTGGATAACCACAGAATTTGGTGAATCTATTACAGCATCTTCCACTATAAGACCCCTTCTTACCGGCAAACAATGCATGAATTTGGCATTATCTGTTAAAGCCATTTTTTTCTGAGAGATTATCCAATCCTCATTTCCCGGAAGTACCTTTCCATACTCTGAATAGGAAGACCAATTCTTAGCATAAATGAAATCTGCACCTTCAAAAGCTTCTTTTTGGTTATGTGTTACTCTAGCGTTTCCAGTATATTCTTTCGGCAAATCATAACCCTCCGGATTTGTAATCACAAAATCATACTCTGTTAAATTTAGCCATTCGGCAAAGGAATTTCCAACCGCCTGAGGCAAAGCCTTTATATGAGGAGCCCAGGTCAAAACCACTTTAGGTCTTGTTTTGGTTTTAAGTTCTTCTATGGTGATTAAATCTGCCAGCGACTGACATGGATGACGTGTGGCGGACTCCAAATTGACAATAGGTACATCTGACAAGTTTCTAAAACTTTCTAGCACGAGTTCTTTATAATCTTCCTCGGCATCTGTAAGACCGGCAAACGCTCTCACTCCTATAATGTCTGCATATTGACCTATAACGGCTGCTGCTTCACGAATATGTTCAGCTTTATTGCCATCCATTTTCACTCCGTCTCCAAACTCTAACTGCCAACTGTCAGAACCCACGTTCATCACTATCACATTCATACCCAAATTAGCACCTGCCTTTTGGGTACTTAGACGAGTTCTTAGGCTAGAATTGAAGAATAAAAGAACCAAGGTTTTATCCTTTCCGAGTAACTTATTTGCGAGTGGGTTTGCCTTTTGGGCTATACCCTCATTCACCAAGTCTTGAATATTCGGGACGTCATTAGGACTAATAAAATGCTTCATAAATATTGATATTTCCTTAAAGACCGCAATTTAACAGAAATAGCCTACTTAGAATCGTTCTCAAAAATGAAATGGGCCAAATCTCTATAATCTTCATCAATCTTAAGTTTGTTCTTAGAATTCTTTAGGTACTTTTTACCGTTCAAACTCAAGGATTCTAGAAGGTTAGCGACATCCTTTTTGCTGTCAATGTTAAGTATATGATTACCATTCCAATAATAGAAATGGTTCTTCTTTGCTATTTGATATTCTTTACTCCCAGTATCCAGAGCAGAATTATAGTTAGGCCGCTGTACTAAAACTTCTTTTGATTGCAAAACCGTTCGTTTTCCTTTTACTCCTAAAACCATCAGAAATCCTTTCAGCGAAGCAGATTCAAACTCTCTAGGATTTATAAATTGAGAAATTAACCCTTCGTTATCCTGAATCAATACATGAGATACTTTCTCTGCACCAATCACCTTTATGCCATCCGGGGATTTAAACTCAACCCTATCATTCCATAAATCAAACCTTAACTCCACCCCAAATAAACTATCCAATTTTACTAGACCTCCACTCACCACCTTAAGCTCCTGAGGGTAGAAATAGATTTTAGCTCTTTGAAAATCTTTTCCCCAAAAATAGTCCCCTACCAACTCGGCTCCCTGACCATTAAGGCCGTAAAGCATAGAGGCGTCTCCTACCTGGATACTTTTATCACTAATATTATTTTCGTTAAACCATACCTGTGGAAGAATCCGCTGACCAAAAGCCAAAGAACTTAAGCAAGCCAAATATGTCAAAAGCATCATTTTTCTCATATAAATTAAATAACGAGATTATGCCTTCTTTTATCCTATTTCTATTCTGAAAGAATTTGTACATTTGACCACTCGAACTATATTTTTAGGCTAACCTAAATGTTATGGAAAAATTATCCTTTCTGCTAGATTATAACCCCATACTGCTAGCTTTATTTGGCACTTTATTTACTTGGGCTCTTACAGCCTTAGGTTCTGGGCTTGTTTTTTTCTTTAAAGAAATAAATCAAAAAGCTCTCAACCTAATGCTCGGTTTTGCCGCCGGAGTTATGATCGCCGCTAGCTTTTGGTCTCTCCTAGCCCCAGCCATTGAAATGGCAGAGGCAAATGGTCAAGCCGGTTGGATTCCGGCTGTTGTAGGTTTCTTGGCGGGCGGTGCATTTTTATATGCCGTGGATAAAACATTGCCTCACTTACACTTAAATAGAAGTATAGACAGGGCTGAAGGCATGAAAACCTCCTGGCGAAGGAGCGTTTTGCTGGTTATGGCCATCACACTACATAATATTCCAGAAGGCCTTGCGGTTGGTGTAGCTTTTGGTGCCCTCGCTCTTGACCCGTCACTTGCGGTTTTATCCAGTGCCATTGCCCTAGCCATAGGTATTGGTATTCAAAATTTCCCTGAAGGAGCAGCCGTTTCTGTACCTCTAAGAAGAGAGGGTTTCTCAAGGCTCAGGGCCTTTAATTATGGCCAAATGAGCGGTATAGTAGAACCGATTGCTGGTGTTTTTGGAGCTTTACTGGTTTTATACGTAACCCCAATTCTTCCTTACGCATTAGCTTTTGCCGCGGGTGCTATGATTTTCGTAGTTGTAGAGGAGCTCATTCCAGAATCTCAAACGGGCGACCAGACAGACCTTTCTACTATTGGAGCGATGGTAGGTTTTGCTGTTATGATGACCCTAGACGTAACATTAGGATAAACTCTTTGCCTATTCTTTAAGCGATGAGCCTTAGAATTTCTTCCAAGGCTCTTTGTTTTAGGATGAATTAATAATAAAGTAAAGTCACCTGCTTAGTTTAAGGCTTTGACATTCATGTCTTTTGAATGTACTTTTGGTCTTCTTTAATAAAACAATTCAATCCTACCCCCTATGAAAAACGAGAGACGATCATTTATTAAAAAATCAATTGCCGCAGCTGCCGTCGCTGCTTTCTCCCCTAACGTATTACTAGCAGCCACTAGACCTGTCAAAGAAAAATTAGGTGTGGCACTCGTAGGGCTTGGTTATTACAGCACAGATTTGATCGCTCCCGGTTTGCTAAACACAAAACATTGTGAACTCAAAGGTATTGTTACAGGTACCCCTTCCAAAATCCCTACATGGCAAGATAAATACGGCATAGCAGATAAAAACATCTATTCGTACGACAACTATGATGACATTGCCAATAACCCCGACATAGATGTTATTTATGTGGTTTTACCTCCTTCCATGCATAGAGAATATACTGTTAGAGGTGCAGAAACGGGTAAACAAATGTGGTGTGAAAAGCCTATGGCCCCGTCTGTGGCAGACTGCCAAGCCATGATAGATGCCTGCAATAAAAATAAAGTGAGACTTGCCATTGGTTATAGGTGTCAGCATGATCCCAACATTCAGGCCTACCAAAAAGTGGTGAAAGAACAGCGATTTGGAAAGGTTATGATGGTGAATTCTGCGGCTGGTTATAAGGAAAACAGAACCGACCACTGGAAGCAAAGCAAGGCTATGGGTGGTGGTGTAATGGGAGATATGGGTGTTTATGCCATACAAGGGGCAAGAATGGCCACTGGTGAAGAGCCCATTTCAGTAACTGCTCATACCATGACCACACGCCCAGAAATTTATCATGAAGTAGAAGAAACAGCCACCTATCTACTAAGGTTTCCAAGTGGGGCAATGGCCACTTGTCAGTCAAGTTTTGGTGTAAAAATGAATCACTTACAGGTAAATTATGAAAAAGGCTGGCTTAAAATGGAGCCACAAACAGGGTATGGTGGTAACCGAGGAAGTATGTCTGACGGCACAGAAATATACACGCCAATAAACAGACAGCAGCCGCTTCAAATGGACAATGATGCTCTGGCTCTAATGAACAACACCCCTTACATAGCTCATGGAGAGGAAGGTTTAGCAGATATCCGTGTCGTTGAAGCTGTCCTTAAATCTGGTTCAAATGGCAGCTGTGAGGTCAAACTCTAACAACCGCTTATCAATTTATGATTTACATGAGTCTATGAAACAGCTAAGTTTGTTTCATATACTTTTGTGATATGCTATTCATTGCTGTTTTACTCCCTTGGCTATCCTTTTTTTTAAGAGGTAAAATCATCAAGGGAATTCTGTGCCTAATTCTCCAAATCACCATTTTAGGGTGGCTTCCTGCTGCTATTTGGGCGGTAGCTTCAAGACTAGATGGGAAAAACAGTGCACGCCATAGAAGAATGGAAAGGCGTATGACTCGCTCCTAAAACATAGCTTATTCCAGAAGTTTCGAAAAGTAAAATCGCTTATACACCGAAGTCGCATAGGTAAGTTCTTTGAGTCTTTCCGTATCACATATTTCAAGAAAGCCCACTCTGTTCAATCCCTCTTCGTTCGAATTTACCGCCTTCTTTATAGAAGAATCAAGAAGCCCTATGGCGGAAAATGAAGGAAAATGTTCTCTATCCCTTCAAGAATGGCCTTCATTGCGAAGCTTACGAGCCCGCAGTAATAAATAATTCTAAATTCTGACACCTCAATAAAGCTAGAATCGGCAGTTCCTCCTCTTTAATCCATTTGATTGAGCAGCAAATCCTCTTTAGAAAAAGGAATCATATATTTTTCAATAAAATCCCAAATGAGCTCAACGAAAATACCTGACTACTAAGTGGAAATAAAAACAAAAATAGAAAGAGGTTAAATAACATACCTTGAATTTCTATTGAACTTAGGAACAAAATTTCTGGTGCTATTAAAAAGTATGAATGATAAAGGAAACAAGATGAGCAATTATGTCTCTGGGATCCACTATCCTGCTAAAGCTTAATCCCAAGTTCTCATTCAAGCCATCAATAAAAGAGGATGACCTTTATACCTTCCAGAATATAAAATTCCAAAATAATGGAAATATCAGCAACACACGAAATCAGATAATTTCCCGGTAAAACACTATGAAAAGTCTGTTTCAAATGGAAATCATTAACTACCAAACAATACAGGGCTTCCATAAATAGGCCTAAAAGGAGACTGTGTTTTAATGAAGTATCCATTTATCTAAAACTCTGCTTATGCCATTCGTATTATTTTTAATACTCTAGATTTCAAATTCATCCTTGCAATTCTATGTTTTCGACTAAATCCACTTGGAGAAAAATAGGACTTCTAATAAGTAAACCCGGTTGGGCTCCACAAATCACCACGTTACATTCTCGCCCTCTTTTGTTTTATTGGTTCGCCCATTATCGTGTAAATACTATGGCGTTTAGTGCACATGAAAAGGGCTAATTAATTTTGAAGCATTCCACTGATTGTTTCTTCAATCTCAAATACATTACCCTTTTTTCTAGCTGGTTAGTATAATTATGTTTAACCTCTTTTCGCTGTAGTAGCTTAGCAAACATTCGTAATTCCCACTGCTTCCATGATGCCAATGTTGCTTAACTCTTCCATTCTCTATTTTTAGGTTACCTAAAGGTGATTGGAGATCGTCATTGGCTACGTCCGCTGTTCTTCCCAAAAAGTGAATTGATTCTTGGCTTATGATCTCTCCGTCATGCAAGGCATTAAGATATTTGTTCAAATCTGAGGTTGTGGTAGACAACAGTACCGTCGGAATCTGAATTTTAAATGGTGTCTTATCTGCCTCAAACGCCTCATTAAATGGAGTGGCCATTCTATTCGTATTTATGAAGGGAAATTCATTCTGAAAAAAAGTGTCTCCCATCTTTACTGGTTCTAAAATCTCCTCTTGTGCATACTGTTCAAATGACCTACCGTCCAAAGCTTCTATAATTTGAGTAAGCAAAAAAGGACTATAATTGGTGTATAAATAATCACTTCCTGGCTCGAAATTTAGGTTCTCAATGGTATTTAATTCAGTTAAAAGCGATTCTTTATTCACTAAAGGGCTTTTACCCCAAGATATACGAGGAAGGCCAGAAGAATAATGCAAAAGATTTTCAATGCAAACTTCATTCGACCAATGAGGAAGCTTGACAAACTTTGAAATAGGGTCGGTCACAGACAGTTTATTTTTCTCTACTAACTGCATAATGGCAACAGCTGGAAACTCCTTCGAAACAGACCCGATATTAAAACTATCAGAGGATTGAAGCAGCTTTTTACTTTCTCCTTCCGAAATCCCGATTGAGTGCTCATAAATTACTTTTTTACCGTTTTGAATAAGAATATTCCCGTTCAATTCCCCTTTTTGGTTCATTTCTAGGAGGTAATTGTGTACCGCGACGGTCTTCCGGATTTTTGTAGAACCACAGGCGAACATGCCCATTAGTAACAGCATTGAGGTAGTTAATTTTATCATAATTTGTGACAGAAGAACTTTGCAAATTATTTAATTCAAGGCCTTCGTTGGCAATTGATGACACAAGTTTACTAGAGTATATAGTACTATGCAATACAAGGCAGGCCAAGGGTTTTTAGAACCTATTAGTGGTAACTTTGTCCTATAAATTAGAAGGAAAGTATGGGAAAGAAATAAAGGAACAAGTGGGCTCTAAAGTTTAAACTTTTTATCCAAGCTCCAAAGACTTCGCTTTTGACTAAATAACCTTAGCCTCTTCCCAGAAAACGTCCATTTCTGATAAGGTCATATCGGATAGTTCTTTGCCCATTTCCTTGGCTTTTGACTCTAAGTATTGAAAACGTTTGATAAACTTCTTATTCGTTCTTTCCAAGGCTGTTTCAGGGTTGATATCTATAAATCTCGCATAATTCACCAGTGAAAATAGCACATCACCAAACTCCGCCTCTGCTTCTTTCTCATTAATAGTCTCATTGGTTTCAGAATTAAATTGTTCTTTAAACTCCTGCATTTCTTCCTCTACTTTGGCCCAAACCTGGGCTTTCTCCTCCCAGTCAAAACCTATTCCTCTTGCCTTTTCTTGAATACGAATGGCCTTGACTAGTGCTGGTAAGGATTGTGGGACGCCACCTAAAACAGACTTATTCCCTTTCTCTTTAAGCTTTAGTTTCTCCCAGTTTCGTTTTACATCCTCTTCATTCTCAACTTTTACATCACCATAGATATGTGGATGACGCGAAATAAGTTTCTCACAAATACCATGAAGGACATCCGAAATATCAAATGCCTTCTTTTCAGAACCTATTTTGGCATAAAAAACCATGTGAAGCATGAGGTCTCCCAGTTCTTTTTTTACTTCATCTAGGTTTCCTTCTAATATCGCATCTGAAAGTTCGTATGTTTCTTCAATCGTGAGATGACGAAGCGTCTCCATGGTTTGTTTCTTATCCCACGGGCACTTTTCACGGAGCTCGTCCATAACAGTAAGGAGCCGCTCAAAGGCCACGAGCTGATTCATTCTGGCAGGAGAAAATACTTTTGGAGGTGTTGGTAGAGACATTGAAATAATATTTGTTCAAATCTAAACAAAAAGGGCCGCTCAATGGACGATCCTCGCATACAGAATTGCTTTAAAAAGACTAAATATTACTTCTCCATTTGATGGCACAACCAATAGCCTTTGTGTTTTGCGTTACCACAGGCTTATTGGCCAATAGGTTATTTACCGCATCTTCCACATACTTTTTATTAACAGACGAGGCGTCTTGAGCATTGTCATCTATCGCTCCTATGTATTTCACAATATTCTTTCCGCCTTCTTTCTTTAGCACAAAAACCTGTGGTGTGCGTTTCGCACCATATATCTGCCCTATTCCTTTGTCATCAACCAAATAAGGATACGTAAACCCCTTTTCTGCCGCTCTTTTCTTCATGTTTTCATGTGTATCTTCTTCATAAGCTTCTGGGTCATTAGGATTGAGAGCAATTACCGGATAACCTAAGGAGGCATATTTAGTATCTAGAGCCACCATTCTTTCCTCATACGCTTTAGAAAAAGGACAGTGATTAGATGTAAAAACCACGATATACCCCTTAGCCCCTTTAAATGAAGCCAGAGACTTCTTGCTCCCGTCTATATTAAGCAGATTAAAGTCTTGTGCCTCGTCTCCCACTTCATAGGAAGCCGTTTCTATGAATTTTGAAACTCCTGTTTCGTCAGTTTTAGATTTAGTAAACTCTGTAAAGCCATAAAGACCTGAGGCCAATAACGCTCCTAAAACAATTAAACTTTTCCTTTTCATACCATTATTTCTGGTTTTTCAAACCTTGTTTATTCAAACAATTTAACCTCTTTTTCTAATGCAGGTAAGTCAAATCCCTTTTCAAAAAACTTACGCTCACCTGCTTTTATCATGAGAGTAGCTGGAATAGATCCAGACCATGATTCACTTACTTTATTTATCCATTTGTCATAATCAGACTCATTCAATAAAAGAACATCAGACTTAAGCTTTTTTTTCTTAACAAAGGCTCTGACTCGCTCTATCTCTGAAACAAAATCCATGCTCACTAAGTAAACCGTTACACCCTTTTGATGGTATTTTTCTGAAATAGTTTCAAAAGAAGGCAACTCCACTAAACATGGCTTACACCAAGTTGCCCAAAAGTTTATGATTTTGAGATCTGGCTCTTTTGAATCTATAATATCCTCCAAATCATTGAATTTAATGACTTTAACCTCCTGAGCTCTTGCCAAAGAACCCGAGAGTTCAATAAGCACAACGAAAGTCCATATTGAATATTTATAAAATCGGTTCATTTTTTAAATAAAGGAAATATATTGTCAAAAATTCGTATCTAGAAAACATTTCAATCAACAAACCCTTCCAGAAATAATGAAAGCCATTTTATGCGAGCAGCATGGTCTGCCAGAAACGCTACTCTTAAAAGACATTCCAAAAATAGAACCTGCTGCAAATGAGGTCCTTATTTTGGTAAAAGCCTGTGGCGTCAATTTCCCCGATACTTTAATCATTCAAAACCTATACCAATTTAAGCCCGAACTGCCCTTTTCTCCGGGTGGCGAGGTCTCTGGAATAGTTAAGATGGTTGGAGAAGATGTTAAGAACTTTAAACCTGGTGACGCCGTCCTTTCTTTATGCGGCTGGGGTGGTTTTGCAGAAGAAGTATCTGTAGAGCAAAGCAAAGTTTTTCACATGCCTCCTGGAATGGATTTTGCCAGTGCTGCGGCCTTAATATACAATTATGGAACGTCTTATCACGCCTTAAAGAATAGGGCAGAATTAAAAAAAGGAGAGACTTTACTTGTTTTGGGAGCTTCTGGAGGAGTAGGACTAGCCGCCGTAGAGCTGGGCAAACTCATGGGAGCACATGTGATAGCAGCCGCCTCCACAAAAGAAAAACTAGCTATTTGTAAAGAAAAAGGGGCAGATGAGCTTATTAACTATCAAGAAGAAGATTTAAAAACGCGTGTTAAAGAATTGACCGAAGGCAAAGGCGTGGATGTAGTCTATGACCCTGTGGGTGATAAATGGGCAGAGCCCGCCATACGATCCATGGCATGGAAGGGCAGATACCTGATTATTGGTTTTGCAGGCGGAGATATCCCCAAGATCCCTCTGAATTTACCTTTGTTAAAGGGCTGTGCTTTGATGGGTGTTTTCTGGGGAAGATTTGCGAGTACTGAGCCTAAAGAATCAGCTAAAAACATTCAGGAACTTGCTTACTTCTATTTGAATGGAATCATAAAGCCCCATATTTATAAATACTACCCTTTAGAAAATGGAGCCGACTCTTTAAATGATCTCCTAAACAGAAAGGTGTCAGGAAAAGCCCTCGTTATAACATGTTCTAAAGAAGAAGTGACTACCCCGATAGGCAGTACTCCAAAGAAAGAAGAATCTCCAAAGGCTCGTGCGGCAGGTGAAAAGCTTGTTTTCGAAAGTCCAGAGGCGGTTTTTGAGGCGGTAGGACAACCAATGGGACACAGCCCATGGCAAGACGTTACTCAAGAAATGATCAATCAATTTGCCGATACAACTTTAGATCATCAGTGGATACATATAGACCAAGAAAAAGCTAAGGATTCTCCATTCGGAACCACCATAGCTCATGGATATCTAACCCTTTCATTAATTCCTAAACTTATGGCCGACATTTATTCCGTACCATTTGCTAAAATGGGAATTAATTATGGTACCGAAAAAGTTAGGTTCCTTCACCCTGTGCCGTCAAATAGTAAAGTTAGACTTTCAGCAGTGCTCAAAAGTGCCTCTCCAACATCCTCTGGCGGTATAAAAATGATTGTAGAGGCCACAATTGAGATTCAGGGAATTGAGAAGCCCGCCTGTTACGCCGAAGTGATTTCCGTTTTAAACTAAAAGTATTGATGAATAGAAGTATTGATGTATGCCTTAGCCCTGAATTGATTCCACAGCATGATTTAGAAGGAAAAATAGCCGTTGTGGTGGACGTTTTCAGGGCTACTTCATGTATGGTGGCCGGCCTGGCCCATGGTGTGAAGACCATAAGGCCCGTTTTGGAAGTAGAAGAATGCCGCGAATGGCAGTCCAAAGGATACCTCGCAGGAGGCGAAAGGCATGCCCAAAAAATAGAGGGCTTCGACTTAGATAATTCCCCCTTTAGCTATATGGCGGAAGCCGCTAAAGGCAAAAAGATAGCCATGAGTACTACCAATGGCACCTTGGCCATCAATCGGGCAAAAGAAACCGCCGCCGAAGTCTTGGTAGCGTCTTTCTCGAATTTAAAAGCCACGGCAGAGTATTTATTGGTTCAAGAGAAAGACGTCGTGTTAATTTGTGCTGGCTGGAAAGGTAGACCTGGCTTAGAGGATATTCTTTTCGCCGGTGCATTAGTTAAGGCTTTGGCAGAGACTCATGAAAACTTAGAAGATAGCACACATTTAGCCATCGCTTCTTATGAAGCTGCTGAATCAGATATGCTTGCCTATTTACAAAGGGGAAGTCATCTAAAGAGGCTTAAAACACTGGGAGGTGAAGATATCCCCTTTTGCTTAATTAGAGACCAGTTTAATGTAGTGATCCATCTGGTGGAGGACGAACTCTACTTGAAATAGCTTAGTATTTGGCTGGTGTTTTTCCGTGGGTTTCTTTGAAGAGCTTGATAAAATGTGAAATACTTTCAAAGCCCACCTCCTCTGCTATTTCTGAGACATTTTTGTCACTATTCTTTAATAAAAACGCCGCTCTATCTAGGCGTTTTTTTCGAATCCAAGTAGCTGGTGAAGTTTGGAATAATTGTTGAAAATCTCTCTTAAAGCCCGATAAACTCCTGCCAGAGAGCCTAGCCAACTCTATCATAGTGAGAGGCTTGAGATAATAGTTTTTCATCAAATACGCTAAATCCTCCTTTTCGCCTCTGTAAATATGTTGCAAAAGATTTCTTAACTCATTACTATTATCAAACTCCATGAGATGGAGCAAAAGCTCGTGCAACTTTAACTTTAAAAACTGGTTTAGGTATTTACTCTTTGCCTTAAAATAAGGCAAAACGGACTCCGCAAATTTTCCAAATTTTTCATCAGAATGTAGCACCAACAGCGTAGATTTATCTGGCTGAGAGTTTCTCTCTTCAGGAAAGAGTTCAAGATTCTGATTCACAAAATCCTTGATAAGCTTATCTTCAAGAAAAAACACTAGGCTTTTATAAGACGCATCTATAGACTCTGACATGAGATAATAGCCACGCCTTACAAAGAAAACATCACCTTTACTGACGCTTACATCTTCCTCTGAGTTGGTGAACTTTTTTTCTCCCTCCAAAACATAAATGACGGCATTCTCTTCAAAAAACACTTCGTTTTTAGACGGGTAAACATCACTCCTATAGGCCACAAAAGTAAGCCCCTGGCTTAATCCTGGAGATTGAATTTTTAGTGATTCAAACTGGTCTGCCGCTATTTCTGAGGGTACTCTAAGCATCGCTTATTTATCATTCTTGAATGACCTCGTCTATCACAAAGAAAGGACGACGCTTTACTTCGATATAAATTCTGCCAATGTATTCTCCTAAAATACCCAAGATGATAAGCGTAACACCTCCCAAAAAAAACATACCCACTGTTAGAGTGGTGGTTCCAGGGATTTCCGCTGGGGTATGTCCCAATATCTTAAAACCTATTATTCTAGCCATGACAAAGAAAATACCAATAAAAAAAGAAGGAATGGCAATCACAAATCCAAAATAAGTGGCCAACCTTAGAGGTACATTAGAAAAACCAAAAAGGCCATCTAATGCCAGCTCCATTAGCTTCTTAAAGGTGTACTTTACCTCGCCCGCGGCTCTTTCTGCTCGTTCATATTTAACGCCAACCTGCTTAAAACCAGCATAGGCTCTTAGCCCTCTTACAAACCTAATTTGCTCCGGCATCTCTTTCACGATGGCATTTACGACTTTCCTGTCCATCACACAGAAGTCCCCCGAATCTAGTGGGATGTCTATCTCAGAAATTGCCGCCAACATTCTATAAAAAGCAGAATAAGCGATTCTTTTAAAAAAGCCCTCTTTTCTTTTTGTTCGGATGGCATAAACTACCTGATAACCCTCACGCCATTTGTCTAAAAACCGATGAAGTTCTTCAGGAGGATCCTGTAAGTCGCCATCCATTATTACTACGGCATCACCTTTAGCCTCTTGTATTCCAGCAGAAATGGCTGGTTGATGTCCAAAATTTCTGGATAATTTGACTATCCTTACTCTTGAATCTTCTTTAGCAAAAGCCTTCATCATATCTAAAGAACCATCTTCGGAGCCATCATCCACTAATACCAACTCATATCCCTCATTCCATGAAGGAGCTGCCGCGGTTAATCTAGAATACAGATTATGAAGGTTTTCTTCTTCGTTATAAATCGGTATGACAATGGAAATCATAGCTTGGGTTTAGGATGAGAAGCAAAAATAAAGATATAAATCGGGGCTTTAGCATTTGGGTTTTAAAGGAAATGGTAATTTTGGGGCATAAAACGACTTATGGAAAAACTTAAATCACATTGGGGAATTACTTCAAACTGGCAATTAGCCGCCATATTCATTGTCTTTTCTCTCAATGGCTCCTTTGCCGCTTGGGTAGCTAAGCCTGTCACGGCATTTTTTGGTTTAAGTGCTGAAACTACAGAACCCTATATTCTTTATTTGTTTTTTAGAATCCTACTCATCTTTCCAATCTATCAATTGACGCTGCCCTTGGTTGGTTGGCTCTTTGGTCAATTTAAGTTCTTCTGGGCCTTTGAGAAAAAGATGCTTAGACGTATTGGGTTCAAAAGGTTTTTTAAGGAGGACTAGCACTCAGGGCAAAGCAAAAGCCACATAAGAATCTCCCGATTTATCACTCTTTCCTCCTCCACAGGCTATAACTATGTATTGTTTGCCTTTCCATTCATACACTGAAGGTGTAGCATGCCCACCTGCCGGAAGTTTAGTTTGCCACAGGATTTCACCCGTTTTTTTGTCAAATGCCCTGAACATTTCATCTTCAGTAGCTCCAATAAAAACTAAGCCTCCTTTAGTTACTACCGGTCCGCCATAGCCTTCTCTACCAGTAATTGGAATTCCTTTTTCTGTCAACTCTGGAAATTCTCCTAAAACCGTTTTCCATAGAATTTTTCCAGTATTTAGGTCGATAGCATTTAGATTTCCCCATGGAGGATTAATAACTGGATATCCTTCTTTGGTTAAAAACCTTCTGTAACCGTTCATTAAATAAGGAGAAATCAACTTTTCCTTTCCTCCACTTAGTTCTTTTTTATCACTACTGCTTTTTTGATTCAAAAGAAAAGCCACCAAGGCATCTCTTTCTACCTGAGGCAGATGTGCAAAAGCGGGCATTCCACCCCTTCCCGTTTTCAATAGACTTTGTACATCATTAGTGTCAAATTTTTTATTCAAATCAATAAGCGAAGGGAAAGCAGAAGTATTTCCTTCTCTATCTGCCCCGTGGCAGTTTGCACAGTTGTTGGCATAAATACTACTGCCTCTTATTTCTCCTTTTTTTAGTTTTGCAGCCTCATTTGGTATCATTTCTACCAACCAAGGCATTTCACTGGAATTGACATACATTATTCCACTTTCTTGATCTACTGCGGCTCCTCCCCATTCTCCTCCTCCGTCAAAACCCGGTAAAAGCAAAAACGGCCTTTCTTGACTTGGAGATAACCATAAATCACCATATTCTACATCCTCCATCATCCCATTTGCTTCTTCAGCTAGTTCAGGAGTTATATTCAAAATATCCTTTTCAGTTAAATATTGTCTGGCAAAGGGCTCAGGCAGACGAGGTGTTGGCTGTGTGGCGGACGTTTGATCGCCCTCCATATTGTTTTGAATAATTGGCTTTTCGTCAATAGGGAAAATAGGTTCTCCCGACTCCCTATCAAACATAAAGACAAAGCCATGTTTCGTTATTTGGGCCACCGCGTCAATTTCTTTCCCCTCTTTTTTGATGGTAACCAAATTCGGAGTTGCAGGTAAATCTCTGTCCCAAACATCATGATGAACAACCTGATAATGCCAAACCCTTTCCCCCGTATCGGCGTCCAAGGCGATTAAGCTATTTGCAAAAAGATTGTCGCCCAATCTATACCCACCCCAAAAATCATACGTAGCAGAGCCCGTTGGAACATAAACCATCCCTCTTTTTTCATCTAAAGACAGGCCAGACCAATTATTTGCTCCACCTATTTTATCAATATATGTGCTATCCCAAGTATCATATCCTAATTCGCCTTTCTGCGGTATCGTATGAAAAATCCACTCCTGCTCTCCTGTTTTAACATTGTATGCCCTAACATGACCAGGAGCTGCGTCAAGCCCTTCAGAAAGACGCATTCCTATTATAATATTCTCTTTATAAATAATCCCTGGCGTATTAGAAGTCAACAGAAACTTGTCGTCTGGATTTTTGGATAATCCTTTTTGCAGATCAACCTTTCCTTTATCTCCAAATTCTCGATCTGGTTTTCCCGTCTGTGCATCTACTGACAGTATAAAGCTTCCAGCACAAAAGAGAATCCGTTTGTATCCTTCTTCTTCATAATAGGTAACTCCTCTATTCAGGCCCGCCCAAGAGTTCTCTCCCCCTAAGACTTGGAAGGGGTCAAACCTCCAAATCTCTTTTCCTGTGCCGACGTGTAGGGCCACCAAACTTAGCTTTGGCGTGGTGACGTACATCATACTATCTATGATTATGGGCTGGCACTGAATCTGAGAGTTCTCTGTCATGTCTCCCGTTTTAAACTCCCATGCTACTTGTAATCCTTTGACATTCTCCGGAGTAATCTCCGTCAAGGATGAATATCTGGCTCCATCTTTAGTTCCAGCATAATTGGTCCATTTAGAATAATCAATGACTTCATCCGTGGCACATGAACTTAGAAATAGAAGAAGTCCTAGCGTTTTAATAAGGTTTTTCATAGAATTAAGGTCAAATTCAGTCAAAAAATGATACTGTGTTTGAGTATAAATGGTTAAATAAAATCAATTTCATAGCTTTGGATAAATATAAGGGTTTTCTGAAAAGCCCTTATGCTTTCTTAACAATTCAAAAAACGACATAATTTCCTGTCCTATTTCAAGTTTTGACTCACTTGAGATATATTCTAAAGAGAAAAGAATGAAAATATATTTTAAAAAAGCACTTCCAGACTTTCTGTTTGTACTAGGGTTTGCTGTTGTGACATTGGTTTATTGCAGCCCCGTTCTTAAGAATAAAATGCTTATTCCAAATGACCCGGTTCAATCCTTAGGCTTAGCCAAAGAGTCTATGGATTATAAAGACAAGTTTGGTGAGTTACCATGGTGGACCAACAGTGCCTTTGGAGGGATGCCTACATACTTAATTTCGTCTGACTTTCCTAATGGCGTTTTTTCTTATGTTAGGCCATTCACTCGTCCCTTTCCTGGAAGTTTCGCAGCAAACGATATTTTTTTGGCCTTGATAGGGGCCTACATTTTACTCATGGCTCTCCAGAAAAATAGATGGATCGCTGCAATGGGTGCCATTGGATACACTTTTTGCACGCTCACCATTCTGTATTTAGAGGCCGGGCACTCATCTAAGATTCAAGCCTTGGCATTTTCCCCAATGGTTCTGGCTGGAATCATTTACGCCTACAAAAATCAAAAACTTTGGGCCGTCCTTGCCTTTTCCATTGGTCTCGGCTTTGAAGTCAATTCTAACCACTTGCAGATTACATATTATCTACTTTTGGCCTGTGTTGTTTTTACTGGCTTTCTTTTATATTACGCTTACAAAGAGGGTGTATTAAGAACTTTTTTTATTAACCTCATTCTCATAGGCATAGGCGGATTATTGGCTTCTACGACACAGGCCGGCAGACTTATGAGTACATTAGAGTTTGGTAAAGAAACGATTCGGGGAACGTCTGAACTTACGCTTGAAACACCAAATGCCAATTCTACTGCCGCCGGACTATCTAAAGATTATGCGTTTTCTTGGAGTTATGGGAAAGTGGAGTCTTTCACTTTTTTGATTCCTGAATTTTCGGGAGGGTCATCGAGTGGTACACTGCCTAAAAACTCAGCTTCTGCTAGTTATTTAGCAGGCTTGGGCATGGCCTCTGGAAATATTAATCAATTTTTGCCGAGCCTTCCGAGTTACTGGGGTGACCAGATTTTTGTGTCTGGTCCTGCTTATTTAGGAGCGATTTTGTGCTTCTTATTTCTCTTAGCCCTATTAATAAGTAAAAGTAGATTCAAGTATCCGCTGTTGGCCTGTACTATTCTGTTACTCTTTATTTCTTGGGGAGATAATTTCAAGATTTTCGGTTATTTCATGTTTGACCATATGCCTTTCTATAATAAATTTAGGTCGGTCAATATGGGAGTTTCGCTTATGCAATTATTTGTAGTGGCCATAGCAGGATTAGGAATAGCTGAGCTCCTAAAAACTCAAAAAACATTTGACGAACTAAAGAAACCTTTACTAATTTCTTTTGGAATAACGGGGGGCATCTGTTTGCTCATAGCCATTTTGCCGGGAGTATTCTTTGACTTTACCTCCTTAAAAGACGCCGCTTTTGTAGAAAACATGAAAAGATCATTTGGCGATAATACTCAAGCAGCAAATGGATTATACAGTGCTCTTTTAGAAGACCGAGAAACTCTAGCGAAACAGGACGCTCTTCGAAGTTTAATTTTTATTTTATTGTCCGCAGGACTCGTTTTTGTCTTTATAAAGAAAAAAGTCAATGCGACTGTTTTTGCCATAGTCATGCTACTATTGGTTACAGTAGATATTTGGCAGGTAGATAAGCGTTATTTCAATGATGAGGACTTTAAATTCAATCGGAACAATAATGCTGCCACTCAATTTCCACAATCTGCCGCCGACGCACAAATTTTAGCAGATACGGACCCTAATTTCAGAGTACTTAATACTACTATCGGATTCTGGTCTAGTGCCAAAGAGTCTTATTACCATAAATCTATTGGTGGCTATCATGGTGCTAAATTAAAGAGTGCCCAGGAGCTTTATGAGCACGCCCTAATTAAGGAAGGAAGGCTTAATATGCCAATCCTCAACATGATGAACACCAAATATTTTATCGTTAATGGTGAAAACGGATTGCAAGCACAACTTAACCCCGGAGCCCTAGGAAATGCTTGGTTTGTGGATTCATTAACTTACGCAAACTCTGCCAATGAAGAGATGACTATCCTAGCAGATTTAAACGTCTCAAAAAAAGCCGTAGTAGATTCTCGATTTAAAGATCAATTGGGTGAAAAGACCAACTTTAATTCGGACTCTTCTTCCATTAAGCTGACCTCCTATTTACCAAATGACCTAAAGTATACATCTTCCTCAAGTGAAGAAGGCTTGGCCGTTTTCTCTGAAATGTACTATCGAGGAAACAAAGACTGGAAGTCTTATATTGACGGCATAGAGACGCCACATGTTAGAATAAATTATGTACTGAGGGGATTAAAGATTCCTGCCGGAAATCATGAAATAGTATTTCATTTTGAACCTGATGTGGTAAAAAAGGGGAATACTGTAGACTTAATCTCTTCTGTTTTACTCGTCGTTTTTCTCTCAGGTATGATATTTTATTCTGTGAAGAAGAAACCATAAACATCCTATAATGAATTTAACAGACAGAGAGTTCTGGCTAAACTACTGGGAAAACAAAAAGAACCTCGCCATAGAAGTAACTGAAAGGTATATTTTGTCGGCATATTTAAAGAAATTCAAGAAGGAAAATGTCATCAAAAACGCCATTGAAATTGGAGGTTTTCCTGGATATTACAGCATATATTTAAAAAAATGGCTGAACGTAGATGCTACCCTTCTTGACTACGTAATCCACCCGGATGTACTAGATGATGTTATGGCCTTAAATGCAATGAAAAAGAAGGACATCACTCTCATAGAGGCAGATTTGTTTAAATATGAGCCCAAGAAAAAGTATGATTTAGTGATGTCTGTGGGTGTTATTGAGCACTTTGATGATACCAAAAACATTGTGGAAATGCATACAAAATTCATGGCAAACGATGGCGTTCTATTCATCAACATCCCAAACTTCACAGGTTTTAACGGCTGGCTTCAAAAAACCTTTGACCCAGAAATTTATGCTGTTCATAATATCTCATCTATGAACATAGAATTATTGAAGGGTATTTGTAAAGAATTAAAATTAGAAAACATTACCGTAGAGTATTATGGTGGATTTATGATGTGGCTAGAAAACCTTCACTCTAAGACAACTATTTTCAAATTAGTGTTTAAAATAACTTGGTTTGTCCTCAAAGTCCTTTCTAAAATTATTCCAATAGAGAGTAAGACCTTTTCCCCCTATATCAATATCGTAGCCTATAAATGAAAATAGCAGTTATCAATATTGATGATTCTTTAGGTGGGGCGTCAATGGCGTGTATTCGCCTGGCCGAAGCTATAAATAATGAAGAAGGTGTAGAGGTAGATATCCTGGTTCAAAAAAAGACATTAAACCTGACAAGTATTAAACCGATTGGTAATGGTCCCTTTTGGAAGCTAAAAACTTTTATCCGTTTTGTTTTAGAGCGACTCTATTTCTTTTTATTTGAAAAATCTAAAGAAATAAGGTTTGCCTATTCTCCAGCCTTTGCAGGTATTGACATTACTAAAAAAGTTGACTTTAGCCAGTATGACATCATTCATCTACATTGGATAAATTTTGGATTTCTTTCTCTTAAAAGCCTTCACAAGATTACTAGATTAGGTAAACCCATAGTCTGGAGCATGCACGATATGTGGCCATTTACTGGTGGCTGTCATTACAGTAATGACTGCCTAAATTATGAAAAAAGCTGTGGTAATTGCTCTCAATTTCTGAAACACCCTGCAGCAAACGACCTCTCTCATAAACACTTTCTTAAAAAGAAATTGGCTTATAACAAAAACGCCAAAATGCATTTCATTGGAAGTAGCAAATGGCTAGGTGATTTAGGCAAAAACAGTGGCCTTTTAAGAACCTTTAAGGTTTCTGATATTCCAACAGTGGTTTCAAGTAGCTTTAGGTTAGTGGACAAAAGTACTTGCAGACAAGAGTTAAGCCTGCCCGAGGATAAAAAGTTAATTCTCTTCGTGGCCATGATTATTGCAGACAACAGAAAAGGATTCTCATATCTAAGCGACGCTCTCCAACTATTGTCAAAAGAAAAACAATGCCTGGAAAGTATAGAACTTGTGGTGATTGGAAATGCCAATGGCATTCATCAAGATGATTTACCCTTTAAAACTCATCTATTAGGAAAAATAACAGATATGGAAAAACTTAACAAAGTCTATAATGCTTCGGATGTTTTCGTGATTCCTTCTACACAAGATAATTTGCCCAACACTGTAATGGAGGCCTTATCTACAGGAACGCCATGTGTCGGATTTAAGGTTGGTGGCATTCCAGAAATGATAGATCATCTCACTAATGGTTACGTTTCCGACTATAAATCAACTGAATCATTGGCTTCTGGAATGAAATGGATCCTAAATCATAAGGCTTATCAGCTTTTAAGTGAAAATGCTATAAAAAAGGCCAAAAGCACTTATTCCGCTAAAGCCGTTTCAGCAAAATATATGAAAGTGTATAAAGACCTCTTAGAAAACTAACTTACTTATGACCAAATTTTTCATTTCCTTATTCTCTTTCACATTTGGTAAAAAAAGTTTCCAGCCTTTCTATAGAAAACTACATAGTCTAAGCCTTAGGGGCCTGAATTATGGGATAGTAGGTTCTGGTGAAGAGCATGTCTTAGGAATAGTTAAAAATGTATTAAACAAAGATAGTGGTCTTACGCTCTTCGATGTCGGGGCAAACGTCGGTACTTACACTAAAATTTTACTCAAAAACTTCCCTTCGGAAAGCCAAGTATATAGTTTTGAGCCCGCCAAAAGTACTTTTGCTGAATTAAAAAAGAACTATACGCGGGAAGGAGTACATCTTCAAAACCTTGGACTAGGTAAGAAGAATGAAACTATAAAACTTTATATAGACAAACCCAATTCTACTCTGGCCTCTGCATTTAAAAGGGATCTGATTGGGCATTCCTTCGAAAATTATGATGCCATGGATGTTCAGACATTGGACTACTTCTGCAAAGAAAATAATATTGAAAAAATAGATTTCTTAAAAATTGACGTGGAGGGTTTTGATCTAAATGTTTTATTAGGAGCAAGTGAGCTTTTAAAGGGCCAGAAAATCAGTGTTATTCAGTTTGAGTTTGGCGGCACACAAATAGAACCCCGTTTGTTTCTAAAAGATTTTTGGGATGTCCTTTCTGAAAAGTATAATATAGCCAGAGTACTAAAAGACGGTTTAGAACCAATAGAAACATATCACCAACGGATAGAAAACTTTAGCTATGCCAATTACTTAGCCATCCACAAAAGCCTATGCAAATAGATGTCGTCCCTTTTGGAGGTCTTGGAAATAGAATGAGGGTAATGAATGCCTCATTCGTATTGAATAAACGCCTGAAAGCAAGCTTAGGCATCATGTGGCTTGTAAAAGCAGAGCTCAATGCCCCTTTTAACACCCTTTTCACAGAAACACAGCAGCCGTTTAGATTGATTGACGGATTAAAGTACCGTTTGTTTTTGCTCTTCTTTAAACACATCTATACACAGAAATTTCCCCGCCTTCACAAGGCCATTCTTCGTTTATTTTATGACCAAATTCTTTTTGATCAGAACCTCTTAGGAACTAGCGAAGATGAGATTTTGGCTTTGCTTAAAGGAAAAAAGAGAGTACTCATAGCAACATGTTATGCCTTTTTCCCGTTTGAAAACTTTGACAATTTCGTGCTTTCTGAAAAGCTAAAATTTCGCCTTTCTGAACTTAGCCTGCCCTCAGGGGCTGTTGGGGTTCATATTAGAAGAACGGATCATACAGAAATCATAAAAGACTCCTCATTAGAAAAATATGATGCCGCCATAGCCAAGGAAATAAAGCTCAACCCAGCTATTTCATTTTACTTAGCCACAGACGATTATGAGGTAAAGTCATATTATAAGCAGAAGCTTGGTTCTAAGGTAATAACACAAGATTTTGAATTATCTCGGACCACTTCTAATGGCGTAGAGAATGCCGTAATTGATATTTATGGCCTTGCCAATTGCACAAAAATCATTTGTAATAGTCAGAGTAGTTTCGCCGTTACTGCTCAACTTATTGGTAAGAAAAAGGCGGTTATTGAAGTTTAAAAATTAAGATCCTTTATTAATCAATTGATACTTCAAATCTTCAACTAGTTTATTTAAGTCTGGAGAAATTTTAAACAACAATATTAACATAATAAAACCTCCGCCTATGAGGATTGTTTTATACGTTACCGAAAGCAATGTCCAAAGGTTGTTTTCTCTAAAGTTTGGTAAAAATTCTGCCAATACTCCCAAAGAAATACCAACTAACAATATTAGAAGCGACTTCCATTGATAAGGATGCATTTTATAATACTTCCAAATAAAAAAATTACGTGTAAGGTTATAGTATATAGTAGCAACAAAGGCCGCCACGGCAGCACCATTAAGTCCATATTTTGGGATAAGTAAGTGATTCATTAGCAGCAGTATACCTATAAAACTAATGATTATGAGAGAATCCAGTTTGTAGTATTTAGAATACGAAAAAATCAGAGAATTTATTCCAGACGAGAGGTCGAAAAGTTTAGCTAATCCTATAATAAGAATAACATATTTCCCGGCAGTATATTCAGGTTTTATAAAGGAAAAAAAGGAGTCTATATTTATCCAAACAAGAAGCAGCAGACCCGTACCGAAAACCACCTGCGTGATACTACTTTTCTTAAAAATAGTCTTTACTTTATCAAAATCGCTGCTAGCGAAGGCATCCAAAACAATGGCTGTGGAAGCTTTCATTGTTACGTTATAAGAAATACTCATAACCCCCCCGAAAAGAAGACAAAAGTTATAGATACCAATTTGCTTTAGACCAAGATACTCATAGACCAGGAGGCTGTCAAGTCTGCTTAAAATAACTGAACCAAGTCCTGTTACGATGCTAAAACCTGCGAAAGTCACAAACTCCTTTTTGAATGAAGATTTTCTTAAAAAAGAGCTCGGGCTTAAAGAAAACCCTTCTAGCCTGCTAGAATACCAAATGAGTAGAGCTGCAGGAATAGCTAAAGCAAGTACCCAAAAGTGCATTAACTGATTTAAATCAAGTACACCGATAATAAAGAGTACGGCCACGACAAGTACGAGTAGCTTTTGTAAAAATTGTTGTAAAAAGGTACTCATGATAGTATCATAAAGGCCTTTTGCATAATTCTCAAAAACATAAAAAAGAGCCGTCACAAAACTCAATGGTAAAATTAAATAATAATATTCTCGGAAAAGCTCACTATCATTAGCGGAGCTATTGAGAATTTTACCCTTAAAAAAATACAAGATGAGAGCTACTAAAACACTTCCAATCACCAGAAATCCCAGGCCATTGAATAGATATCCCTTATGTTTTTTCTTAGTATCTCTAAACTTATGAAAATACTTAGTGCCAGCGTTATTGAAGCCTAGGTTCATGATAAAGCCTAGTATCATATTCCAGTTAAAAAGCATTGCGAAAAGCCCTACTACTTCGATATCCAGGTATTTAGCATACAAAAACGCTTGGGTGAATACACCTACGAGTACTCCTCCGTATGAGAATATGGTTCCGTAAATAGTCTGCCGCTTTATTATTGTCATTACAAGAATTGAAATCCTTTTGCTTAATTTCTTTTGAGATATTCTAATTACGTTCCCGACTCATTTCTTTGGCAAAAATGGCTCTAATTTCTGATTTATCTATTTTCGCGAGGACTTGCCAAATACAAATCGAAGAAAAATAATGAGTTTAACAGAGATTAATATAATTTGTTATCAATATTGGAAATTAAAAGACATCCTCTCCTTAGAATAGGATATTTGCATTCCAATTTAGACACTTATGAAAAGAGTTTTAGTAAATCCTCAAATGATTGCCAACCTTACATGGAATAAGGGCTATGGCAATAAAATCCTTCACCTTCTTTTTGTCATTAATTTGGCAGAAAGGCTGAAGAGAACTTTTCAAATGCCAAACATTGATATTCTAGATGAATTCTTTGCTTTAGAAACATTTAAGACTAATGACACAAAGGGTCAAAATATTTACTCTGAAAAATCGGCTTTCGCAGAAAAAAAACTATACAAAGCCCTTTATAAGTACTGGAAATTAAATATTAGTTCATTCGAAGATTTGGAGTTAGAAGAATGTATAACAAAGAGTAAAAAGCAGTTTTTAGAAGATATGGAATTCTTGAAAAACAGCTCTTCCGAAGACTCTTTATTCGTGGAAGGTCATTTTTGGCACTATGACCTAATGCCTACTCTTCCCCTTTTTAATAAAACCCTCAGTATAAATGAGCTTAATTTAAAAGACATAAATAGTAAATACCCAGACCTTCAAAAAGACAACCATATAGCCGTTCATCTAAGAGATACAGATTTCAACACTCATTTAAGAACTATTTTTAACAAAGGAATTTGTTTACCAAATTCTTATTACGAAAAAGCAATAACCATGGCTAGGGATAAGCTAGGTAAGGATGTAGTTTTTCATCTTTTTTCTGACAATATGGATAGATTGGAAAATATTTTTAGAGAAACGAAATATATAATTCATAGAGATTCCGCACACTTGGATTGGTTAAGTATTTTTCTTTCAAAAAACGTAATTCAAAGCAACTCCTCCTTTTGCTGGACCGCTTCTCTTTTTAAGACTGGCTTGAGCATTCAGCCCAAAGCCGGCTATAACTGGGCTAGACCATTGGTAGGTTCTGTTCCATATGGCTTTGAGATGCCCTTTTCTTCAATGATTAACTGCTCGGAGTATTGAAAAAGGTCAATGAAATTCAGGTGAAAGAATTAGCCCCAATAATTATTTTTTGTTACAATAGACAATTCCATCTCCAGAAAACGGTAGACAAGTTAAAAACCAATGTCTTAGCCAAAGAATCTGATTTATACATTTTCTCTGATGGCCCAAAAAGTGAGCCCGACCAAATTGAAGTAAAACAGGTTAGAGACTTCATTCATAACATTACCGGATTCAAATCCATTAATATCTCCTTATCGGAAAATAACCAAGGTCTAGCTCAATCTGTCATAGATGGTGTGAGTAGAGTAATAAAAGAGCATGGCAGGGTAATCGTTTTAGAAGATGATATTCTTGTGAGTTCAGATTTTTTGAACTTTATGAA
The DNA here is from genome assembly GCA_047623945.1 of Arcticibacterium sp. GTDB lineage: Bacteria > Bacteroidota > Bacteroidia > Cytophagales > Spirosomataceae > Arcticibacterium. The sequence continues at coordinate 704 of JBLHOT010000013.1, read as the reverse complement.
TCAGGCTCTCGAAAAGTACGAGAACCATCAAAAAATCTATTCTGTTTCTGGATACTCTTATAAACTAGAACAAATAGAACAGAAGGATGAGCTTTATTTGGTCAAAAGAGCATCTTCTTGGGGATGGGGAACTTGGGAAAACAGGTGGGCCTCTGCAGACTGGAATGTTAAAGACTATCAGTCTTTTCTTTCGGAGCCTAAACAAAGAGACACCTTTCAAAACGCAGGCAAAGACCAATTAGTCATGCTCGTAAAGCAAATGAAAGGAATAATTAGCTCGTGGGCGGTTCGCTGGACCTATCATCACTTTAAGAAAGAAGCCTATTGCCTAGTTCCAAAATTCTCCAAAGTAAAAAACATTGGAACCGATGGTACAGGTACAAATTTCACAAATTCGGTAGGAATATACGACACCGAACTCCATTCTGAACCCGTTATTTTTCCTCAAGAAATGAGGGAACTTCCAGAGGTTACTTCTTTTATTAGAAACCATTACAGCCCTAGCCTGTATAGAAGATGTATTAATTACGTCCGTTACCGTGTTTGGTAATAAACAAATCACTCATTTTTCCTTACTTTTGCGGATGATTTCAAACGATAAAAGCATAGAACTATATGGCACAATATGACATAGTAATTTTAGGTAGTGGTCCTGGTGGGTATCCTGCAGCTATTAGAGCATCTCAATTAGGAATGAAAGTGGC
>JBLHOT010000012.1:0-72460 GCA_047623945.1 Arcticibacterium sp. | reverse complement strand
AATAATGCATTTCAAGCAGTAGATGAACAATCAAAGAAAAAAATAGAAGGCTATAAACCCACGGTTTCTGTCAGCACTAACCTAACAGCAAATAGCCAATTGCTAATAGCTATAAAGGACAACGGCCAAGGCATTCCAGGTGCCATCAAAGACAAAATATTTCAACCCTTCTTCACTACCAAAGACACTGGTAAAGGAACTGGCTTAGGGCTGAGTTTGGCGTATGATATAGTGAAGGCTCATGGTGGGGAGTTGACGGTGGAGAGTGTGGAAGGCGAGGGAAGTGAGTTCATTATTACAATTCCTATCAATTAGTTTTATGTTTTTAGGAGGCCATTTTAGAGGTATATTTCACCTTTAAGAAACACTTTACCATTCGCTAAAGTTTTCCTTTTATTATGCTCTCAGAAGTGAAATTCCCTTAAATTGTAATTTATAATCTAATGCTATGAAGATAAACTCAAATAGGAAATCAATGTTTGATACAGAAAAAGGGCTTAAAAAGTCTAAAATTGTTGCCAACCTACTGATTTCTAGTTTTTTGCTGGCTTTTGTTTCCGTGTCATGTGTAAACAAGAATGAGGTAAGCGAGAAAACTAAATTTGACGAATTTAAAACGCCAAAATCTCATCCACTTAAATTTTCCGAAGAAAAACCTTTAAAGTGGAATATAACAGACTTAGATACCCTTCCAGCTCCTAAGACTACTTATTTGGATTTGGATAAATTACCATCTAAGGATTTTGAATTGAATAGTTTTAAGCCTTTAAAGAAACCCATGACTACGGTTAAATTGGATTGGGATAAAATTCCAACTTCTCCTATTAACTTAAATACCCTACCAGGTAAGGCATTTATTCCTAAAATTAGTATTATTACAGAGCCATTAATTTCTAAGGTAGATGTCCCGATCGTTTTAGATAATGTGAGTTCAGGCATGCTAACTGTATCTGGTTTAGAAAGTTCTCAGTGCTTGAGTGCTTTTATAGACCGTAATGGAATGAAATGGTTTGGTACAGATCATGGTTTGATAAAGATTGATGGCCAAAAAATGGAAACTTATGCTACGTTTAGGAGGGTTTCTGGGATTACGCAAGATAAAGCTGGGAGAATTTGGATAGCCACTTTCAATGATGGCATTATTGTCTTGGATATTAAAAGTGGTTTACAACTAAACTATGCTTTTAATGAAAATGTCACTGACATTTTATGTGACTATAAAAATAATATTTGGATTGCAATCGGGAGTGGTGATGGTAAAGGTTCTTTACATAGATTAGGTAGGGATTTTAAAACAATAGTTCAGGTAGTTTTACCAGAAAAATTAGATGGGAAGAGCATAAGCTTAGAAGAAGATTTCGACCACAATTTATGGATAGGCCAGCATCATTCCATGAGTATGTTAGACGCAAGCCGTACCAAAATTAAGACTTTTGGGCTTTCTGAAGGCTTAGAAATAAACTTCTCTATGAATTTGTTTGTAGATAAACAAGGCGATGTTTGGTGTGGTTCTTTTAATAATAATGTGTACAGTTTATCCGCAAAAAACAAAAAACGCAAAAGCCTTTCATTCGAAACAAGAATGAATATGGAATTCCAAGAAGATGAGGAAGGCAGGCTTTGGATTATGGGCGGAACTGGATCAACACATGTTTTAAATAAAGACAAAACTCAATTAATGGATGTGAGAACTGATGCCGTGTTATATGGTGGAGGGTTGAGCGGGTCTAGTATAGACGAATTAGGAAATTTATGGATTGCAAGTCAAAATCATGGAATACTCATTATTGATACCAAAGTTCCTTTTACCGAACATTTCAATAAAAGTTTAGGATTGCTTGATGACAATGTCTGGGCCATTTTTGAAGATTCAGAAAGTGATATTTGGCTAGGTACTTATAATGGAATAAACATATATAATCCCAAGACTAAAAAGCTGAAAGCATTTGGGGCTGAACAAGGGTATCAGAAAGAATTACCTGAAGAAAGGCATACCAATACAATGCTAGAGTATGAAAAAGGTAAACTTTTCTTAGGAGGTACGGGTGGGTTTTATCTAGTTGATAAAAAGAAACAGAGCCTAAAAAGATATGGTGCAAGCCAAGGTTTTAGAAATGCTAACAAAGCCATTCAAGGCAACGAAAAAAACATATGGATTTCAGCCGGGAATTCAGGAATTTATAGTTTTGATTACATATCAAACGTGGTTAAAACCATTGATGAATCAATAGGTTTATTTTCCAGCTCTGCTATGGCATTATTGAATGATTGGAAAGGAAATATTTGGGTCGGCACTACAAATGGCATTTTCATATTAAATCGCAAGAAGAATACGTATAAAACATTGTCGGCTTCAGATGGATTGATATCTAATGAAATAATGACTATGGAGCTTAATGGAGATGGAGATATCTATATTGGAACTTCAATAGGTATAAGTATTATTAATACCACGAAAGAAACAATAACAAATATTGGAGAATCCGAAGGATTGATTCCAGAAATGACTTTTGATTTGATTTCTTTAGATAGTACGGTTTATGTGGGCACTTTGGATGGATTGATAGAAGTCAAGAAACCTACTTCAGAAAACGAAAACTGGACATTTAATAATTTTAATGTTCAAAATGGTTTCCCAAATACTGATTTCAACCAAGACGCAAGTATAAGTCTTAAAAATGGCGAATTATGGCTAGGTGTCTATGGCAATACGCCCAATTTGACTGTCTTTAGTAAGAGACCAGTGGTAAAAAAGGAGCCATTGACTACCCATATTACGGGTTTAAGTATAATGAACGAGGATACTGATTTTAAAAAGAATGAAAGGTTTTTAGAGTATTTAAACAAAGGCGATACTATATGGTTGAAAAACAATAGAGATTTTTTTAATACAGAGACTCTGCCAAAGGATTCGGGTTATTTATCAGTTAATAATATTAAATGGGACAGTACCTACGGGCATTATTCGCTGCCTGCTAATTTAGCTTTACCTTATAATCAAAATGCCTTAAATTTTTCTTTTAACAATAATTCCATTGTTGGTAATAAACGCATTGTTTTCAAATATCTATTAGAAGGCTCAGATACAGAATGGGTTCTGGGAGGTGCAGCACCTCAATCTAAAAATTACTATAATTTAAGAGCTGGCAACTACACTTTTAAAGTAATATCAAAAGATATAAATGGTATTTGGACTGAACCAGCTGAGTTCTCTTTTACTATTTTATCACCTTGGTGGCAAACTTGGTGGGCTTACGTACTATACGGGCTAATAGCTGTAGGATTGCTTAGGTTATATATCTTATTTAGGAGCAGAAAGTTAACAATAGCGAATCGGGTTCTTGAAGAAAAAGTTGGCGAAAGGACAAGAGAGTTAGAAAGCTCATTGGAGAGTTTGAAATCTACTCAAACCCAACTCGTCCAATCCGAAAAGATGGCGTCATTAGGAGAGCTTACAGCGGGTATTGCACATGAGATTCAAAACCCTTTAAACTTCGTGAATAATTTCTCAGAAGTGTCTTCTGAACTTCTAACCGAAATGAAGGAAGAACTGGATAAAGGGAATATCCAAGAGGTATTGGCTATTGCTGATGATTTAGATAATAACCTAAACAAAATAAATCACCACGGAAACAGAGCCAGCAGTATAGTTAAGGGTATGCTAGAGCATTCTAGAGCTAGTTCGGGTCAAAAAGAATTAGTTGATATTAATGTGCTAACCGATGAGTATTTTAGATTAGCTTATCACGGATTAAGAGCGAAGGATAAAACCTTTAACGCTGAGTTAGTTACAAAGTTTGACGAGGGTTTACCTAAGGTAAATGTTGTTCCGCAGGACTTAGGACGAGTTATATTGAACTTGATTAATAATGCCTTTTACGCGGCAGATTCAAAATCTAAAGATGTTCTAGATGGCTCATTTAAGCCTAAGGTTTCTGTTTCCACAAGAAAAGTAGAGGACAACGTTGTGGTTTCTATAGCTGACAATGGAAATGGTATTCCTGAGGACATGAAGGATAAGATTTTTCAACCCTTCTTTACCACTAAGCCTTCAGGGAAAGGAACAGGTTTGGGCTTAAGCCTTGCTTATGATATAGTGAAAGCTCACGGCGGTAATCTATCGTTTAAGAGTAGTGAAAACCTTGGTACAGAATTTATCTTGACTATACCTCAAATAACCTAGTTTGAATATGAAAATATCTAAAACGTGGACGGGTAACTTTTTTTTTATAATTTGAGGGTAATCCAATTCTTCTAAACAAAGAATCCATGCTAGCAAACTTTATTATTGCTTTTATTTCAATAAGATTCTTGAGGAGACAATTCTCATTAAAAAAGGAATTGCCCTTTTGGGACGATTTGCTTTTGAAGGCATTATATGCAAGTATAGGAATTACTGTTCTCAGTATGTTTCTACCAGAAAAGTTGGAATATATTGGTGGTGCCCTTTGGTTCTTTATTTTTAGTCTTATAGTTTATGTGTTGTGGCTGCTAAGGCATGACACTCTTGGGAAAATGCTAGCCTATGCGGTTATACCATATTTTATAATCAGTACTGTTTACAATATTCTAAACTTCTTTTTTCTATCCTTTTTTGAAAGCAACTCCACGACACTGGATATCCTTAATTACGGTAGTATGCTGTGGATGCTGGCTTATGGAATAGGAGCTTGGAGGCATTATAAAACCTTAGGGGCCGAGAAAGAAAAAAATGAATCTATTACAAAACATAATGATGAATTAGAAGAATTGGTGGTTCAAAGAACTGCTGAGATTTCTCAGCAAAAGGAAGAATTAATCATAGCATTAGATGAATTAAAAGCAACACAAGCTCAGTTAATTCAATCAGAAAAGCTAGCATCTCTAGGGGAGTTAACGGCGGGTATAGCCCATGAAATTCAGAACCCCTTAAACTTCGTTAATAATTTCTCAGAACTAACAAAAGAATTAGCTGGAGAACTGGAGGCAGAAGCAGAAAAGGCTGTCGAGGATAGAGATATTGATCTTCAAAAGGAATTACTTCTTGATATCATGAAGAACCTTTCTAAGATAAGTCATCATGGGAATAGAGCAAGTAGTATAGTGAAAAGTATGTTAGAGCATTCTAGGACAAGTTCTGGCACTAAAGAATTTGTAGAATTAAATAAGATTTGTGACGAATATTTAAGACTGTCTTATCATGGTTTAAGAGCTAAGGACAAAAGCTTCAATTCAGACTTTAAAACAGAGCTAGATCCTAATGTGGGGAGTATAGAGGTGGTGCCGCAGGATTTTGGCAGAGTACTACTAAATGTCCTTAATAACGCATTTCATGCAGTTAAGTCTAAAGCAAAAAATGGAATAGAGGACTATAAACCACTGGTTACTGTTTCTACAAAGCTGTTAAAAAATAAAGTCCAAGTATCCATCAAAGACAACGGCATTGGAATATCAACTGAAAATAAATTGAAAATATTCCAGCCCTTTTTTACCACTAAACCCTCTGGCGAAGGTACCGGGTTAGGCCTTTCACTGAGTCATGATATAATTATAGCTCATGGAGGCGAAATAAAACTCAAATCAAAACCTGGACTGGGTTCCGAATTTATATTAACTCTACCCATAAAATTAAAGTTTATTACATAGAATTCTTTTAACTTGCCTATCCATGAAAATACTTGTTGTAGACGACGAATTTGATGTTAAGGATTTATTCCTTCAGAAGTTCCGTAAGGAAATTAGAAGAGGGGAAGTTGACTTTTCGTTTGCCCACTCAGGTGAAGATGCCCTTCTATATCTAATGGAACATGAGTCAGAGGCGGTGCTAATATTATCAGATATTAATATGCCCGGAATGACCGGTATTGAGTTACTGAAAAAAATACGGAATAACTATCACAAACCACCTCCTGTGGTCATGATGATTACAGCTTATGGAGATGAGGATAATAAAAAGCAAGCCAAAGATTTAGGAGCAGATGACTTTTTGACCAAACCACTAGACTTTGCTGCATTAAAATTGAGACTGAATAAAGAGTGAAATTTTGAATGGCCCAAATGAATACTAAAATACTTGTAGTTGATGATGAAAGCGATTTGGAAGCTTTGATACGTCAAAAATTCCGTCGTCAAATACGGGAGAAAAAATATGAGTTTTTCTTTGCGGAAAATGGGAGGGAAGCATTAGAAGTCTTGGCAGCTCAGCCAGATATTTTTTTGGTCTTGAGTGATATAAATATGCCAGAGATGGATGGTTTAACACTCTTGGTGAAAATTGGCGAAAACAATCCCCTTATTCAGGTGGTAATGGTGTCGGCCTATGGCGATATGGATAACATTCGGACGGCAATGAATAAAGGGGCCTTTGACTTTGTCTGTAAACCGGTCAATTTTGAAGACCTAGAAGTCACGATGGAAAAGACCATCATTCATATTCAGCAAATACGCGAAACAATAGACGCGATCAAGGAGAATAACATACTTAAAATGTACGTAGATGGTAGTGTTTTAAATTTCATGAGCAAGCAGGAGTTCGCTGATTCTCTTACGGCGAATGAGACCATTGAAGCCTCTGTACTTTTTGTGGACATATGTGGATTTACAGCCATCACGGAGAAAGAAAGTGCAGATTTTGTAGTTAATATTCTCAATAATTATTTTGACATCATCGTAAAAGAAATTATTGCTCATAATGGCTTCGTAGATAAATTCATGGGAGATGCTGTCATGGCCGTTTTTAAGGGTGAATACCATTTAGACAGGGCCATTGATGCGGCACTTTCTTTAGTGTCACAAATAGATAATATAAAAGACCCCGTAGTAGGAAAAGAACAGGAATACCTTCCTAAGGTAGCCCTTGGTATTGCTTCTGGGGAAGTGATTTCAGGAAACATAGGTTCTTCTACCTTAAAAAGATTAGACTATACGGTAATTGGTGATGTGGTTAATACGGCTGCTAGGCTTCAGGCCGCAGCTACTGCTAGTCAAATCCTTATTCCAGAAACAGCTTATCTACAAGTTAAAGACTCCTTTAAGTGCCAAGAAGTAGGGGCATTGGATCTTAAAAATAAAGCACGACCTGTAAAGTGCTACGCCGTTATAGAGTAACTATTTACCCTTGAGTGATTTAAGATCTAAGCCTTTTAATTTCAGGAGGTGTTGATCTTTGAAATTCTCTTTATACCTTTTGCAAAAGGACGTATGATAGCAATGATTACTCAGGAAATCTATCTGGACCTTCCGCCAGTCCTTCCTTGTAAATGCTGGATTAAAATGCTTAAGCTCCTTAAAAAGCATTTCACTGACTGGTTCAAAGTTTTGAGTACTTAAATATTCTAAATCTGCATCTGCCAATATTTCCTCGTGCAAATTTTGAGGGTTCTGAGGTATTTTAGTAGCCATTATCATCCCACATATTTTAGTAACATCATCGGGGTGAATTCCCTCTTTAGGTAACTCTTCACGAGCGATATCACATCCAATACTTTCATGATTTTCGCGGCTTTTTATAAAGCCAATATCATGATAAAGTGCTGCTACCTTAATCAAAAATATATCATGGTTAGGCATGTTTTCTCTCCATGCCAAATATTCCGCCATTTTAACGACATACTTAGTATGCTCTATGCTGTGATAAGTGAGGTAAGCGGGGAGTTTTTGGCTAAGTACTGCTACGACCTTTCGGCTAATATCTTCGAATTTAGTCTCCATTTAGTGCTCTCTCAATTTCCTGACCTCACCACCACCTACTTCTTTTATGCTTTGAACAAAAATAAAGGCGGCTGGATCAAGCTTGAATATTTCCTGTTTCAGTTTATGAATCTCTAACCGTGTTACAATAGTAACTATAATGTCTGTGTCATGTTTTATGCCAAAACTAGCAGGCAAATAACCTCTTTCTCCTTTATATACAGAAATGGCTTTTTGATGGTCATTGACTATCATACTTTTCATTCTTTCATGATCAGCGGATATTATAGTTAGGGAAGTATATTCCTCGAAACCATCCACCACATAATTAGAAACTTGAAGAGCAGTGAAGTAGGTTAAAATTGAATACATGGCCTTCTCAATACCGAGACTGTAGGCCGCAATCAGGAAAAGAACAGTATTTATGAGCATTATGATTTCTGAGGCACTGAGAGCAAATTTCTTGTTTGAATACTCTGCAATAACCTCTAAACCGTCTATTACCCCACCCCCTTTAATCACAAAGCCAATACCCAGGCCAATGAATAAACCACCGAAAACGGCAATCAGAACCTCGTCGCTTGTGATGGCAGGGATTTCAACAAACTGAAGCAGAATGGCTAATAAGATGACAGCTATTAAAGCGTGAATGGCAAAGTTTTTCCCAATTTTATGATAACCTATAAATATGAATGGCAGATTTATAAGAACAAGAGGAATGCTTACGTCAATATGGAAAATTTCATGAATTAATATAGAGACTCCAGTTACACCACCATCTATAAAGTGATTTGGTATCATAAAACCTTTAATGGCTATGGTAGCACATAAAGAGCCAATAATGATAAATAAAATGGATTTAACGGAGAATACTTTTCTCCAATCAATACCTTCTGATTCCGACAATTTGTATGAGTTTTAATTTAGAAACCCATTCTGTGGTTTCTGTAGAGTAAATTTAGAACAACCGCTATTCAGAAAAAAGAAAATGGGATAAGTCTTTGCTTTATCTATTCAATGGTCTTGAATAACCACCTGATATAGGGAAAAATATAGTTACAAGTTATAAACCACGGAATAGGTTGGTACTTTTGCCAACATAGATGCGAAAAACTAACAAAAGAAAAATCCTTAACGACCCGGTTTACGGTTTCGTAACTTTACCAAGTGACTTAATCTATGATCTTATAGAGCATCCGTATTTTCAAAGATTGCGAAGAATTAAGCAATTAGGTCTTACGGATTTTGTATACCCCGGAGCCCTACACTCTCGTTTTCAGCATGCTATAGGGGCCATGCATCTCATGGGGCAGGCTCTAAATAGTTTGGAAGCCAAAGGTCATCTCATCATGGATGTGGAGAGGGAAGCCGCACAGGTCGCAATTCTTTTGCACGATATTGGGCATGGCCCTTTTTCGCATGTTTTAGAATACACCCTTCTTTCAGGAATAGATCATGAGAAGATCACTGAACTAATCATGAAAAGACTAAATGGGGAGTTTAATGGGGCTCTAAAGATGGCTATAGAAATGTTTAAAGGGACTTATCAACGTAGTTTTTTTCATCAATTGATTTCGAGTCAGTTGGACATGGATAGGCTCGATTACATTAATAGAGACAGTTTTTTTACAGGAGTAGCGGAAGGGAGAATTGGTGTTGAGCGTATTATAAAAATGCTCAATATTGTGGATGGCGAACTAGTGGTAGAAGAGAAAGGCCTATTAACAGTAGAGACATTCCTGAACGCGAGACGAATGATGTATTGGCAGGTTTATCTTCATAAAACGGCCAAGAGTGCAGAAGTTATTCTTATCAAAGCCTTAGAACGTGCTAGATACTTAATGTCGGAAGGCAAAGATGTGCCTTGTTCCCCTTTTTTAAGGGTGTTCCTTCATGAGAAACTAGATCTCGAAGCATTTGAAAAAAACGAGGATACCCTAGACGATTTTCTAAATATTGATGATACGGATATTTGGTATGCCTTAAAAACATGGAGAAGGCACGATGATGACATACTTTCTTTTTTAGCAAAATCTTTCGTAAATAGGAAACTGTATACCATTACAGTCACAGATGTTAAGCCTAAAAAGGAACAAATAGAAGATATTAAAAAAGAATTGCTTCAGAAAGGAGTAAACCCCAATGATTTAGGAAATTTTTATCACACGGATAGTATTAGTAATGCGGGATATGTAGTGGAAAACAGTCATATTAGGATATTAATGAAGTCTGGAGAAATTAAAGATATCACAGAGGCCTCTGACTTACCCACAGTAAAAGCTCTAAGTAAGATAGTCAAAAAACATTATCTATGTTGGGCCAAAGATGTATATTTGCAGTCCTAATACTATGCTAATAGCAAGACAGAAAAAGCCAGTATGAAATTCACAGTACGCCAAATAGCCCAACTGATAGGAGGAAAAGTAGAGGGAGATGACAGTTTGGAGATCGACCAGTTCTACAAAATCGAAGAGGGAAAAAAAGGTGGTATTTCTTTTCTAGCAAACCCCAAATACGAGGCACATATTTACCAAACAGATTCTTCTGCGGTCATCGTAGCGGACTCATTTGTTGCCAAAGAGTCGGTAAACTCTTCGCTTATAAAAGTTAAAGATCCTTATAGTGCCTTTTCTGTATTATTAGGAGAATATCAGAAAATTAAAAAACAAAGCAAAACGGGTGTTTCTAAACTAGCTTTTGTTGATGCGAGTGCCACAATAGGCGAGCATGTTTATATAGGGAACTTCACCCATGTTTCTGAGAATTCGAGTATTGGAGAAAACACCACAATCTATCCGCAAGTTTTCATTGACGATAATGTGAGCATAGGTAAAAATTGCATCATTTACGCAGGTGTAAAAATATTGTCAGATTCGGTTATTGGTGATAACTGTGTGCTGCATAGTGGGGTTGTTATTGGCTCAGATGGTTTTGGTTTTGCTCCACAGCCAGATGGGTCTTATATTGAAGTGCCACAAATGGGGAATGTCAAAATTGAGAATAATGTTTCTGTAGGCAGTAATACGACCATAGACAGAGGTACCATAGGGAGCACCCTAATTATGGAAGGTGTTAAGATTGATAATCTGGTTCAAATAGCTCATAACGTTCAGATAGGTAAGAATACGGTGGTGGCGGCTCTAACCGGAATAGCTGGTTCTTCAAAGATTGGAGCCAAATGTGTTGTGGGCGGCCAAGTGGGTTTTGCTGGGCATGTAAAAGTGGCTGACGGCACCAAAATAGGAGCACAGTCTGGCATTAACCGAGATATTATAGAAGAAAATTTATCTGTGAATGGAACGCCATTCATGAATTTACAGCAGCATTTAAGATCTATGGTGTTTTTTAAGAAACTACCAGATCTAGAGAAACGTTTAAGAGATTTAGAAGAGAAATAAGTTAGAAATGAACACAAAGCAATCTACCATCGGTAGCGAGGTATCTGTAAAAGGCGTGGGTCTTCACTCCGGAGAAGAAGTGAATTTAACGCTTTGTCCAGCTGGAATTAATCACGGAATTGTATTTCAGAGAACAGATTTAGAAAACCAACCTAAAGTTCCGGCTTTAGTGGAGTATGTAATTGACACGGCCAGAGGAACTGTATTGGGCATTGGCGATGCAAAGGTTCAGACTACGGAGCATCTTTTAGCGGCAGTAGGTGGCTTGCAAGTAGATAACTTGCTTATAAAATTAGATGGCCCAGAAATTCCTATTTTGGATGGAAGTGCCATGCCCTTTGTAGAACTATTAGAAAAGGGTGTTATCACTGAACAAAATGCCCTTAGAAACTATTTCTCCATTACAGAGGCTATTCAACTTAATAATGACGACCACAGTGTAGAAATGGCGGCTTTGCCATTAGACGATTACCGTTTAACCGTGATGGTCGATTATAATTCTAAAGTTTTGAGCTCACAGCATGCTCAATTACATGAAATAGAGAATTTTAAAGAACGTATTGCTGCGTGCAGAACATTTGTTTTTGTACATGAGTTAGAGCAGCTTTATAAGGCGGGTCTCATTAAAGGAGGAGATATCAATAATGCCATTCTTATTGCCGAGGATGTAGTAAGTGAAGAAAGAATTGCAGAACTGGCAAAAATGCTGGGCAAGAAAAAGGTTACGATCAGCGAGTCTGGTTTTGTGAATGATGAGCCTTTGAAGTTTAAAAACGAGCCAGCTCGACATAAACTGTTAGATTTAATGGGTGACCTCGTACTTGTGGGGAGACCGTTAAAGGCACATATTTTAGCCGCTAGACCTGGGCACGCATCTAATGTGTCATTAGCAAAGAAGATAGCTAAAGCTATTGCTGCTGCAGCCAAAGCACCACCTACTTTTGACCAAAATGCGGAACCAGTCTATAATGTTAGCGGAATCGCGAAATTACTTCCGCACAGGTATCCCTTTCAGTTGGTGGATAAGATAATGTCACTTGATGGTACATCTGTAGTGGGAGTAAAAAACGTTACTATGAATGAGCCACAGTTTACTGGCCATTTTCCTGATAATCCTGTAATGCCGGGTGTATTGCAGGTGGAAGCGATAGCTCAAACTGGGGGAGTCCTTGTGTTAACATCTACTGGAGAACCCGAGGCATACTGGCCATATTTGGTGGGTATTGAGAAATGTCGTTTTTTTAAGAACGTTTTACCTGGAGATACGTTAGTAATCAGATGTGGCCTTTTAGCACCTATTAGAATGGGTGTGGCAAAGATGCAAGGAGAGGCTTGGGTTGGTAAAAATCTCGTATGTAGCGTGAATATGACAGCTAGGCTGGTTAGAAAATAAAACTATTATAAAAGAATATGAATCAGCCTTTGGCTTACGTACACCCCGAAGCTAAGATTGCTCAAAATGTGGTTATTGAACCTTTCACTGCCATATCTAAAGATGTAATCATTGGAGAGGGAACATGGATTGGCCCAAATGTGACTATCATGGAAGGTGCCAGAATAGGTAAAAATTGCAAGATTTTTCCTGGTGCCGTTATTTCTGCTGAGCCACAGGACCTAAAGTTTAAAGGCGAGTATACAACGGTAGAAATTGGTGACAATTCGACGATTAGGGAATGTGTAACTATCAATCGGGGAACAACAGATAAATATAAGACGGTAGTAGGGGCAAACTGCCTTGTTATGGCTTATGTCCATATTGCCCATGATTGTATTATCGGGGACCATGTTATTTTGGCAAACAGTGTACAGTTGGCGGGTCATATACTTATAGATGATTATGCATTTATAGGTGGCACTACGGCTGTTCATCAATTTGTAAGAATAGGAGCCCATGCCATGATAGCGGGAGGCTCCTTAGTAAGGAAAGATGTGCCACCGTTTATTAAGGCAGCAAGAGAGCCTTTAAGTTTTGTAGGAGTAAACTCTATCGGACTTAGAAGAAGAGAGTTTTCAAATGAAAAAATAGCGGAGATTCAGGAGATTTATCGTTTTCTGTTCTTAAAGGGACTAAATATAGCCGACGCTAGAAGAGCCATAGAACTAGAAATGGATGCTACTCGAGAAAGGGATGAAATACTGTTTTTTTTAAAGAACTCGGAGCGAGGGGTTTTGAAAAATGGAGGCAGCAAATCTGATTGATCTGAAATTAAGTGACTATTAAACTTGAAAATATTGGCAAAAAATTCAGAAACGAATGGATATTTAAAGATGTCAACTATGTCTTCAAGGCGGGAAAGAAATACGCCATAACTGGCTTTAATGGCTCCGGTAAGTCCACTTTAATTCAAGTTATTTCTGGACTAATACCAGCCAATTTAGGAAAGATTAGCTACAAACTAGAGGATAATGAAATCCCTGAGGAGGAGGTTTATAAGCACCTTTTTATAACTGCACCATATATTGATTTAATAGAAGAGTACTCCCTCGGTGAAGCATTAGACTTTCACTTCAAATTTAAACCTTTACAGTCTGGACTTGATAAAGAAGGGTTTCTAAAACTTATTTTTTTAGAAAGTCATGTAGATAAGCCCATTAAGCAATTCTCTTCAGGGATGAAGCAGCGATTAAAATTAGGCTTAGCTTTCACTACAGGTGCTAAAGCCATTTTTTTGGATGAGCCTACTACTAATTTAGATCAGCAGGGAATAGATTGGTATTTGAATATGGTTTCTAAAGTAGAAGGAAGTAAATTGGTTATTATTTCCTCTAATGATAAAAGAGAATATCAATTCTGCGATGAAGTTTTGGCGGTTGATGACTTTAAAGTCGCGTAAATTAAGAAAGCTACTAGTTCTCTTTATAATGCCCTTATTGACATTTGCTCAAAGGGCTCCATCCAAATTTTTGTTTATTGAAAATAAAGGCCAATGGCCTCAGGAAATCCTTTTTAGATCTGACATTCCTGGTGGATATGTATTCGTAAAAAATACGGGCCTAGATTATTTCTTTTATGACACTAAAATGGCCAATCAAGTCCATGCAGGTATTTCTGACAATGGTAATCTAAGAAAGAGTCTTTCGGACATTCAAACTCAGGTAGTTTCTCTCGATTTCTTAAATGCATACGTGCCAAATTCTGAACCTCTTAAACGGCAAAAGCAAGCATACAACTTCTTTTATGGATCAGATGAAAAGAAGTGGGTTTCGGACGCCGGGGCCTACGAGGAAGTCTGGCTAAAAAACATTTATGAAGGCATTGATTTTAGACTCTACAGCATTGGTGAGGCATTAAAATATGAATATCTAGTTCATCCTAAAGGGGATCCATCAGACATAAAGTTAAAGTATAAAGGCCATGAGGAAATGAGTCTATCCAACGGTGATCTAAACTTTAGAACCAAGATAAATGCGTTTAAGGAATTTGCTCCTTTTACTTATCAAAATAACGGTAAGAGCAAGAAAACGGTAAACTCTCAGTTTGTTTTAGAAAAAGAAAATCTGTCTTTTGAGATTGAGGATTATGATACAAGTTTAGACCTCATTATAGATCCAGAATTGGTGTTTTCGACTTACAGCGGCTCTACTTCAGACAATTGGAGTCACACTGCCACCTTTGATGATGGCGGTAATCTATACGCAGGCGGGACGGTTTTTGGGCCAAAATTTCCAGTAACAGATGGTTCATTTCAGCTTTTGAGTGAGGGAACTAGCAATGACTCTAGGAACCTTAACACAGATATTGTCATAATGAAGTATAGCCCAGATGGGCAGGAATTACTGTACGCTACTTTTTTAGGTGGGGGTCAGTCTGAGGTACCGCATAGTCTGATTTGTAATTCTAAGGGGGAGCTAGTGATTTTTGGAACGACTTCTTCCATGGACTTTCCAGTGACCAGTACTGCTTACCAAAGAGGTTTTAAGGCAGGGACGAGCCTTATTGCACGTGCACCCGTTACTTCGGGGATTTCTTTTGAATTTGGTACAGATATTTTTGTTTCGGTGCTTGCTCCGGATGGTAGTTCACTGAAAGGGAGTACATACATGGGAGGTAGTGAAAACGATGGATTACATGATTTTAGAAACTTCGAAATAACGAATTATGGAGATGAATTCAGAGGAGAAGTATACGTGGGGCCGGAGGATGATATTTATGTGGCTTCTATTACAGAATCGGTGGATTTTCCAACAACTGGAAACACTGAAGGCTTAAAGGGTGTTCATGATGCTGTTGTATTTCAGTTAAATAGTAATGTATCCGAACTAATATGGAGTACCTATTTAGGGGGGAGAAGCTATGACGCTGGCTACGGTATACGAGTAACAGAGAGTAAGGAGGTTTTTGTACTCGGTACTACCAGAAGTACGGATTTAGCTACTACGCCTTTGGCTTTAGAAAGGCAGCTTTTGGGCGGGTCAGATGCCTTTATTGCCAAATACAAGAATGGAATTAAACAGAGTCTGACCTATTTAGGAACCGTTGAAGATGATATAGGTAGTTTATTAGATTTAGATGAGGCCGGTAATGCATATGTATTTGGGTTGACTTTAGGTGATTATCCGATTAAAGGAACGGTATACCAAAACCCTAGAAGTGGACAGTTTATCCATAGTTTAAATAGTAGTTTATCAGAAACTCGGTTTTCTACAGTATTTGGTTCAAGCAGAGAGGTGGGTATGGTGGATTTGGTACCCACTGCTTTTTTAGTAAACAGCTGTGGGAATATTTATGTCGCTGGATGGGGAGGCAAAGTCAATCAAAACGGAGGTTATAACAGAAACAGCACTACCTGTGGGCTTCCTGTTTCTATTGATGCCTATAAGCCAGAAACTTCTGGTAGTAGCTTCTACTTCGGTATTTTTGAGGCAGAGGCTCGGTCGTTTCTTTATGGTACATATTTTGGTTCCGAGGCTCCAACTAATCCAGATGAGGAACGCGGAGATCACTTAGATGGAGGTACGTGCCGCTTTGATAAAAATGGAATTATCTATCATTCTGCCTGTGTCTGCCGTTCAGGTAGTTTTGTTGGGTTTCCTACATTAAATGCATTTGAGTCTAACCATAAAAGTTCTAATTGTAATATGGCAGCTTTTAAATTGGATATTGATGCGTTGAATGCTGATTTTGATATTATTGATAATGATAAAGTTAATCCAGCGGTTGTGTGTGTTGGTACAGATATTACGCTTAAAAATATGAGTACAGGAAGTAGAACATATCAATGGACTTTGGACGGCAAAGTGTTTTCTCGTCTCTCAAATTTCGAGTACGCTTTTGATTCTGCTGGGGATTATACCCTGAAGCTGGAGGCTTTTAATTCAATAACTTGTGCCAAATCTGACTCTAGTTTTAGACAAATCAAAGTTATCCCTTTCGATGTAGAAACTAACCCAGACACTTCGGTGTGCAGTGGAGATGAAATCTCACTTTTAGCTCAAGGTGGCTTGTCTTATAGTTGGTCACCTACCGAGCCTTTAGATCAATCTAATATTGAAAACCCAATTGCTAAGATTTTGGAGACTACTGTTTTTGAGGTGCTAATAAGTAATGACATGTGTTCGGTCTCCAAGAAAGTAGAAGTCCAGGTGGTTGATGATAAAGCAGATTTTTTGGTAACTGAAAACCTGAAGTCTTGTGACGGAAAATTGCTTACTCTAAATGCGTCGGGTACTGCCAATTATTTTTTGTGGACTGGGCCTGGAACAGACTCTGTACGTGCACCATCTATTGAAGTTAGGCCAATCGAGTCTACTACTTACAATGTTAGGGCGTTCTATGAGGATGGCTGTAAGCCAGTTAAGGCAGTTGGGGTGCTTATAGATAAGTCTTTCACTCCTGACTTTACTTATTCTTTCGAGTACTTCTGTGCTGAGCCTTATCATCTAATCTTTGAAAATATAACGGAAGGTTCACCGTCGTTTACCTGGTATTTAGAAGGTCAAGATAGTGTCATGAACCGTGTCCCTGAGAATTATAGATTCACTGGTTTTGGAGAGTATACGGTAAGCTTAAAAGCGACGAATGATATAGGCTGTGAGATTTTGACAGAAAAAAAACTGAATGTACCAGATGCGGACGGTATTATCCCAAACGCCATTTCGCCAAACGGAGATGGCAAAAATGATACATTCGTGGTAGGTCTTCCAAGCCCTGAAATAGGCATTTATGACCGTTGGGGGAAACTCATTTATGAAAATAAGTCTTATGATAATTCATGGGGTAAAGGCGTGGACTCAGATACGTATTTCTACGAATTAAAATTAGATGGAGGGGAAAGCTGTAAAGGTTGGATAGAGGTTTTTAACTAAAGAATAATATGGGGAATCTTAGTTTACTATATTTATTCATTTAACAGATTTCGTTAGTCGAGTGTCAAAACCTTAATCCAAATTATGATGCTGAACTAGCGATGTCTCTTAGAGCAGACGGCTAAGGTATGAAAAGCTATGTTTTTGTAATTCTCAAAACTGCAGCAAATAAAACGAAGATGTAAGAAATGAAGACCTTGGATGTCATTATATTAAATATTTTAGGATTGGCGAAGGAAGAGAAGCTTGTGGTATATGTGACCTTTGGAAAGAATGACCTGACTTATAGTGGTCTTTTTATACTCAATGCTGCGACCGTAGACGAGGCTGGAAAACTTTTGGAAACAGATCCTGGAATCAAAGAAAAATATTTGGACCCCGAGTTAATAGAATGGTTTTAATCAGCGGCTTAGCCTCAACACTTTCTTGATTCAGATAAAATTTTTAAAATTAAACCTTAAATTTGAAAATAAAATCGAAACCAAATTATGAAACGAATACACGTACTTTTAACTTGTTTATTTCTTTTTTCGTTTGGAGCAATGGCTCAAGATTTCGCTTCATTCGGAGAAGATTTTAAGGCAAAAAAGACTTCCGAAGCCTCTGAGTTGACAAAGATGAATCTTGATAAGGTGAACGACATTCAGGTCGAAGGTGAAGTGAATGCAGTTTGTCAAGCCAAAGGATGTTGGATGACAGTCAATTTAGATAATGGGGAAACCATGAGAGTTACTTTTAAGGACTATGGATTCTTTGTCCCTAAGAATTTAGCAGGAACTAAAGTGATATTTAAAGGAAGACCAGAAGTAAGTACTACGTCTGTAGAAGAGTTAAGACATTACGCAAAAGATGCTGGAAAATCTGAAGAAGAAATCTTAGCAATAAGAGAACCCGAAATATCTCTGAGCTTTGTGGCTGACGGTGTTTTAGTTCCTAAATTATAACTAAGATTTTCCAACATTATACGTTGTTTTGGTTAGCGTAAATCAAGATGCCAAGAATAGAACTCCAAACTAAAGTGTCTACGAAAAGAGAAATTGTCTTCGATCTTTCCAGAAGCATCGATTTACATAAGAAATCTACAAGTCAGACAAATTAAACTGCCATAGCTGGTAAAACAAAGGGTTTAATGGGTTTGGGAGAATCTGTAACTTGGAGGGCAAAGCATTTTGGGGTTTATCAAAACCTGACTTCCAAAATAACTGAATTCAAGGAGCCGGACTATTTCGTTGATGAAATGCTAAGTGGGGCTTTTAAAAGTTTTAAGCACGAGCACCACTTTAAAAAAACGGAAGGTGGCACTCTTATGATTGATATTTTTGAGTACCAATCGCCTTTCGGCTTTTTAGGTAAATTAGTAGATAACCTATTTTTGGAAAAGTACATGTCAGACTTTAACAGAAGGCGTAGTAAAAGAGCTTGCCGAATCAGATAGGTGGAAAGAAGTTTTGGCTGACTAGGGAATTCGATTAATGAAAGAAACTACTTCTCAGAACTCCTATCACCTCTTCTTTGACGAAGCTCCCTTAAAAGCATTTGGTTAAATTCTTTTTCAGCAAAAACCAAATCAGAGAATTGCTTTGCAGAAATTACCTTTAGAAATGCCGGTCTGTATTTCTTAGAAAGGGCCAATTCTTCTTCCCTGAGTTCAAAGATGGCGTCCTGTTTGGCTATTTCTTGTTTTTCATTTAGTTCTTGGCCTCTTTGAGATCTCATTTTGGTTCTCAGTTGGCTATTTAGTTCCCACTTTTCGTGCTCATACTTATTATAAATGGGCCAAAAACCTTGGGCCTGTTTTCCAGAAAGGGCAAGTTTTTCAGTGATGATTCCTACTTTCATTGCCTTTACTCTTTCCATATTTCCTCCACTTCTTCCGGAGTGACCATTTTGGGCTAATGCCCCAAGGCTTACACAAAATAGTAATATAATGGCTAGTACTTTGAATTTCATTTTATATCTCGTTTGGGAATTGAAAATCTATCAATTCTAATAATTCGTCTTCTGTAAATTCCTGAATTCCAACCTTTTGGTCTTGGTCTATTACAAAATCAGTTTCTAAATAGATAACTTCTGTGAAATCTTCAAAAACTAAATTTTCTTCTTCCAAGTAACTCAGGATTTCGTCAGAATGCAAGGCTGAAAGGCTTAGTTCTTCGTTTTGCCCTGCTAAGGGATTTTCTGAAAAGTACAATGAAAAAAGACCTGATATAAGTACTACCGCAGCAATTCTCGCATACATCGCATAGTTTCTCCAGCTTACTTGAAGCTTAGGAGTATTTTTTATTTCCTTTGAAATTAAGGCAGTTCGGGACAATACTTTGGTCTCTAATTGCTCAAAATAACCATTCGGAGCTTGATACGGATGCTCAACTCCTAATTCAAGGAAAGTGTCTTTTTTGACTACAAGATTCTCTAAATATCCCCCAGGAGCTATAAAAGGATGAGAAAGACCTAAAGGAAGATGATACTTATCTCCTTTAACTTTTGACAATAGGGTGTTTTCCAAATTGTCAAAATAGTTTTTGTCAATTTGCAATGGATGTTGATTGTCTTGGTTCTTATTATCTTTCACGGTACTTAGATGTCAATTAGACATGAAGGTTTAATCACTTCCTAAAATTGCTTCAATTTTCTTTTTAGCCGCATGGTAATTGGATTTCAAGCCACCTACACTTGTGTCGGTAATTTCTGCAATCTCATCGTAGCTTAGATGTTCATAATACTTTAGATTAAAGACTATTCTTTGCTTTTCAGGCAGTTCTAATATGGCCTTTTGCAAGGCCATTTCTATGTCATTTCCTGAAATGTGAGAAGTGCTGCTTCCAGACTCTAACATATTCATGAGTTCAGGATTTTCATCCATAGATATGTTTCTAGCATCTTTTCTTCTTCTTAGAAAAGTCAAAGCTTCATTGGTTCCTATTCTATAAAGCCATGTGTAAAGATTAGAGTCGCCTCTGAATTTTTCTAGATTACGCCAGATTTTGATAAACGCCTCTTGCAGGACGTCGTCCGTATCGTCATGGTCTATCACTATTTTCCTGATAAGGAAATAAAGGCGTTCCTTGTACTCTTTTAGTATAAGTTGAAAAGCGGCTTCATGCTGACTTTTGTCAAGCAGTAATTGCTTTATGATGTCTTCTGTTTTCATAAAAAAAGGGTTTCCTAATGCATACATCAGGAAACCCTTAAAAGTAGGAATTTATTATGAATTCTTTCTCCCGATAACCTTCAACGCTTTCTCTACAATATTCTCAGAAGACAAACCATATTTCTTCATTAATTGCTCTGGCTTACCAGATTCACCAAATGAATCATTAACGGCGATATATTCCTGAGGAGCTACGCAATTTTGAGCAAGAACTTGAGCTACAGCATCCCCTAGGCCGCCATTGGCCTGATGCTCTTCACAAGTTACCACACATTTGGTCTTTGAAACAGACTCGATAATGGCAGCCACGTCCAAAGGCTTAATGGTATGGATATTTATAATTTCTGCATCTATACCTTTTTCTGCTAAGATTTCACCGGCTTGAATAGCCTCCCATACAAGGTGACCCGTAGCGAAAATACTCACGTCTTTTCCTTCATTGACCTTCCATGCTTTACCTATTTCAAATTTCTGATCTGCTGCCGTAAAAATAGGCACCTTAGGACGACCAAACCTTAAATAAGCAGGTCCTACATGACTTGCTAGAGCTATAGTGGCGGCTTTAGTCTGGTTATAATCACAAGGATTTATAACGGTCATGTTTGGCATAGCTCTCATCATAGCAATGTCCTCTAAAATCTGATGCGTAGCACCATCTTCTCCAAGAGTTAATCCTGCATGAGAAACAGCTATTTTGACGTTTTTGTCAGAGTAGGCTATTGATTGTCTTATTTGGTCATAAACCCTTCCCGAACCAAAGTTCGCAAAAGTAGTAGGGTAGGGGATGAATCCTCCGATGGTTAAACCAGCAGAGATACCCATCATATTTGCTTCAGCAATTCCTGTTTGAAAGAATCTCTCAGGATTTTCTTTGATAAAAGTGGCTGTTTTTAAAGAACCAACGAGGTCGGCACAAAGGGTTACCACCTTTGGATTAGTTCTTCCAAGCTCGGTCATGCCGTCTCCAAAACCTGAACGCGTATCTTGCTTTTCTGTATATGTATATTTCTTCATGATAATGTTCTGATTTTAATAATCTCCAATAGTTTCAGGTAATTGAGCTAAGGCTGCTGCTAATTGCTCATCATTTGGGGCTATTCCGTGCCACTTATGGCTTCCCATCATAAAGTCTACACCAGCTCCCATTTCTGTCTTCATCAGAATCATAATAGGTACTCCTTTGCCAGAAATCCTTTTGGCTTTGCGTAATCCCTTCACCACTTGTTCCATATCGTTGCCATCGGCTATTTCCATTACTCTCCATCCAAAAGCCTTATACTTTGCTTTCAGGTCCAGGTTGTTCATCACTTGGTCTGTAGGACCATCAATTTGTTGACCATTCAAGTCAATGATAGCTATTAGATTATCTACTTTATGATGTGGGGCAAACTGTGCTGCTTCCCAAACTTGGCCTTCTTGCTGTTCACCATCTCCCATTAAAACGAAAACGTTTCTATCGTCACCGTTTAGTTTTTTTGAAAGTGCCGCACCTATTGCCACAGACATCCCTTGACCTAAAGAACCTGACGCTACTCTAATTCCTGGAAGGCCTTCGTGAGTTGTAGGATGGCCCTGAAGTCTTGTATCTAATTTCCTGAAAGTTGCCATTTCGGCAGCTTCAAAATAACCTCTTCTAGAAAGAACCGAATAAAAGACTGGAGAAATATGGCCATTAGAAAGAAAGAATAAGTCTTCACCTATGCCATCCATCTTAAAAGAAAGATTTCCGCCTTTGCCTTTTCTGTTATTGATTTTCATTTGCTGGAAGTATAGAGCCACCAACAAATCTGTACAGCCTAAGGAGCCGCCCGGATGACCAGAAGCACAACCATGTACCATGCGTACAATGTCTCTTCTAACCTGAGAAGCGATATCCTGAAGTTCGTTAATTTGCATTTAAGAGTATATTTTAATTTAAAAACGGAGTAAAATTAGGGAATATGTGGTGAAAAGAAAGCAATTGTTTAAAAATGTCATATTGACACTTATTATCGCAGTATTTGACTTGAATGTTCTTTTGATTTGACATTGGATATGATGTCTTCAATAATGCCTGTTTCATCTATCACAAAAGTGGTTCTAACCGTCCCCATGTAAGTTTTCCCGAAAGTGTTTTTCTCTTGCCAAACACCATAAAGGTCTGTAATTGCATTATCAGTATCTAACAGCAAGTCAAATGGGAGATCAAACTTTTTAATGAAGTTTTGATGAGCTTTAAGACCGCTTGTGCTGATACCAAATACTTTTATTCCCTTAGCCAAGAAAGCGTCATAATTGTCACGAATATTACAAGACTGCACAGTGCAAGTAGGTGTGTTGTCTTTAGGATAAAAGTAGATGACTACTTTTTGACCTTTAAAATCACCAAAATTTACTGCAACACTATTTTGGTCAATCGTTTCAAAGATGGGTGCTTTATCGCCTATTTTTAAAGTCATATTAGATGTTTGATTTATAAATTTGTTCGTTATCACATTGGTCTATTACTCTCAGAACTAACTTGCCAGTAAATGGTCTGTTTTCCAACTTTTCAGACCAGAGTAGTCCATTTTTATACTCATATTCCATAAGCACCCAAGTATCATTCACCCAACAATCAAAGGACTTTATACCGGATAAATTATCTTTGATTGAAAACATGAGCAGACTTTCGTTTAAAGTTTTAACCTGAATACTTGGTGGAATAATGTCACGTAAAATATCAAATGTGCCTAATTCTTTTGGATGAAAGGTTATGGTGTTGTTTCTCCACTGGCCCCCTACATACTTCGGTTGCCTACTATCCATAAAGTAAGCTTTATCTTTAGCTTCTATAATTTCGTCCCTTTGCACTTTCCATCTGGTTTCATATCTTCCTTTTAAAGGATGGGTGTCTCTGTCTAAATGAAGAGCTTCATTCTGTTCTTTCAAACTTATATAGATGGGGTGATAAAGCGTTTCTTTGAAATCAACCTCGAAGGTCTTCTGACTTACTTTGTTAAAAGTTGTGGATGACTCCCCAGTAAAAGGAGCTTCGTAAAGAGTACCTTCATTCACATAAGCGGAAAAGAAATGCTCATCCAGATCTATAATAAATGTCTCTTCGGACTTATTAACGTATGATGGCGATATTTTTTCAGAGAAGTTCCCGTCAATAAGCTTTAATGGGACATCACTTTTTCTTCGAACTATCTTCACAAATTTATCAAGAAGCGTAGCCTTAGTTATTTCGCCAGAGTTTAAGTCGTTTGGTACCAGACTTTCTCCGAATACTTGACTTTCAATCGGGAAATCAACTCTCCTGATATTCTCATAGCTATCCTTTAGAATAAGAGATATTTGATGCGTTTCATTGTCTCTAAAGCTCAAAAGTCCATTATTTGCTAAGAAACTATAAAAGGTTAATCTATTTCCAGGCTCAAAATAGGCCTTGTGTACCTTTATGTTACCATTAACCATGCGTTCATAGTTGGTATGAAGGTTCATGTCAATTTTGTTATCAAAGGCGAGTTTCCCTAGCTGGAAGGTATAAGCTACTTCATTGTCTTTGAGTAATTCCAGGTGTTTAATTCCCAGCTTAAAAGGAGTAGTTTGTGCTTTATCATAAGTATATACTTCCACCCCAATATCCCCCCAGGCTTTAACAGGAGTAGCTAATCTATATTGGCCGGAAGATGTTAAACTTACCGGAAAGTCAAAACTTCCAAAGGCACCATTGACACGAGCATCCGCAGAAAGGCACCTTAGCGTAATGAATTCTACTTTCGGGGCCACATTGTCCTTGATTTCTTTAAATCCAAACAATGAAGGATCCAGAGTATTTTCGGCCTCATCTCTTATCTCAAAATGAAGGTGAGGACCACCACTACCTCCTGTATTGCCAGATAGTGCTACCAATTCCCCTTTATTTACAACTAACTCATTAGGCTTAAAATATAAGTCTACCTCCCAGTTTTGACTTTGATACTGTCGTTTTAACAATTCAGCCTTTATCGGTTTGGCATATTCTTTTAAATGCCCATAGACCGTTGTGAGACCATTCGAGTGGGTAATGTATAGGGCATTTCCATAACCCCCTTTAGCCACCTTTATTCTAGAGACATAGCCAGATGCAGCGGCATACACGCCCTTTCCTTCTCTTCCACCTGTCCTAATATCAAGTCCAGCATGGAAATGGTTAATTCTTAGGTCGCCAAAAGAACCAGATAAAGAAGTTGTAACTCCAGGGTTGATTGGAAAAGAAAAATAACCTTTTTCATAGGGATCCTTGACCTCAATCTTTTGAGGTTCAGCTACTTCGAAACCTAGAAGCAGCAATAAAAAATGTATGACAGAAATGCCTAGCAAATTATTTTACATTAAAATCAAACATCAAATCCTTCTCTAAGTAACCTTTCAGGTTGTCACCAATTTTCACTTCAGCAACTCCAGCAGGCGTTCCGGTAAAAATCAAGTCGCCTATTTTTAGCGTAAAGTATTGGGATACAAAACTTATGATATAATTAAACGAGTATATCATCTTGGCGGTATTTCCTGTCTGGCGGTTTTCTCCATTTACCTCTAAATTAAAATTAAGATCTCCAAGTTTGTATTTTTCTTTGGAAACAAATTTAGAAAGTGGAGCAGATCCATTAAACCCTTTGGCTAAATCCCAAGGAAGTCCTTTTTGCTTTAACTCCGACTGAATGTCTCGTGCAGTAAAATCTATACCAAGGCCTATTTCGTCATAATATTTATGAGCGAATTTCTCTTGAATATTCTTTCCTGCTTTTTTTATCTTAATAACCACTTCTACCTCATGATGAATGGAACTGGAGAAAGGAGGATAGAAAAAAGGGTCATTGTTTAATAGAATGGCAGAGTCTGGCTTGGTGAAAATGACAGGTGAAGTGGGGAAGTCATTTTTTAATTCCTCAATATGTTCAACATAATTGCGACCGACTGCGATAATCTTCATCCTTTTTCGTTTTCTTTCGTAACTTAATCACAAATTTACTTAAAGCAGCTTAAATAAAGCTGCCTAAGAACAAAAGAAACCCCATTACAATGAAAAAAATCAGAGGCCTATTTATAGGACTTTTTGCCATAGCGTTTATAGGAATGTCCTGTCAGAGAGTTCCATTAACAAACAGAAAGCAATTTGTGGGTATGGTGTCTTCAGACCAGATGAAGCAACTAAGTTTTGCTCAGTATACGGGCTTTATGGATACATCGTCTGTTGTTTCGAACAAAACCAAAGAAGGAGCGATGGTGGCTAGAGTAGGCTCCAGGATAAAAAAGGCTGTGGAAGATTATCTAATTGCCAATAATTATAGTGAAGCTATTGATGGCTATCAATGGGAGTTTTCAACGGTTAAGAGCGACCAGATAAATGCCTGGTGTATGCCTGGTGGAAAAGTCTGTTTTTATACAGGAATTTTACCTATTTGTCAAACAGAAGATGGTATAGCTGTAGTCATGGGGCATGAGATAGCTCATGCTATTGCGGATCATGGAAGGGAACGTATGAGCCGGGCTCTCATAGCACAAGGCCTTACCCAGGTAGGTGCTGTGGCAGCTGGTGTTATTACTAAAGACCAACGGGTTAT
The DNA here is from genome assembly GCA_047623945.1 of Arcticibacterium sp. Lineage (GTDB taxonomy): Bacteria > Bacteroidota > Bacteroidia > Cytophagales > Spirosomataceae > Arcticibacterium. The sequence goes on along the minus strand of JBLHOT010000012.1, from coordinate 46,370 downwards.
GGAAACAGCAGGTCAAGTGCTGGGTATAGGAACTCAGTTAGGTGGCGTTTTACCTAATAGCCGAAAGCAAGAAACGGAGTCAGATAAGCTGGGTCTTATTTTTATGGCTATGGCAGGGTATAATCCTAATGAAGCTGTGGCGTTTTGGAAAAGAATGGCAGCAGCGGCGGAAGGGAAAGAAAAGCCACCACAAATACTATCTACTCACCCTACAGATGCAGGGAGAATAGCGGAGTTAGAAAAACTCTTACCGAAGGCCATGAAATATTACTATGCCTACGGGGGGAAGTAAGCTACAAGGATATTTTGAAGAGGCAGGTTGCAAAAAAGCAGCCTGTTTTTTTTAGATCAAACTGCCACTTTTAATGTGCAAATCTCTCTGTGGGAAAGGGATTTGAATATCATTCTCCATAAATTTATTCGCTATAATAAACCGCAGGTCGGACTTTGTCTGTTCGATAAGGAAAACATTTTTACTCCAGAAAAGCAGTTGGAAATCAAGTGAACTGTCACCAAAACTTGTAAGCCTTACGTTAGGTACATTATTCTTTGACTTCGATATTTCCTTTATTTCTTGAGCACATTGAAGAAGTACTTCTCTTACTTTTTCGGGATTGGTGCCATAAGCAACACCCACGTTAACATCAAACCTAGTTAAAGCGGCGTTGTGGCTCCAATTAATTACATTTTCAGTGATAAACTTATGGTTAGGAACTATAATGGTAATGCCATCTCGGGTGAGTATTTCGCTTGTTCTTAGGTTAATTTGGGTCACTTTCCCTACCAGAGTATCTACTTCCATAACATCCCCAATCTTAACACTTCCATCTACCAACAGGAATATTCCAGAAATTATGTCAGAGAAAATTTGCTGAAGCCCCAGCCCAATACCTACTAAAAGAGCCGCGGAACCTGCAAGTAGAATGGTGATTTTTACGCCAATTATCTCTAGGACAATAACAATAGTAATCACGTAGATTAGGTACTTAAAAAGAAGAAAAAAGCTCTGACTGTTTCTCACATCAAGCTTTTCACTATTAACAAATTTTTTGATAATTGATCTAACAGTGAACAGTAAGAACCGAGTAATCAGAAGGACTACTATAATTAGTAGAAAGTGAGCAACATCGAATTGGTAATCTTTGTACTCAAAAAATCTAAAATCTAAAATACTGTTTATGCTATTCACTGCTGTACAATTTTAATTTTCTCAGTTTTTAATCTGAGTTTGAGCCAAGCCTCTAATTTGGTGAAGTTGGTCCCCTTAATAACCTTTTTGGTGTCTAAATAGACCATGGTGACGGTGTCTGTAGGTGCTTCTTTATGATGAAGAAGCATGGTACTAAAAGCACTTGATTCTACTTCAGGATACTGAACCTCCAATTCTTTGCAAACTTCGTCCTGAATTAGTTCATAGGTTTTGTATTGAATAAGTTCCTGCTCCAGAATACTCAATCGCTCATCCTTAGTTTTCATGAGGTCTTCATTTCTCCTATACAAGTCTTCAATAATGCCAGTTCTAACGCTCTCCACATCAGGCAAATTCTGATTTACTTGATTTTGACGAATTACTAAATTGGCTTCTTCAATACCGTAGTCTTTTAGTTCGGATTGGAGCCTTTTAATTTCTGTGTTGTCTAGTGGAGATCCAAATAGGAAGACCTCAACCTTTTTATCAGAAGGAGAGACAAGCTGTTGGATAACATTGGTTTCTGGATAAACGAATTCTTCTTTGATAAATAAATTCGCGTTTCGTCTGAAAATACTTTGTTGAACGATTGAAAATCCAAGATAAATGCTCGGAACCATCGTGACAATCGCTACAAAGTAAACATAGACTCTCATCTTACGCTGTTGTACTTTATCTATCCACTTCTTGCTTGGGATTTTCAAGAAACGAACGATAATCATGCTGGAAATACTGATAAAGACACTGTTAATAAAGAAAAGATAAAAGGCTCCTAAAAAGTAGGCCCAGTTTAACGTGGCTAAGGCGTATCCAGCTGTGCATAATGGTGGCATTAAAGCAGTAGCTATGGCCACACCAGGAATTACATTGCTTTTCTCCTTTCTGGTTACAGCTACAATTCCTGCCAGGCCACCAAAAAAACTAATTAATACATCCCAAATAGTAGGCTGAGTTCTAGACAAAAGCTCAGATTGAGCGTCGCTTAAAGGGGATATAGCAAAGTAAAGGGCGGAAGCTAAAACAGATATAATAACGGCGGCAGCCAGACTTCGAAAGCTCTTTTTTATTAAAGCAAAATCATAAATACCAACTCCAAGACCAATTCCCATAATTGGCCCCATAAGTGGTGAAATAAGCATAGCACCTATTACTACTGCCGTGGAGTTCATATTTAGGCCTACCGAGGCCACAAGAATAGCAAATATTAAAATCCAGAGGTTAGTACCCCTGATTTCTACTCCAGCTTCTATACCTTCAATTATCCCATTAAATGAGGCTCTGTCAGATTCTAGGTCAAAGAATCTTTTTGCCAAACCTCTTATTTCATACCAGATTCGTATCATAAAAAAACTCCGTGAAGATTTAATTCACGGAGTAATATAAGAAGATTTTTAAAGGTTATTTGAGTACACTTTGAATCAATTCTGCAGCTTCCTTTAATTTGGTGGCAGAAAATACTTTCAGACCAGACTCATTAATAATAGCTGCTCCTTCCTCGGCGTTTGTTCCTTGAAGTCTAACCACAATAGGTACAGGTATTTCACCTATAGACTTATATGCTTCTACAATTCCGTTAGCCACACGGTCGCATCTGACGATACCTCCGAAGATATTAACGAAAATAGCCTTTACATTAGGGTCTTTCAGAATAATTCTGAATCCAGCTTCCACTGTGACAGCGTTAGCAGCTCCACCTACGTCTAAGAAGTTGGCAGGCTCACCGCCATAAAGTTTAATAATATCCATAGTAGCCATCGCTAGTCCAGCTCCATTTACCATACAACCCACGTTTCCGTCAAGTTTTACATAGTTCAGGTCGCTTTCAGAAGCTTCTACTTCCGTAGGGTCTTCCTCGGCTTTATCTCTAAGAGCTGCTAGTTCTGGATGACGGTAAAGAGCGTTGTCGTCTAAGTCTACTTTGGCATCAACCGCCAAAATCTTATCGTCAGATGTCTTTAAGACAGGGTTGATTTCAAACATAGAAGAGTCTGAACCCTCATATGCCGCATAAAGAGAAAATATAAACTTAACCATCTCTTTATTGGCCTTTCCACTAAGCCCTAACTTATTAGCCACCTTTCTTGCTTGGAATCCTTGAAGACCTACGCGTGGGTCTATCCACTCCTTGAAAATTAATTCAGGTGTATTTTCAGCTACTTCTTCAATGTCCATACCACCTTCTGTGGACGCCATGATAACATTGCAGCTTTTTGTTCTATCCAAAAGAATAGAAATATAAAACTCTTTAGGCTCACTATCTCCCGGGTAATATACATCCTCAGCTAAAAGTACCTTATTTACCACCTTGCCTACAGGGCCTGTTTGGTGTGTAACCAATACATTTCTTAGAAGATTACTAGCGGCCTCCTTCACAGCTTCTGCAGATTTTACCAACTGTACACCATGCTGCTCCATGCCTACTATTTTTCCTTTCCCTCTTCCTCCAGCATGAATTTGAGATTTGATAACCGCAAAATTTGAGTTGGACATTTTGGCTATCTCTTTGTATGCCGTAACGGCACCTTCTGGAGATTCAGCGACTATTCCACGCTGTATTTTTACTCCGTATTTGGCTAGAATTTCCTTACCTTGGTATTCGTGAATGTTCATTATTGAATGTTATGAGAATTGAACTTTTCTTATTTGCGACCAAATTAGGTAAATAATCAATTCATTCATAAGATAATAGCTTAAAAACTGATATAATTGCCAAAGGAATTGAAGAATATATTATGCTGAAAGCGGAGGGGATAAAAAAGAAATACGGTGAACTAGAGGTTTTAAAAGGGATTGACATAGAGATTTCTTCAGGCGAAATAGTTGCCATAGTAGGCCCTTCTGGGGCAGGTAAGACTACGCTTCTTCAGATTCTAGGGACTTTAGATTCGGCAGATTCAGGTAAAACTTATTTGGACAATACGGAGTTAAGCTCATTGACTGATAAGGCGATAGTTAAACTTAGGAATGAAAAACTGGGCTTCGTTTTTCAATTTCACAACCTCATGTCGGAGCTAACCGCCTTTGAGAATGTTTGCCTACCTGGTTGGATAGGTAAACGCGATGAAAAAGAGGTAAAAGAAAGAGCCAAAGAGTTGTTAGGCCTACTAGGTCTCGGGGGTAGGGAAGAGCATCTTCCATCTGAGCTTTCTGGTGGAGAACAACAGAGAGTGGCGGTGGCAAGAGCCTTGATTAATTCACCTCAAATTATTTTTGCAGACGAACCCACCGGAAACCTGGACACTAAAAACGCAGACGACTTACATCAACTATTCCTTTCCATAAGAGAACAATTTAATTGTGCTTTTGTGTTAGTGACTCACAATAAAGAACTGGCAGATTTAGCAGATAGAGTCATTACGCTTAAAGATGGGAGGGTGGTTTGAATAGCAAATTGACTAATTATTGAGGCCCTGTACGAAAGATTCATTTCAAAATAGATGACAAGTAAAAAACAAAAACTCTACATCATTCTCTGTGGTATATTCTTAACCAATGCTATCACGGCAGAGATAATAGGGGCTAAAATATTTAGTCTTGATCAGACCCTTGGTTTTGATGGAAGTAATATTTCCTTTCTAGGTTTTGATTTAAGTTTTGCTCTAACGGCCGGTACGCTCAACTGGCCTATTGTATTCATCACGTCAGATGTTATCAATGAATATTTTGGTAAAAAGGGAGTAAAATTCATCTCCTACTTAACCGCAGCCTTAGTTACTTTTAGTTTTATAGTTATCTATACAGCTGTTTATGTGGAGCCAGCAGCCTTCTGGTTAGATGTGAACTCAACGGACGCAAACGGTCAGGCCATCAATATTAACGAGGGTTTCCGAATGATATTCAGACAGGGGATGGGCATCATTATCGGAAGTTTATCGGCCTTTCTATTAGGTCAAATATTAGATGCTTATGTGTTTCATCGTTTGAGAAACTTGACTAAGAATAGAATGGTTTGGCTAAGAGCTACAGGCTCCACGGTAGTTTCTCAATTGATAGACTCATTCGTGGTGATTTTTATAGCCTTTTATGTTTTTGGAAACTGGTCTTGGGAGCAAGTGACCCAGGTGGCCACTAATAATTATATCTTCAAATTCTTTATTGCGATAGCCTTAACTCCTTTAATCTATTTAGCTCACTTTCTGATAGATAGATGGTTAGGAAAGGAAGGTTCGGAAGAATTAATAGAAGAGGCTAGTTCTGCTGATTAACTATTTTAGGCATTTTTGACAACGTTTCATCTACAGAACATCCTGAGCAAGATGCACAACCGGCATCTTCTTTAGTAAATTGATTGTAAACCATTTTTATTAAATAGCCCAAGGCCAATCCCAAAAGGGCTATTATTATTATGTTTTCTAGGATAATCATTCTCCTTTACAAATTTTAAGGTGAGCTAAATGATGAGCACCATGCCATGCATATAGAGCCATAACCGTTTTTAAATTGAAAGCCGAGTTGGTTTCAGGATGCAAATAACTTTTGTCCAAAGTTTCATTATCTACATTTTCTAATAATGCCACCACCTTAGCATGGATAGACTTAATCATATTCACCGAAACTTCATAAGGCAATGAATAATCACTAAGTGTGGCCCATCTGTCTTCATAGTATGCCTTTATTTTAGGAGTATCTTCTGTCAGAGTCCACTTCACACGTGTGAGCATATTCATATGACTGTCCGCAATATGATGAATAACCTGCTGGGCCTTCCAGCCCTCTGGCCTATAAGCCATAGCCAATTGTTTTTGGGTAATTCCATCTAAAACCTTCTCTAATTCCACTGGGAAATTTCTAAGTATCTCTAGGTGAGAAGCTATCTCTTTTGGAGTGTACTCACTTTTAGATTTGAAATTTCCGATAGGGTATTGAAGGTCTTTCATTAGTACTAAAACGATTTCAGAATTTGATTAGTTCTTTTAGGTCTGCGTCTATGATTTTCTCCTCCAGATGAAATAGGACCGAATTAAAATTATTCCTGCAATGGGGATAATGACTTCATGAAACTCTTGGGGCAAAAAGCTAAAACCTAATATGAGAAGTAGGGCTAATAGCATTTGAATAAAGAATAGATACTTCAACCAAGTTTGTGTGCCTGCTTTTCTATTTAGGAAGAACACCGCAGGAAATACAGGAGCAAAGGCCCAGAGGAGATTCAGATTTTCATTCATCACGCCATGGCTCGTTAAAAACCAAAGAGAGAGCATGAACCAACCCAATAGCCCAGTAATGCTAAAAAGGACTTTGTCTATCCAGATATGCCATTTCTTGTTTTGGTATTCCATAAAAGTCACTCCAGCGATTAGGAGAAACAGAATTCCAAAAAACAAGAATGGTTTAATGAAAATGGGTTTGTGGTCTATGGTTTCATTATTATGGTCAAACTTCTGAGACACAAGGCTCGTCCATCTGCCGTTCTGATAAACCTTAGCAGAGTCAAAAGCAGACATCAAGTTATCAGGGATATACATGGCTCCTAAATGGCCAGCGGGTTCATCAGCAGGTAGCCCAGCTAAAATATCCATGCCAAACTCCACCCAATAGCTTTCACATTTCTGATTGTAAAGGTCTATCCAGCTTCTGTAACTCTCTTTGGCATGTAGTGTTTCACTAAAAGCTAAGCTATCTCCACAGACGGTTTGTAAAACATCTCGCACACGGGTAGAGCAGTTGTCATAGAAAAACTTATACATATACTCCCTGTTCTCCGGTTTATAATTGTTTACCAGAAAATCAAAAACTTGCTGTTTTTGCGTAGAATCAAGGCGTAATACCTGTTGCGTAACTCTCCGATGATCCTCCAGCCAATATGGGACTTCTTGTCTGAAATTATAAGCTCCTATTTGATAAGGAAGCGTATTTTTGAAGAATTTGAGATAGAAACTATCTGTTCTAAAATCAAAAAGTCCGTAGTTAAAGTTTATATCAATACCCGTATTGGGATCTCTTACTCTAACAGCCGTATGTCCAGCGAAAGACCATAACTCCTCACCAGGTGCTATCGTTAACAAGGATATTTCTGCGTTTTCAGAAAGTGTCTGACAAAAAAGTCTGTTGCCCTGAAAGAGCAACAGACTTATTAGAATAATAAAAGTTTTATTCATTTGAATGCTATGGCGTTACTTTAGCCTTCTTTTTCTTTTTAGAGAAATTTAATTCTTCAGCACCTTTTTTATAACCTACCAGAATTACATCTCCGTCCTTCAGTCCTCCTTTAAGAATTTCTTCAGCCATCGGGTCTTCTACGTATTTCTGTATAGCTCTATTCAGAGGTCTAGCACCATACTGTTTGTCGTAACCCTTGTCTGCCACGAAATCCTTGGCGGCAACACTCAGCTCCATGTTGAAGCCTAATCCTTTAATTCTGACAAACAATTTCTCTAATAGAATATCTATAATTTGATGAATGGACTCCTTTTCAAGTGTATTGAAAATGATGACATCATCTAATCTATTCAAGAACTCAGGAGAGAAAGTCTTTTTCAAAGCACTCTGAATGGTGGCTTTAATAGCTTCATCTTGATTATTAAGTCTGGCTTGCGTAGCAAACCCAATACCTGCTCCAAAATTCTTTAAATCTGTAACACCAATATTTGATGTCATGATAATTATCGCATTTCGGAAGTCTACTTTTCTTCCCAAACTATCAGTTAATATACCGTCGTCTAGGACTTGAAGTAAAATATTGAATACATCTGGATGTGCTTTTTCTATTTCATCAAGCAAAATAACAGAGTAAGGCTTTCTTCTAACTTTTTCGGTTAACTGACCGCCTTCTTCATAACCAACGTATCCTGGAGGAGCTCCTATGAGTCTGGAGATACTAAACTTCTCCATATACTCACTCATGTCTATGCGTATTAAAGCTTCATCAGAATCAAACAAGTATTCTGTAAGAGCTTTTGCTAATTCCGTTTTTCCAACACCCGTAGGTCCTAAGAAAATGAAAGAACCAATTGGCTTTTTAGGATCTTTGAGGCCAACACGAGTTCTTTGGATGGCTTTGACCAATTTACCTACAGCAGCATCCTGGCCAATAATTCTGTTTTTAAGCGAATCTCCCATTTTAAGGATTTTTTCGCCTTCATTCATATTGACTTTGTTGATTGGGATACCCGTCATTTGGGCAATCACCTCACCCACATTTTCCTCCGTAACCAAATGCCTTTTCTCTTTACTTTCTTCTTCCCAAGCCTGCTTTACCTTATCTAGTTGGTCTATAAGCTTCTTCTCTTTGTCACGGAGCTGAGCAGCTTCTTCATATCGCTGACTTTTTACAACAGCATTTTTCTCAACTTTGATGTTTTCTACATCTTCCTCAAGGTCAATGATCTCCTGTGGAACGTGGATGTTATTAATATGAACACGAGCACCAACTTCATCAATAACGTCAATGGCCTTGTCAGGTAAAAATCTATCAGAAATATATCTGTCAGAGTATTTTACGGCTGCTTCAATAGCCTCTTGCGAATAGGTTACATGATGATGCTCTTCGTACTTATCCTTAATGTTATTTAAAATTTCGACGGTTTCTTCTACAGAAGTAGGATCCACCATAACCATTTGAAATCTTCTGGCTAATGCTCCATCTTTTTCAATGTATTGACGGTACTCGTCTAAAGTCGTCGCTCCAATACATTGTACTTCACCTCTAGCCAGTGCTGGCTTAAACATATTTGAGGCATCCAAAGAGCCACTAGCACCTCCAGCACCAACAATCGTATGAATCTCATCTATGAAAAGAATGACATTAGGAGACTTTTCCAGTTCCGCCATCACAGCTTTCATTCTTTCTTCGAACTGACCACGGTATTTTGTTCCCGCCACCAATGAAGCCAAATCAAGTGTTACCACTCTTTTGCCATATAGTACCCGGGATACTTTCTTTTGAGTAATTCTCAAAGCAAGACCCTCAGCAATGGCTGTTTTACCCACGCCCGGCTCGCCTATTAGAATAGGATTGTTCTTTTTTCTTCGTGAAAGTATTTGAGCTACTCGCTCAATTTCCTTTTCTCTTCCCACTATCTGATCAAGCTTTCCAGCGTCGGCCATCTTAGTCAAATCTCTTCCGAAATTATCTAGAATAGGCGTTTTAGACTTTTCACCTGTCTTCTCTCTTGAACCTGTTTTACCCGAGTCAGAACCCGAGAATGTTCTGTCTTCGTCCTCCGTATCAGAGCCTTCCATTGAGCTTGGGCTTTCTCCAGTTAATTGATACTCAAGCATCTCTTTAATGAGCTCATAATTAACCTTAAACCTATTAACTATCTGGCAGCCTAGATTATCAGCATCACGAAGTATGGCTAATAATAAATGCTCTGTCCCGATAACCTCAGAACGGAAAATTTTAGCCTCTAAATGAGTGATTTTAAGAACCTTTTCTGATTGCCTTGTTAAAGGAATATTTGCAAGGTTCTTAATATTATTGGTGGCGGTGCCACGTGTAGCAGACTCAATGCTCTGCTTTAAGTCGGTAATTTTTATTCCAGTTTTTCGGATTAACTCTAATCCCATGCCATCGCCTTCGCGAATCATGCCCAAAATAAAGTGCTCGGTGCCAATGTAGTCATGACCCAAACGTAATGCCTCCTCTCTTGCTAAGGAAATTACCTCTTTTACTCTCTGTGAAAATTTGGGTTCCATCTATTGCTTTTTAGTACACGTATTTGTGTCAGTTTCAAATATAACGAAATATGAATGTTTACTGTTCACTCTGTCTTAAGTAAATTATAGCCTCTGGGCCTTTACAGAACAGTAAATCCATAATAGAGAGGTTAGGTACAAACTCATTGCCAAAGTTCTGTAAATAGGGTTTAAAGGAGTATTCAGCTGGTAAAACCTTTGAGTTTATATCTATAAGGCCTTTCCCTGCGGAAATAGGCTCCTGACAAATTGTCTTTTCTAATTGCAGGCATCGGAGACAAACTGTCAGGCTTTCAATCTGTAGATCAATCAAAAAAATGTATTCTTTTTTGAAAAGAGGTTCAAAAATATAGTCATAGAATTGATAAAAAGGAGATTTCAGGTAGGCTGCTTCCAAAGTTCTCAGATGGTTTCGTTGCCACGAAGTTTTATTATCAATCCTAACATCCTTCGAGGGGGTTTTCATAGAACTAGCATGAACTGGAACTATCAAGTTCTCAACCTTATTGGCCCCTAAAATTTGTGTCTTATTTCTATAAGTCTGTTTGATGTAAATATCATTGGCGTTTAAACGTATTGTGTCTTGAGACAATATTTCTTGGAAATATGCAATACATGGCAAAAAACTTGGTGTAAAGTACATGGAATGTATAACCCTTTTAATTTATGACGTAATAAAGAAATGAAGAAGTATCAAACTTATACTTTTTCATTTCTAAATCGTTTTAGAACTAAAAAAAACATATCGAATTGATTAAAAATGTAAATTAATTCAGAAAATTGTATGTCCTTGCGATGTCTTTAATACAGTCAGCCAAGCCAAGGTTTAAGAATTCTAAGAAAGCCAATTGTTCAAATGAACGCCCGATTAAAATCACTCTTATTTTATATTGTTCTAATAGTACCCTTTGGAGCGTCTTTTCAAAGTTATGCCCAAAAAGTAATCTATTTAGAGGCTTCTGATAAGTACGGGGGTGATGTACTCAAAGTAGAATGGCGAGTTGAATCACAAAAGACAGGTAGGTCATACACGATACAAACGGAGGATGGTCTTCAGTTTGTAGAAATAAAAAAGGGAGATGAAATTCAAGTAAAGGCCATATTAGACTTTTATTATGATGAGTCAGAACAGTTGCAAGAAACCGTTCTACAAGACGGTGAGGAAGTTAAATTTGCCATGGAGCGTAGGCCCACGGCCACTTTAAACCTTACTGCAATAGCCTTGGAAAGTGGGAGAAGTGAACCCGCAGCTTTTGAAATCTTTTTTGAGGGCAAAATGGTAGGCCGAGGGAACACCACTAAAAATTCACTTACCTATTCTGTTCCATTGAATCAGGCCGGCACTTATTATGTCCAAATTAAGTCTGCTGGATTTTCTGACCTAAATGAGCAGGTAGAGGTGCAAATAGGTTCCCCGACAGTCATTGTGCAAAAAGAGGTTAAACTGGAAAGACCTGCAAAAGAGGTAGCTGTCAAATTTATTGATGAACAAACAGGGAAACCAGTTGCTGTAAATGTATCCGTAATAGAGACTTCCTCAGGAGCTCCATTACTCTCAAGAAACGTTTCTAATGGCATTGTCTTGTTCACGTTTAAGCATAGTATTAATTATAGAATAGAGGCTAGTGCCAATGGGTATCAATTTTATGATAAGCCTATTGAAGGATTTCAAAGAGAGGATTTAGTGGCTAGAATGAGACCTTTGACAGCGATGGTTTTTAATATTACGGATAAACTTACTTCCAGAGATATAGCTGCTAAGATCAATATTACAACGCCATCAGGATTAAAAGAGACACTGACGTACCAGAAAGGGCAGCCTTTTGTTCCGAAGGAAATAGGGGAATATAAATTAGAAATTATTAGTGAAGGTTACCTTTCTCAGACGGGTACTTTTGGGGTGAGTAATTTTCTAGGGGGCCCTTTAGAAAATTCTTATCAGCTTGTAAAAGCGGATAAACAATTTTTCATTGACATCATTGATCATTACAGTAAAGAAAAACTTACTGACGCTGATTTTAGAGTTTACGGACCAGGAGGCCAAGAGTTAGAAGGTATTCAGAAAAACTCATCTGGTCAGCATCAATTCATAACAGACACCGATAAGAAGTATTTTATTGAAGTAAGCCTGGAGGGTTACAATCCAGTAACAAAAGTGCTTTCTGAAGACAATAGAGGCTTTAATGTAGAATTATTCTGGGATAAAGAATCTACACACTCCTATAAACTAGTAGAAGAGCAAACCAACAAGCCTATTTTTAATGGCGATCTCAAAATTCAGGCTGCCGAGGGTAGAGAAGTTTTTGTCTATAATACTAAAAAAGAGGGTGAGTTTTTAGCAAAACTTAAGCGTGGAACCAGTATCAACTATTCTGTTTCGGCAGAAGGATATAAGGATGGATTTAGGCCAAATTCAATTTCTAGTAATGCTCAGCAACTCTATTTGACGCCAATTGGCACTGAAAGTTGTGAATTAGCAGCATATGATTTCATGACGAATGAAATAGTTAAAGCGAACTGGAAATACTTCCTTGACCAGAAAGAAATGCCGGTCAATGAGAACTCTGAGACTAAGGCTTTAGAGGTAATTTGGGGTACAAAGGGACAATATAGCGTGGAAATTCAAGCGAAAAGTTACCACACTTTTAAGTCCGCAATTCGTCCTCAGGATATTAAGAACGGTATTCTAAGAATGGCCATCAAAAGAGAGGCCTACAAGGTTAAATTCAAAATAGAGGGTTTAGAGACCGCAAAAGCCTTGACGTCTTTGAAGTTTAGCCTAGTGTCTGATAAAGGCGTGAGAGTGCAAGAATTGTTTACAGCAACTACAAAGCTTTATGAGGCAGAGTTAGATGGAGAAATGAGATACACCTTAGAAATTGTCAAAGAGGGTTACTATACTTTCTCTGAGAATTTTTATGTTAAGGATTTGGTGGAATCTAATTTCATTAAGAGTGTAAGATTAATAGAAAAGCCTGTAGAAAAACCAATAGAAAAAGAAATTCCTGCATCCGTAATTAAGGAACCCGTGGTAGTGGTGGAAACTCCAGAGCCTATTAAGCCAAAACCTTTAACAGTAAAGGAAAAAGAAGCACCAGTGATACCAAAGGCTGCAATAGCCATGGCCGAGGAGTTTAAAAAAGTAGAGGCTAAAGGGAAAAGATATCTACTAGATGAGGTATATTTTAACCAAGCAAGTTCTAGCATTCGAGATGCCGAAGTGCAGCAGCTGAATGAGTTGGCTAAGACTATTAAGGAAAACAAAAAATTGGTTATTGAAATAGTAGGGTATACTGATAATGTGGGAGACCCAAGGCTTAATCTGGGTTTATCTCAGTTTAGAGCTAAAGCAGTAGCCAATTACCTGTTTTTTAGGGGAGCAGATCCTGACAGAATTAGAAGTAACGGTTTTGGTCAAACAAAGGCTGTGGCTGACAATGACTCTGAAGAAAACCGTTCTAAAAATAGACGTGTAGAAATGGTTTTGATTGAGAATTAAACTTTTGAGACTGCTCTTTTTAGTCGGTCGTTAATGGCTCTGCCCAAACCTTCATCCTTCACAAGCTCTACCAATACTGTATCAATAGGCAAATTGTCAAGAAACCGTAAACCTGAAAATAGATTCTTGGCGGCCTCATTTAAGTCTCCTTTTTTTGACAAAAGGAATTGATTGTTAGCCGGTATTCCATCAATAGCCTCTGAGAAACCTAAAAAACCTACTTTTGAAAGACTCCCTTTTCCATACTTCATGAAAAAATCTTCTTTAAAAAAAACCTTCTTATTTGGGGAATAGTGAGATACCAACATCCCTGGTGCAGCTGGATTAGAGCTTGAATGCTCCTTGATTTTAACTTTTCCTATCAGTTTCTCTATCACCTCCAAAGGTAAACCACCCTTTCTGTACACCGTAAGTTCGCCATCTTCATAGCCTACTATGGTAGATTCTAATCCTACTTGGCAGTTTCCGCCATTTAAAATATAAGGAATTTTATCACCTAATTGCCTATTGACATGCTCGGCAGAAGTAGGGCTGATATATCCAAAAGGGTTTGCGGACGGAGCCGCCAAAGGAAAATCAAGGGCTGCCAAAAGCTCTAAAGTCAAGGGGTGTTTAGGAATACGCACCGCCACTCTTTCAAGACCGGAGCTAACCAAATCTGGAATATGGTTATTTTTTGGCAAAAGAACAGTAAGTGGGCCTGGAGAAAACGTCCTAAGGAGTAGCTCTAAACCTAGTGGAATATCTTTCACGAAACTTTTAACCTTCTCAATAGTGTCGGTGTGAATAATTAAAGGGTCAAAAGATGGTCGATTCTTCACCTTGAAAATTTTGGCAACGGCGTTTACATCAAGAGCATTTGCGGCCAGACCGTATACGGTCTCTGTAGGTATGCCCACCAATTCGCTTTTTTCGAGCAATCTTTTTGCTAATGATATGTCAATTCCAATCTCTGCCATTATAAAGCTTTCTCGAAGTAAAGAACGGTATTTTCAGGATTATAATTATAGGGTTTAGTACTGACGAAACCCATCTTTTTATAGATACCTACAGCGGTTTCGAGCCTTTGTAAGGTATCTAGTTTCATAGTCTTATAACCCTTATGCTTGGCTTCATCCATAATGGCATTAGCCATTTTCTTTCCAAAACCGCTTTTTCTTACACTTGGTTCTAGATAAAGTCGTTTCATTTCACAAATACCATTTTCCAGTTTTTTTAACGCTACAGCTCCCAAAAGTTTGGCCTTGTCATTTTCTAGTACTAAAATACAGCCTTCGGGTTCAGAATAAACGCCTGGCAGACTATCCATCTCGCCCGCGAAATTTTGGAAACATAAATCTACATCTAGTTCCTTGGCATACGCCTCAAAGAGCTCTCTTACTCTTTTTATTTCATTACTTTCTGCTTTTCTAATATTCATCAATTAAAATAACCCTCGGGGTAATTAACCTCTTCTAGTGTTAATCCATGTGCTTTGGCAGCACTTCCTGCCATCCTTCTATCTTTTGAGTCTATGATATGTTGAAACTCTGAAATACTTATTTTCTTTTCGCCAATCTGAATTAAAGTGCCCACCACAGCTCTCACCATGCCTCTAAGAAAGCGGTTGGCCTTAATTCGAAATTCTAGTTGATAACCAATCTGATGCCATTCAGCCATTACTATATTACAATTGAAATTAGCCACGTCTGTTCTTACTTTGCTAAAACATTGGAAATCGTTATTTTTCAATAAGAATGAAGCTGCTTTATTCATTGAATCCAGGTCTAAAGGTTTTCTGAAATAAAGTGATTGAACTAAACTAAATGGATTTTTTTCTAAATTAACTCTATAAGTGTATGAACGGCTCAAAGCGTCAAATCTGCTATGATAATGTACTGGAACTGGAAGGATCTGAGCTATGGAGATATCATTTGGTAAAAAGCTATTGAGCTTCCATTTTAAATCACCTGTGGCTATATTCAAGTTTTCTATATCAAAATGGGCGTATTGCTGACGGGCATGAACGCCCGTGTCAGTTCTGCTACTTCCTTGTACACGGATCTCACGACAAAGGATTTTGCTCAAAGCCAATTCTATATGCTCCTGAATGCTAGATTCTCTCGGTTGGATTTGCCAACCGTGATACTGCGTGCCCAAATATGTGATTTCTAAAAAATACCTCATATATAATTCGACCGCAAAATTAAGGTTTTCGCCAGTTCATTAATGAATAATAATGAGCTATGTTCTTGAAAGCCTTTGGTGCCTGACTTATTTTTGTACCAACTAATTAGAAATATGGAGTATAGAATTGAAAAAGATACGATAGGAGAGGTTCACGTTCCTGCCGAGGTTTATTGGGGAGCTCAGACGCAGCGTTCCATTGAGAATTTTGATATTGCTAGGGATATCAATAAAATGCCAAAGGAAATCATTCAGGCTTTTGCCTATCTCAAGCATGCTGCTGCCTTAACTAATAAAGAAGCGGGTGTCTTAGATGCTGCCAAGGCTGATTTGATTGGAAAGGTTTGCCAAGAAATTCTCAACGGAGACTTAGATAATCAATTCCCTTTAGTGGTTTGGCAAACAGGTTCAGGAACTCAGAGCAATATGAATTGTAATGAGGTGATGGCCAATAGAGCTCATGTTTTAAATGGTGGCTTACTCTCAGATAAGGCAAAGTTTCTTCATCCAAATGACGATGTAAATAAGTCTCAATCCTCCAATGATACATTCCCAACGGCCATGCACATTGCCGCATATAAGTTGCTGATTGAGAATACTATTCCTGGGATAGAGAAGCTTAGAGATACTTTAGAGGCTAAATCAAAAGCCTTTATGTATGTGGTGAAAATAGGTAGAACTCACTTCATGGATGCTACGCCTTTAACCGTTGGTCAAGAACTTTCGGGATATGTTTCTCAGCTAAATCATGGCCTTAAAGCGGTCAAAAACACCTTTGCCCACTTATCTGAGTTGGCTCTCGGAGGTACAGCAGTAGGTACCGGAATAAATACACCTGAGGGATATTCGGAGAATGTGGCTCGGCATATTGCAACGCTTACGGGTCTACCTTTTATAACTGCCGAAAACAAGTTTGAGGCTCTGGCCGCACATGATGCTATTGTGGAAACACATGGTGCTTTAAAAACGGTTGCTGTAAGCTTAATGAAAATTGCAAATGATATCAGAATGCTCTCTTCTGGTCCTCGTTCAGGTATTGGTGAGTTATCTATACCAGCCAATGAGCCGGGTTCATCTATTATGCCTGGGAAGGTAAATCCCACCCAAAGTGAGGCTATGACCATGATTGCTGCCCAAGTCTTAGGAAACGATGTAGCTATAAATATTGGTGGAGCTAATGGCCATTTTGAGCTCAACGTGTTTAAGCCAATGATGATTTATAATTTTATTCACTCGGCAAGATTGATCGGAGAGGCTTGTGTTTCTTTTAATGATCATTGTGCTGTTGGCCTAGAGCCCATACATGATAATATTAAGCGTCAGCTAAATAATTCATTGATGCTGGTTACGGCTTTGAATACTAAAATAGGTTATTACAAAGCAGCGGAGATTGCTCAGAAAGCTCATGCAAAGGGTACCTCTTTGAAAGAAATGGCGATAGAATTGGGTTATTTAAGCTCTGAAGAGTTTGACGAATGGGTGAAACCAGAGGATATGGTTGGAGATTTGCCAAAATAATCCGAATTTTGGACATCATTAATGCCTTTTTAGGAATGAGAAAGTTATTAGGCGTATTACTTCTTTCTTCTGTTTTAGTCCTTAATTCAGGATTTGAACAAATGGATAGCACAAATTCTAATCAAACGGAATTAGTACAAAAAGAGAATGGAAATTTTGCTAAGGAGGAAGAGGGGATAGAAAAAGTGAATTTCGAAATGGAAAAAAATAAGGAGGATCTCAAAGAGCCTCAAAGTATTGCGGAGAGGCTTGGAGGATACTTAGTGGCTTCTTTCACTTATTTTGGAAAGATGGTCGTGGCTTTTATAGTTAGTTTTATTCAATAGTTTCGATTCTAGAAACTAAGCAGATATTTAAATGCGTTACTTCATAGTAACGCATTTTTTATGAAGAAACTCAAAATATTACTCCTTCCACTAGCTTTATTATTTGGTTGTAAACCAGCAGAAGAAATTACTGCATTAAGAGATAATGTAGCCTATGTAGTTTCGGGTGGTTCTAGAACTGTAGAAGTGATAGACCTTTCCAGATTAAGTGTGATAGACTCCTATAAGGTCACTGACAAAATTGATAGATTTCCGCATCATGTTTATATGTCTACCGATAAATCTAAAATGGCCATAGCCAATCCAGGGTACGATTTCTCTAAAGGACACATTGGCCTACATGGAGGTGAATTTAGCGGTGGAGTTGTCGTTTTAGATGCTCAAAGTGGCAAAAAAATGAAGGAGTTTGATGTTCCCTTTGCCAATCATAATGCTGTTTTTTCGCCAGATGATAGTGAAATCTGGACGGCAGGTTTAAGTCATGACGGTATTGTGTATGTCTATAATGCTTCTAATTATAAACTCATAACGCAATCTCAAGTAGACGCAGACCCTTCTGAAGTAGTATTTACAGAAGATGGGAAATACGCTGTGGTAAGAAGTGGCGAAAGTACTTTTCTTTCCTTCATTAATGTTGAAACGAAAGAAAGGGACAAAGCTGTTAAGGTAGATTTGTCGGCGGGGAATGTGTGGCCAGGTTATGAGAATGTAGTTCTAGTCTCCAATGGAACTAGAAAGTCTGTCAATTTCGTGGATGTGACTACTTTTTCGGTGATTGATTTTATTGACTTTGATTTTAACCCTGGAAACCTAGCCTTTAATACTTTAAGAAATGAATTATGGGTTTGTGCTTCTATGCAAAATCAAGTTAAAGTCTTCAAAAAAACAAACAACGTCTGGATGGAGACAAAATCGTTTGACTTTCCGGAGGCTAATCCTCACATGATTAAGTTTTTTCAAAATGGGGAAATGGCCATTTTGGTAAATCAATTTGAAAATACAGCGGTATTTATAGATACCAACACCAAAGAAGTAATAAAGACTATAGAGGTAGGGCAAAAGCCTAATGGTATTGCTATTTACTGAAATAGCTCAAATCACCTCCTAATTCGATGGAACACTAGACCTTAATTCTATAATACTGCTTTCCACTGCATCCTTAAATAGTTGATAAACAGGATCGGTTTTGCCTAGGGTCTGAGCTTTGATAGCCATTTTTAGAGCATCTGTATTTCTTCCCATTTGCTTTAGAATGACAGACTTTATCCAAGTGTTTCTAAATGTTTCCTTAAGAAAAATAGACTTTTCAATGTTTTCTAAAGCGACGGCTAAATCCATGTTTTTATTTACCATGTATTCGGCGGCTTGCTGAAATGCACCCGCGGCCTCATTGTTTCTTATTAGAATTTCATTGTTAATCGCTGACTCATTGTCTACGGTTATTTGAAGTGAAACGGCGGTGTGCTCCCAGTAGATATTAAGCCTAGCCATATCTGTATGTATATCCGATATATCTATGGTAAAAGTCTCTGTAAAGTCCACTTTTTTAGGCTCTACAATTACTAAGAGAGCATTATCTAGTTCATTATAGGTGTTTTGAGCAGCATCTAGATCAGTGTTGAAAACTATCTTCCATGTCTTTTCACCCGGGAAAGAGTGAAGGGAATAGTCACCGGCCAATAAGGTGGCACCGTTGATTTTTACGTCATTGGATAAACTGATAATGGTAGGGGCATTAGCTCCGGTTCTCCATAGCTCTCCATATTTTAATAAGCCGCCAAAAATAGTACGGCCTTTTACACCAGGACGAGAGTACTCCACATTAATTCTTGTGATACCGACGGTCTGAGAAAAACTTGCTCCGGGGCTTGGTTGTGGTGCTACTTGTGCTTTTATTGAGAATGAAACGAGGATAGAAATGAATAGAATTAAGTAAGACTGTTTCATATAATAATTTGTGTCAATAGAGATATTTGTCGCTCTTTTAATACGCCAAAATTAATACAATTTAATGAACAGGAAACAACTTATAGAGCAATTAACTCAATATATGACCTTCAATCAAACAGAAGAAGGCATGCGAATCAGGATGTTGGACTTTGTGGAGCAGTATGAAGATTGTTTTGAAAGGTCATTATTAATTGGACACATAACGGCTTCATGCTGGGTGATTAATGAAAACAGGGACAAAGTTTTGCTGATAGATCATGTTAAATTAAAAAAATGGCTACAACCTGGTGGGCATTGTGATGGTGACCAAAATACTTTAAGAGTGGCTTTGAAAGAACTTCATGAAGAGACAGGCATTGTTCCTTCTATTTCTATGCCGCAAATTTTTGATGTAGATATCCATATGATACCAGAAAGAAAAGGCATTCCTGAGCACGAACATTTTGACCTTAGGTACTTATTTGTGGCTCATGATAAACAAGTCATTGTACAGAACCATGAAACTCATGCTATAAGGTGGGTAAACCTAGCCGAACTAGAGCTAGTGACCAACGAAGAAAGCATTCTAAGAATGAAATCTAAAACAAAGGCTACTCAATAAGCAAACGCTCCGTATGAGTGAATAAACCATTCCAAACCCTTAAGAGGTAAAGGCCAGTAGGTAACCCTTGCTGATTTATATTTACGTCGAAAAAGCTACGCTTATAGCTGTTTTCAAACAATAACCTTCCGGTGGCATCTGTCAAACTCACATTGAATTCATTTCCTAATTCATCTTTTGTGATTAAGACTTTTACATTTCCATTATTTCCTGCAGGATTTGGGAAGACCAAAACATCTTTATCCGTAGAATTTATAAGCGTTTTTAATTGTGCTAGGTCATAAGCTCTCTCAAAGTTCGGTATACCATATCCTAATAAATTATCTGGCTGATTGGCCTGTGAGCTAGATTCAAATAATAACTCACGAATTTCCATGGCCGTGAATTCTGGGAAGGCCTGTTTAATTCCTGCCACCAAACCTGTTATTAAAGGAGCGGCAAAGGAAGTTCCATTAGCTTTTGAAATTGTATTATTTGCTCTAGCAATGGTGGTGCCAGCTCCTTTTGCCGCAATTTCCGGTTTCACTCTACCGTCTGCACTCGGGCCTATAGAGCTAAATGTGACATAGGTTCCGTTAGAATTTACAGCGGCTACGGCTATTACAGAATCTCCATCAGCGGGAGCAGTAACATATCTCCATGCTCCATTTCCTTCGTTTCCCGCTGAGACTACCACTACCACACCTTTAGAGACCAACCAGTCTGCGGCCTTAGTGATGATGGCGGTGTTTCCATCCATGTCGCCATAGCTGTAATCCTGAGTAGTTCCTTGGAAATCACTATAGCCAAGCGACGAACCCACAATATCTACGCCTAAAGAATCAGCTCGTTCTGCTGCAAAGAGCCAGTTGGCTTCTTCTAGCCTCGTCTCAGAACTGACATTTTCCGTTATGTAAAGAGCAAAAGAGGCATCAGGGGCGGTACCGACCATTTGACCATCCAGACTAGCTCCTATACAGCTCAATACATTGGTTCCATGGTTATGTGAATTAGAATAAACTTCTGGCGTACCGTTTACGAAATTAAAGGTTTGAAGGACTCTATTCTCATTGAAAATAGCTTTAAATACATCAAGCTTATCAGCATTTGAAAACCCAGAATCCATGAGTCCTATTAAAACTCCTCTACCCGTAAAATTCATCTCATGCATTTTGTCTGCACCCAGCATTTGTAGCTGATTTGCAGATGTGCCAGCGTCTATCATGGGCACGTTGGGCATAGCTTTAACGGCACTAAGAACGCCTCCAGAGCCATCTTCTAAACCGTTTCTAGACATTCCTTCTACACCTTTAACAAAAGGCAAGGCTAAGACCTTATCTAATTCTGAACTAGAAATATCTATCAAGGCTCCATTATACCATTTACTGGTGTAAAGCACCTTAAAGCCGTTAGAGTTAAGATTCGCCACATAAGACGGATTCACAGGTAAGTCATGTTCCGTAACACTTATCCCCTGCTTTTCACGCCTTTCTATAGAACGATCAGATAAAAATTCTTGTGGACTGCCCACACTAAAAGGGCTGTCAGCCTTGTCTGTAAAAAGTATTAAATACTTCTGTTGTGCAAAACTTGATGAGGTTTGTAGAAGGAGGAAAATTAAAGTTATCTTATTCATAGTACTGTTCAGTACTTAAAAGTACGGATGATAGGCAAAAAGGATGCTTCTAAGCATTAAAACTTTTTAAAATCCATCCACCACCTATGACGTCATCACCTTCGTAAAAAACAGCGGCCTGTCCTGGGGCAATAGCACTAATGGGCTCTTCAAAAATTACTTCCATTTTATCTCTCTCTATTTGCGAAGCTATAGCCGCCGCAGAAGGCGTTTTATATCTAATTTTAGCAAAGGTCTCCTTTTGTTGACCTATTAAATCTGGATACTTCTGCATATTAAGTTTGCCTACATGCATGGCGTTTTTAAACAAATGTTTCTCCAAACCTAGTATTACCTCATTCGTATCTTTCCTGATCTCGGTTACGTAAACAGGATAACCTAAGGCTATTCCAAGTCCCTTTCTTTGACCTACTGTATAAAAAGGGTAGCCCTCATGTTTACCTACTTTTTGACCACTTTCTAAAACGAAATCACCGCCCTTAACGGCTTCTTCCAGGCCATCTACACGTCTCTTTAAGAAACCACGATAATCATTATCTGGAACAAAACAGATTTCGTAGGATTCAGACTTATTTACTAAATCAAAGAAACCACGCTCTACCGCCATTTCTCTTATTTCCTTTTTCGTAAGATTTCCAAGAGGGAGTTGCGTTCTAGAAAGGCTGTCTTGGGAGATTCCCCAAAGCACATAACTTTGGTCTTTTAATTCATCGACACCTTTTGAAATGACATGTCTGTTGTTTTCTTCTCTAATATTGGCATAGTGACCCGTGGCCAGAAATTCACAATCTAGATTGTTGGCTCGCTTTAAAAGGGCATCCCATTTTACATATGTATTGCAAAGTACACAGGGGTTTGGCGTACGACCTTCTAGGTATTCACCGGTAAAATGGTCAATCACATAATCACCAAACTCCTCTCTTATATCTAGGATATAGTGAGGAAAACCTAGATTTACAGCTATGTTTCTTGCGTCGTTTATAGAATCTAGACTACAGCAGCCCGTCTCTTTTTTGCTTCCGCCAGAAGCTGCATAATCCCATGTTTTCATGGTCATGCCTATAACTTCGTATCCTTGTTCGTGTAATAGTACAGCTGCGAGGGAGCTGTCAATTCCGCCACTCATGGCGACCAATATTCTTCCGTGTTTGCTCATATAACTAAATGGGTTAAACGCCCATCGTTTAGGTTAGACTTTTTAAAAGTCAATTAAATATCTTGACCAACAACCCATGCTGGATGACAAAGGTAATAACATATGGCGGCAAAATAGGTTCAATGGTAGGGTGTGATGTAAATTGAGCCAAAGTGACATGCCAATTTTGGGATTGAATACCCTTTTTTTGATCGGAGAAGGCTATTTTTGCGTCAAATGAACCATCATGCTTAAAAGAAAAGTTTTAGTCACAGGTATCTCAAATTTGTCAGATGCACGGTATTGTGCAGGAATGTTTGTGGACTACCTCTGTTTTGAATTGAATGCGGACCACAAGGATTATATTCCTAAAGAGAAAGTTCTTGAAATTAAGAATTGGCTTAGCGGACTAAAAGTAGGAGGTAGGTTTAATGATTGGCCTGCTCATCTGACATCAGAGGACTGGCAAGCATTTGGCTTAGACTTCCTGATTATTGCTAACGATCAACAGGCTGCCCAGGCTAGAGAAATCGTGCCAGAATTATTTTATGAGCTTACTATGGCACATGATTCTGGGGCACTCAAAGATTATGACCATATTTTGGTCAATTGTGAATCTTTGCCTGGAGACCTCATCGATCATCCTTCTGTTTTTGCGGGTCATAATGTTACAGGAGAACAAGTTCCTGACCTTTTGGGGAATAAGAACTTTCAAGGCATAAGGCTCAAGGGTAGTCATGAAACTAGTCCTGGAGAAAGTACATACGACGATTTAATGGATGTTTTAGAAGGCTTAGAAGAGGATTCTTAATAGGACATTTGAGGATTACATATTATTGTTTAATTTAATAACTTTATCCTTAACCATTAATTTAACGGTTTATCCATCTATTGCTACCACTCATGTAGTTTGTATTACACAGTACTAACGTTGAATTTACCTTTGAATCGAATTAATACAAATTATATGAAAAAGAATGAAAGAAAACTTAGACGGATTAAAAACGGCGACTCCGTTTTAGGAGGAGTCACCCAAGGGTTAGGGGAGTACTTTGACATTGACCCAACATTATTTAGAGCATTGTTTGTCATCATGTTTTTTACGCCCCTGCCAGCATTTATTACTTATTTAATTTTATGGATAGTTTTGCCAGAAGAAAGAAGCGATTTTGCTTATGCTAATGGTAATAACGAATCATCTTTTAAACCTTCAAAATTTACAACTATGAGCAATAACTCATCTAAAAATGGAAACCTAATCGGCGGAATAGTGCTGATTTCTTTGGGGGCAATTTTTGCTTTCCGTACTTTTTTCGATATTAATCTTTTCCACTATATCGGAAAAATGTGGCCATTGTTTTTAATTGGACTTGGCGTCTGGATTATCATTAGAGATAATGATGATACTAATAATTTCGATTCTACGCATACTCCTGGTGGATCTTTACCTCAGGACAGTGAAACTTTCTAGAATATGAGAAAGAATAGTAACGTTTTTTTAGGAGCCATTTTAGTGGCTGTTGGAGCGGTGTTTTTAGCCTTCAACTATGACCTGATTGACTTTGAGTATAGTTTTAGAACTATCGCAAAGTTTTGGCCCGTACTTCTGATTTTAGCAGGAGTAGCGGTATTGCTTCATGAGAAGAAAAGTTTTTATAATCCTACTACGGCTCTATTGATCGCTTTTGCAATACCACTTGGTATTTATAGTGCTGCTTCGGATGGCGTAGATGAGATTTCTGAAGAGTTTAAGGATGAATTTCATTTCGATTGGGATGAAGATGAGGACTGGGACGAGTCTGATAGAGGTAGTTATAATGAAGGCTCTGAAGGCTTAAAAAAAGGAAAGAGAACGGAGCAGAAATTTTCAGTACCTCTAACGAATGGATTAGAAGAAGCAAGCTTGAATTTTGGTGGGGGAGCTGCGGAATTTCATTTGAAAGAATCAAAAAATGACCTTTTTGGAGCTACCACTCTTTTACATACTGGAAATTATAGACTATCTGATGAATTAAAGAACAACCGTCATGAAATTGACTTCGAGATGAAGTCCAGAAAGAATAAAAGCTTCAATTTCGGTGACAATGATCATAACGAAATCTTCCTTGAACTAAGTACTAAACCAGTTTGGAGTGTAGATATGAGTATTGGGGCTGGAGATTTAGATTTTGACCTGAGTAGTTTTAAGGTGAAGAAATTGGATATTCATACTGGTGCTGCCTCTGTAGATGTAAAACTTGGAGACAAACTGGAGAAAGTTAATGTGGAAGTGGAAAGTGGTGTAGCTAAAGTTGAAATTTCGGTGCCTGAAAATGTGGGTTGCGAAATAGAAATGGACGGTGCGTTAAACTCAAAAGACTTTAACAATTTCCTGAAAGAAGGTAACTCTACATGGAGAACTGCCGATTTTAACAAAGCAGATAAGAAGATATATATAAAAGTATCGAGTGCCTTAACAGCCGTTTCGGTGAATAGGTACTAAATAGATATGGACGTATCATTTTAAAAGGCAAACTCTCAAATGAAAGTTTGCCTTTTTTATGAGCACGACTTATTCTTTGTATTTGAGGGCTTTCACTGGACTAATTCTTACTATAGACAGCGTAGGAAGAACAATAATAAGACCTACAACTAAAATGGTGGCAAGATTAACCAAAATAAAAGTGGGCCAATGCCAAGAAATGGGAACATAAGCCATATAATAGTTTTCTGGATCTAATGGAATTAGTTTGAATTTATCCTGAATGTAACAAAATGAAATAGCAATTAAATTGCCAATAGCTAAACCCTTAAAAATAATAATGAGGGCATTAGATATGAAGACTTTTTGGATGAGTCCGTTTCTGGCTCCTAAAGCTTTTAGAAGACCTATCATAGGAGTTCTTTCCATGATCATGATGAGTAAGACACTTACCATATTAAAGCTAGCTACCACAATAATCAGGAATAAGACAATGATGATATTTGTGTCTAACAGATTAAACCAATCAAAGAACTGAGGCAATAGCTGGGTTATTTTATGAATTTGTTGGTCCTGAGGAATATCATTGTACAAAGAGGAAGTACTGCTATTGATAGTGTCAAAGTCTTTCAAGAAAATTTCTAAATGACCAACTTCATTATCCTCCCAATTGTTAATTCTTCGAATAAGATTTAAATCTACAAGGGCATAGGACTTATCAATATCCTCAATTCCTGTATCGTAAATACCCACTACTTTTACTTTTCTAGCCCGAGGCGGGTCTTGGATGAAGTAAATAAGGATATCATCGTCTACGTTAACGTTTAGAAGTTTTTTTAAGGTAGAGCTTAAAATGATTTCTTTGCTGTAGGAACTTGAATCAAAACTTATTATTCTTCCTTCAACCATGTTCGATTCAAAAACAGACCAATTATAGGCATTATCTATTCCTTTAAGAAGTACTCCAGAGATTTCTTCTTCTGATTTTAGAAGGGCAGACTTTAAGGCTATTGCATTAAATGAAGCTATATTTTCATTATTTGTTAGATTTAGGAGACTCTCTGCACTATTTACAAAAGGAGCTTCTTCAAATGACTGATTCAGTGTAATTTTGCTTACTTGAAGGTGGGCGGACATGCTGAAAAGCTTCTCTTTTATAGTATCCTTAAAACCGAGGAGAATAGAGAAGGACAAAATGATGGCAGCCACACCAATGGCAATACTTGTGATACCTATATTGATGACAGAAGAAGAAAAGGTCTTACCTTTAGTTTTTCTTATTTTCTGAGCCAAAAAATATTCCGTATTCATCAATTAAAATGGACAAAAAAATAGCCCGTCTTTTAGTTTTGTTTTTTTGCTTTTCAGCTATTAACTGCAAATCTAAGGCAAACTCTTCAAATACGCCCGAAAAAATAAAAGTAGGTGCAGAAGCGATGCATAAATACCTCCCACTTTTGGAAGATAAAAGAGTGGGTCTCGTAGTAAATCATACTTCTGTAGTGGGTAACTCACACTTACTAGATACACTTCTGAGTCGTAACATTGACATTAGAACCATTTTCGCTCCTGAACATGGTTTTAGAGGAGAAGCGGACGCAGGGGCTCACATAGATAACTCTAAAGATAGTAAAACCGGTATTCCAATTGTTTCACTCTATGGCAAGAATAAAAAACCGACTAATGAACAACTAGCTGAGTTTGACATTTTAGTTTTTGACATTCAGGATGTTGGTGTAAGGTTTTACACCTATATAAGCACGCTTCATTTGATTATTGAGGCGGCTGCAGAAAGAAATATTCCTGTAATTGTTTTAGACAGACCTAACCCAAATGGACACTTGGTAGCTGGCCCAGTTCTGGAACCTGGTTTTGAATCATTTGTAGGGATGAATCCATTGCCCGTTGTCTATGGCTTAACTATTGGTGAACTGGCAACAATGATTAATGGTGAGGCTTGGTCAAATGATAACCTGGCAGATCTTACGGTGATACCTTGTGAAAGCTATACGCATCATAGTAGCTATAGCTTGCCCATTAAGCCTTCTCCCAACCTACCAAATTTGCAGTCAATTTTACTTTATCCTTCTATCTGCCTTTTTGAGCCAACTCAGATTAGTGTAGGGAGAGGAACAGATACACAATTTCAAGTGATAGGGGGGCCTGATAAAGATCTTGGGACCTATGTTTTTGTGCCAGAAAGTAAGCCTGGAGCACAGAATCCTGTAAATGAAGGAGTGACGTGCTACGGCGAAGACCTGACAAAAGTGGATGTGTTGAACATGGGTTTTGACCTGAGTTACCTCTTTGAATTTTATAAAAACTTTAAAAACAAAAAGGCTTTTTTTACAAACGAACGCTTTTTTAATTTGCTAGCGGGAAATGCCTGGATCAAAGAAGATTTAAAGGCAGGGAAGTCCTATCAAGAAGTAGAAGCCAAATGGCAAGAAGATCTACAACAATTTAAATTGCTCAGAAAGAAGTACCTTTTATACCCCGATTTTGAATAATGGAGGAAAAAATAATAATAATAGATTTTGGTTCTCAGGTAACACAACTTATTGCCAGAAGAGTTAGGGAACATAATGTTTACTGTGAAATACACCCTTATAATCATATTCCAGAGCTTGATAAAACTGTAAAAGGTGTTATTCTCTCTGGAAGTCCCTGCTCCGTTAGAGAGTCTGATTCTCCTAGGATAGATCTAGATTCTATTAGCTCTAAAGTGCCTGTTTTAGGCGTTTGTTACGGTGCTCAGTTGCTGGCAGAGGAGAGGGGAGGTAATGTGGAAGCTTCTACTACCCGTGAGTATGGAAGAGCCATTCTAGGTACCATAGAGTCTGACAATAGACTATTTGCAGGTATTCCTAAGGACTCACAGGTTTGGATGTCGCATGGTGATACTATTACCAAATTGCCAAATGACGCTCGAGTGATAGCATCTACAGAATCTGTAGCTGTGGCTGCTTTTCAGTTTGATAAAGAAGAAATATACGCCATTCAATTTCATCCTGAAGTTACTCATACAGAGCATGGCAAAGTTTTGTTAGAGAATTTTGTTGTCGGTATTTGTGGTTGTAATCAAACTTGGACCTCGGATTCTTTTGTGGACAGTACCGTGGCTGAGTTAAAAAAACAGTTGGGAGATGATAAAGTAGTTTTGGGCCTTTCTGGAGGAGTAGACTCCTCTGTGGCAGCTATGCTAATCCATAAGGCCATTGGGAAGAATTTGTACTGCATTTTTGTAGATAATGGATTGCTTCGCAAGAATGAGTTTGAAGAAGTATTAGAGTCTTACAAGGGCCTTGGCTTAAATGTAAAAGGTGTAAACGCTAAAGATAGATTTTACGATGCCCTGAAAGGTTTATCAGACCCGGAGGCTAAAAGAAAGGCCATTGGAAAAACTTTTATTGATGTTTTTGATGATGAGTCGCATCAAATTCAAGACGTTAAATGGCTGGCTCAGGGCACTATTTATCCAGATATTATAGAATCTGTTTCTGTAAAAGGCCCTTCGGCTACAATTAAGTCGCATCATAATGTGGGAGGCCTTCCAGATTACATGAAACTCAAAATAGTGGAGCCGCTTAAATTACTGTTTAAAGATGGCGTGAGAGAAGTAGGCCGATCTATGGAAATGCCAACTCATATTCTAGCAAGGCATCCTTTCCCGGGTCCAGGTCTTGGTATTAGAATATTAGGAGACGTTACAAAGGAAAAGGTTAGGATTCTTCAAGAGGTGGATTATCATTTTATCCAAGGGTTGAAGGATTCAGGACTTTATGATGATGTTTGGCAGGCTGGTGCTATGCTCTTGCCTGTTCAAAGTGTGGGAGTTATGGGAGATGAGCGAACGTATGAAAGCGTGGTGTCACTTAGAGCAGTAACGAGTGTAGACGGTATGACGGCAGATTGGGCTCATTTGCCCTATAGTTTTCTGGCAGACGTGTCTAACAAAATAATAAATAAAGTAAAAGGCGTAAATAGAGTAGTTTACGACATTAGTTCAAAACCACCAGCCACTATCGAGTGGGAATAGAACTATAATAGGCAGCAAGGCCATAAAATACATTAAGGGAAGAAATTAAAAGTAAGGCCACGTCAAATATTGAGGTGGCTTTTCTATTTCTAGTTATTAGAAATAGAGCCTTCGAAATCTAGGTTTGATTTCCTTTTCGGAGAACCATCTTGTGTAAGTCTAGTTTTATGGCTTCTAAAGCGTTTAATTTCCAGCCATTGACATATGCCTAAGTAAACAGCAAATACACCAATAACATAGGCGGACATTGCTGTATTAGTAAAGAAAGTTTTTAAGGAATATGTGAAAACAGACATCACAATCGTCATGCAATACAACATAACTGAGGCGGCCAAGTGAGTTAGACCATTATCTACCAATAAATGATGAAGATGTAGTCTATCGGCGTGAAATGGAGATTTACCTTTTAATATTCTTACCCCAAAAACGCGTAATGTATCAAATATGGGAACACTTAAAAGAGATAAAGCCAAGACGGGGGAACTGACAAAATAGTCACCGTCTCCATAAACTACGCTTTGATTGAGAGTAATGAATTGGACAGCTAATACTGTAATGATATAGCCTACAATAAGGGAACCTGTATCTCCCATGAAGATTTTACTGTCCTTGGAATAGTTGTATCTCAAGAAACCTAGAAGTGAAGCCGCTAAAGAAAGGCTTAAACAGGC
Source organism: Arcticibacterium sp. (assembly GCA_047623945.1). Taxonomy (GTDB): domain Bacteria; phylum Bacteroidota; class Bacteroidia; order Cytophagales; family Spirosomataceae; genus Arcticibacterium. The sequence continues at coordinate 16,563 of JBLHOT010000012.1, read as the reverse complement.
CATGGACCAATGCTCATTAACTAAAAACCACCATCCAAAACCACTACTGGCTATCATTCCGATGCCACCAGACAAGCCATCAATTCCATCTATCAGGTTAAAAGAGTTTATCAGAGCCACAAACATGAAAATTGTGAATATGACGCTTATTAAATATGGAAGTTCGTAAACACCAAAAACACCAAAGAAACTATGAATTCTTAAATCGCTGCCGATAACAACTAAAGCAGAGGCTATGACTTGAGAACCAATCTTTTTTAGAGGAGCCAAAGCATAAAGATCATCTTTAAGACCTAAAAAGAATAGAATTAGTAAACCGGCAAAAATCTTGTGTAACAGGTAGCCTTCATCCTTAAAATTCCATACCATGTAACCGATTAAAGTACCGGCAAAAATAGCAATTCCTCCAAAAGTGGGTGTAGGGGAACTATGAGAGCTGCGTTTAACAGGGTTTTCCATTAAGCCTCGCAGCATACATATATTTCTAATAACGGGAATGGATCTCCAAGTAACCGCTAAGGATAGGACAATGCTCAAGAAAATTTGAACACTAGGGTCACCAATAATATCTTCAAAAATAAAACTCAAAATTTATATTTCATTTACAGGCTTTATAAAATCAAAAGTAGTAATTAATACACAGTCTCTCTAAAAAAGACACGTGGGCATTCTAAAAAAAAGTTATTTAATGGTTTAAGGTTCATGAAATCTCTCTCATTCTCTGAAATCTTGCCGGATTTCCTGACCAAATTTCATTTTCAGGTAAACTCTGAGTCAAAAAAGATCCCGCTCCCAGAACGCTATGGCTTCCACATTTAACGCCCTGAGTTACGACACTCTGAGCACCGATCCAGACTCCGTCTTCGATTTCTATGTTTTCAACCATTAAATCAAAATGAGTGCTTTTATAATCGTGATTACCACTTAATAACAAAGCACCTTGTGATAGACAAGCGTTTGAACCTATTTTAACATGGCCCAAATTATCAATCCAAACTTTTTCGCCAATCCAAGTAAAGTCCCCAATCTCTAAAAACCAGGGATACTTAATATTGATTTTTTGTTTAAGAACTACACCTTTCCCTAATCTTGCTCCAAATAATCTTAAAACGACTCTTTTTAGTGCTATAGGGATTGGCAAATAGGTATTTACAAAAATCCTACCAATAATAATCCATAGAAGCCTTTTTGGCAGGGATCCTGGCTTGTACCATGAATTGTTGTATTTAGATAAGTCTACTTTAACCATTATTTAATCTTTCAATAAGACGTGAACTTTTATTTCTGCCTTCTTCCAGTTTATCAGAAAGAAAGGCTTTAGTACGTTCAAAATGGCTTTCATAACCGTTTTTGTCACCTACTTCTACGATATGAGCCCATTCTTGCACCGAGGTATGGAAAGCTAAATCATCTTTTCTAATGGTTTTATCATATAAAGCCGCATGAATAGATTCTTCAAGAAGCGACTCATTCATAAATAGATATTCTGACATACCCACTCTTAATTTAAACGGAGGGGTTTGACAAACCATATTGTTGTAGGGGTTTGTTCCCAAATATGCCCAAGTTACCACCATCGCTAGAAGACTTAAATGCGAATTAGGTAAATGTTCTTCAGAGTCATTTAAGGCGTATTCTTTCAGAAGAGCATCATTAAACATCAAATGTCCTCCGTAGTCTTTAAAGACCTTTTCCTTTGAGTCGTAAATTAACTTTCTAAAAGCTTGCTCATCTTCAGAAATCATAAGTCCAAAGAGTTCATTCTCCGCCTTGGCGTAAGCTCTTACATGATTTTTTCCGTAAGGGTTCATTAATGCCATACCCGCATAGACATGATGTTTATAGCTAAAAATACGCAAAGTCATGAGCATTTTTAAATTATCTAAACCGCTGGCATGTAATGGGTTAATCCATGGATAAACACCCCTGTGCATAAAGGAGGTCCCTATACTTTCGAATCCAATGTGAGTAACTACTTGGACGTCAGCCATCATTTTGTCATGCTGTTGAGTGGAGTCTAATATCTCAATATTGGAACCCGTATAGTTTAAGACCTCAAGTAATTGGGCAAACTTCTCATCGCTACATCTATGCTGAATAGCTATTAAGGTTTGACCCTTAGTGCTTACGTGAGGGCCGTGAAGGGCGTGTATAGTGGCTATATTAACTTGTGCACTCAAGTATTGCTCAAAAGCCTTTATCTCAGGAGTTTTAATGGAAGTTTGGCCTGCCACTATGGCATCATCTTTAATAAAAGGTGCTAGGGCTTCTACCACATCGCCTATATGCTCTGTTTCTACACAAAAAAGAAGAAAATCTGCCTGGCTAGCCACTTCCTGCCCTTCCTTTAATACTTGGATATTAGTTTCTGAGGTTTCAGATAGCAACCTTTCGTAATTCTGGGGTAGGTCACAGCCTAAAACCTTAAAGGATGCTTTGTCGAATATTCTGGCATATAACATGCCCATATCTCCTAATCCTACTATTCCTATAACCATGTACTCTTATTTGAAATGCGAAGATAGCTATCTCAATAGCTCAATTAAAAGAATACCTATAATTTCACAAGGGAAATAATGAGTAGACTTAAGATTAATAAACCACTTATAATTGTGGCGGTTTTGGAAGAAAATAGACGGTTTCTAGATGATTTTGAGTAATAGTTTGAATTATTTATTGGCATAGGTTAGAATAAGTTTTAAACGTATATACCACAATGATACTTTAAAATATGGAAGTTTCAAATAAAAATGAAAACTAAATCAAATCAATCTCAAAAACCTTTGGGATAGGTCATTCAACTCAATTACCTTTGTGTATCCATAAAATTAAGAGAAATCTAAATGTCAAAACTTAAAATAGCCATACAAAAGTCAGGAAGACTGAGTGACGATTCCGTAAAACTTTTCAAGGCCTGCGGAATCAAATTTGAAGTAGGTAAATCAAAACTAATGTCGGAGTCAAAGAACTTTCCAGCTGAGTTTTTATTCTTGAGAGATGATGATATCCCAGGCTATGTTGAAGATGGCGTAGCTGATGCAGGAATAGTGGGGGATAACGTCCTCATGGAATATGGAAAGGATGTGAATACTGTGAAGAAACTTGGTTTTTCCAAGTGCAGACTTTCTTTAGCCGTGGGTAGAGATGTGGCCTACACAGATATTAATTATTTTGAGGGCAAGAGCATCGCTACTTCATATCCTAAGATTTTAGGTGATTACTTAAAAAGTAAAAATGTTAAAGCTCAAATTCACTTTATTAGCGGTTCTGTAGAAATAGCTCCGGGGATAGGACTCGCAGAGGGTGTTTGTGATATTGTAAGTACGGGCGGTACCTTGCTCAGCAATGGCCTAAAAGAAGTTGAGCCAATTTTCAATTCGGAAGCCGTGTTGATTGCCAACAAAGGGTTGTCAGATAAAAAACTGGCTCTTTTAGATAGAATAGTTTTTAGAATGAATGCTGTTCAAACAGCTGACACACACAAATATGTACTCTTAAATGCTCCTAACGACAAAATCGAAAAGATTATTAGCGTTATGCCGGGAATGCGAAGCCCTACAATTACACCTTTAGCTCAAAAGGGATGGAGCTCTATTCACTCTGTATTAAAAGAGAATGATTTCTGGGAGAATATAGAAGAGATGAGAAACGAAGGAGCGGAGGGTATTCTGGTGATTCCTATAGAGAAAATGATTTTCTAAACATGCGATTCTGAGGTGTAGCGAGATATGAAATTTTATAATAAACCTTCTAGAAGTGACTGGAAAGAGCTGATAGCTCGACCAACGGCAGATTTTAGTGAGATAGAAACGAAAGTGACTCCTATTTTATCTGAGGTGAAAAAGTATGGTGACGAGGCTCTTAGGAAATTCGCACTGGCTTTTGATAATATCCTTTTAAATGAATTTGAACTTAGTCCAAAGGATCTAGATGGTGCAGAAGATGCATTAAGCGATGACTTGAAGGCGGCTATCAAACTGGCCTATAAAAACATATTAACCTTTCACGAAGCACAAAAGTCTACGATTGAAATCATAGAAACTATGCCAGGTGTACAGTGTTGGCGTAAATCTGTGGGGATAGAGAAAGTAGGTATTTATATTCCAGGAGGTACAGCACCTTTATTTTCTACAGTTTTGATGCTTGGCATTCCTGCTAAAATAGCAGGTTGCAAAGAGGTGGTTCTTTGCTCACCGAGTAACCATCCGGCCATTTTATATGCCGCTAAATTAGTGGGGGTAACTAAGGTTTTTAGAATTGGTGGAGCTCAGGCTATTGCCGCAATGGCTTATGGAACGGAGTCTGTGCCTCAAGTCTCCAAGATTTTTGGCCCTGGTAACCAATACGTAACGGCTGCAAAGCAACTTGTGAGTAAGGAAGGCGTTGCTATTGACATGCCTGCAGGACCATCGGAAGTTGCAGTTTTTGCAGATGATACAGCGGATGCCTCTTTCGTGGCGGCTGATTTACTGTCTCAGGCAGAACACGGAATAGATAGCCAAGTGATATTGGTTTCTACGTCAAAGAAGTTTTTGGACGCCGCTCAAATAGAAGTAAAAAAGCAGCTTACAGATTTACCTCGTAAGGAATTTGCTGAAAAGTCTCTAGAAAACTCTAAAGCAATTCTAGTAGCTGATGTGCTTGAAGGCATAGACTTATTAAATGAGTATGCCGCCGAACACCTTATTTTGGCTTTGGAAAATTCTGATGCCGTAGGGGAGCAGATTATCAATGCTGGTTCTATTTTCTTAGGAAATTACACACCAGAGTCTTGTGGCGATTATGCGTCTGGTACAAATCATACGCTTCCTACTAATGGATTTGCCAAGGCATATTCAGGTGTTTCTTTAGACAGTTTTGTAAGGAAGATAACTTTTCAGAAAATCACGAAAGAGGGACTTGAAAAATTAGGACCGGCAGTTCAACTCATGGCGGAGGCGGAGTCTCTTCAAGGGCATTCTAATGCAGTAGGGGTAAGGTTAAAATAAAAACTTACGAGGGCTCTTTGAGTTCTGTCGATCCAAAAAGTACTACGGCTGGTTTGCACCAAATAAGGACATATTTCTTCTTGCTTAAATTTATGTTTGCATCTAAACGATAGCTGGAATTTCCATTAACTACTGTCTTAGAGATAAGTTCATAATCTGTTCCTTTCAGGTCCTCAGATAACCATATTCTTAGCTTATTATCGTTTAAGGTGCTTTTTAAATTGGTGATGATAAGTTTTCTTTCCCCACCAGGCACATTTTCTACTTTTACCTCACCGGTGGTTGAGTGAGCTCCATCCTCAAATACACCGCTAACCACTAAGTTTGTAGAGGTGGTTTTAGTAGACACCACATCAGTAAATATAACATCGGGTTCTGGATTATCTCCAGAACTGCAAGCCGAAAGAAGTAGAACAACGAAGAGTAGTTTTTTCAAAATGTTAAACTGTTTTGATATATACTTAACGTTTTTCTAAAATGAGCAGATTTAATTTTAAATTAAATCTGCTCATTCTTTTTTAAATCTTATTTGAAAACTTCGTTTTCAGACTTACCACCTGACATTACAAAGGCCACTAAGTCCTTTAGCTCTTCTTCATTCAATGAATTAACTAATCTAGGTAGCATCATTGATATTTTGGAGTATTGCTGATTTTTTACATCGGACTTCTTAATCTCCATAAGCGTATTTGGGTCGTATGGATTTTGGGAAACTGAATAAACAGCATCATCTTGACTAACTATTTTGGCAATAATGCTTTCGCCATTTTTTAGTTGAAATTCTGTGGCTGCATATTGGTCAGAAATAGTATTGCTAGGCTCTAAAATGGCCTCTAACAAGTCATTATTTGTGAATCGGGTGCCAATATTTGTCAAATCTGGCCCAATATTTCCACCTTCACCATTGATGCTGTGGCATATATTACAGGTACTCGTAGAATACCAAGATTTTCCTTTTTCAAAATCTCTGTGTGCCAATGGTTCTTCAAAGAAGGTTTTGGCTTCAGCTAAATCCCAATTTCTTCCAGGCCCCTCTGGGTATTGGTCCATTGCAAGATTATTGCCATTGCCTGAAAGTAACTCTGCTCCAGAAAGAAGATTGTACATCTCTCTTTTTGCTTTTGGAACATTATCTAAGGCTATATTCCTTGCCTTATCTATGAAACCGACGTAGCTATTCCCGCCTTTGAAACTAAAGGCATTTTTATACCATGAAAAATATTGCTCGTAGAGCTCAGGTGTCCAGCCTTTTTTCGCTTGACTTAAGGTCATAGCTAAAAATGTTTCTTGGATAGGAGGTACTTTTTCCAACATTTTGGCAATGTCCAAACCATACTGTGGATTTCTTAGAATCAGGTCCGAAGAGGCCGTCGCAGTTTCATCAAGGCCAATGGTGTCGAAACCTTTTTCTATCATCGCCATAGTTTTTCCTACAACTTCAGGAGAATCTAGAAATACTAAAAGCTTACTTAATTGCTTGTTGACCTTATAAGACTCTGAAGGATATTGAGACTCAATACTAGTTAAAATAGTGCCATTGCTTGTTTTACCCATTCTAGCAAAAACTAGCTCATAAGCTCTGAGCACATCTACTTTCTCAGATTCAGATAGTTCAGACATTTCAATACTACCTAAGGAGCTTATTATATCCTCCTTTAGGCTCTTATCTCCCATTCTAGCCATAGCTATCATAGCTTGGGTCAGAGTAACGGCATCTGTCTCTTCTAAAGCTTTTGCTTTCCAATCTGCTAAGGATTGATGCTCTAAGACGATTCTGGCGGCGTATCTCACGAATCTGTCTGTGTGGTTAAGATTTGGCCAAGCTTTTTCAACTGCTCCTGCACTAGGTACTTTGTGAAGGCTCTCCAGCTCTCTTCTTAGTGCTAATTCTTCTGTGATTTCTGAGTCCTTCATTTCTTCTAGGTCATTTTTCCCATCATAAGAAATGCGGTATAAATCAGATTCTATTCTTCTGCCACCCGTTAAGAAATACAGATTTCCGTCTGGACCAATAGCTCCATCTGTTAAAGGAAGAGGCACGCCAGAAAGAAATTCTTCTCGCTCTGCTGTGTAGCTTGCCCCTTCTGGTTTTAAATGAATAGCATGCATAATGCCAAAGGACCAGTCAAACGCTAACAAGCTTTGCTGATACTTTTCAGGGAAATTTGAGCCTTTTAGATATAGTAAATTGGTAGGGGACCCTTGTCCAATATTAATGACAGGTGATAAATTGTCTGGAAAATCTGCTGACCATTTTCCATCTCCTGTTCTCCACCCAAATTCACTGCCACTGGTGGCATGACATATACGTGTAGGACGGTACCAAGGAGTACCAAAATCCCATTCCATGTCTGCATCATAAACGAAAAGCTCACCTACATCATTGAAGGCCATATCAAATGCATTTCTATATCCAGCACTTACGAGTTCCCAATTCTTACCTTCTGGGTCAATTTTGGCAACCCACCCTCCTGGCTCTTTTCTGCTGTTGGCATGTCCTCTAGGATCCTTAATTTCAGGAAAAAGATTGTCATATTCCCAGGTCTTTGGTAATCTGTAACTATCCATCTCTGGAATGTCTGTATGGTTTCCGGCAATTAAATAAAGTGATTTACCATCCGGTGACAACTTTATACTGTGAGGGCCATGTTCTCCGGAGCCTTCAAATTGCTTTAAAAGGGTTAATTTATCATAAACATCATTACCATCAGTATCTTGCATTCTGTATAAACCACTTGACTTAGGTACGTCATCAGAACTGCGGTTGTTTACCATCACATAAAGGCTATTAAATGCGTATAGTAAACCTTGTGAAGCACCAAAGTTCAAGGTGTCATTTTCAAGTTGTATTTTTTCAACTATCAGGCTATCAGAGCCAGTTAAGTCAGGAATACTAATCCTATAAATGCCTCCATATTGATCTGAGGCTAACATTCTGTCTTTGTCATCGAAACACATAGATACCCAAGAACCCTGATTATTGTCTGAGGGAGAATATAAGTGTTCCGCCTTAAATCCAGGCTGTAGTTTTAATTTGGCCGTTTTGGGATTACTGTCGACCGATGCTTTATTGTCTTGAGTACAAGAAAACAAAAGACATAAACACGAAAACGTAAAAAGAGAAAGTATTTGTTTTTTTTTCATATAGTTGGGTTTGAACAAATGGAGGAAAAGGTTGTGGCAAATGGCCTAATAGTGTTCGTAATGTTAAAATAAGAGAATAATCTATCAAAAGCGTAATAATTGAAAGGCAAAATGCGTCCTTATAGGACAGTATTGGACGCTCCATTTGGGCCTAAATGCCTTTTCACTAGCGTATTAAGGTATAAATAAGCTACTTTTCTTAAGTTCAGTCTACTCTTTTTACTGGTAAGTTTTGAATCAAATCAATAATTAAAACTGGTCAACATTTTCTTTGGTGACCAATTGAAAGGGTATTAAGACTTGCTTATCTACGATTTCCCCTTTTGCAAGTTTAACTGCTGTTACTACTGCCGCGGCTCCTTGCTCTTGAGCATTTTGAAAAACGGTGGCGTCTAAAGTGCCTTTTTTGACCGCTTGTAAGGCATCTTGGATGGCATCAATACTCACAACTAAAACTTTCTCTTTCATTCCGGCGTTCTCCAATGCTTTTACAGCTCCCAGACCCATTTCGTCATTTTGTGCAAAAACGGCGTCAATTTTATCTCCATAGGACTGAATCCAATTTTGCATCAAATCCATACTTTTAGATCGATCCCATTCGCCAGTTTGCTCTGCCAATAAATGAATTCCGGGGTGGGCTTTCAATACCTCTTTTGCTCCTTCTTCTCTTTGTATTTGAGCAGCTTGTCCCATAAATCCCTGAATAATAACAATGTTGCCATTGCCACCTAATTTTTCTGCAATATGGGCCATGGCAATTCTGGCTGACTCCACGTCATTGGAGCCTACGAAAGCTGAAGGTTGTACACTTGTTTCAGAATTGACATTAATAATAGGGATGTTTGCAGCTAGAGCCCTTGAAACTGCTGGAGAACTTGCTTCCACCTCACATGGGTTTAGAATTATAGCATCCACTCCTTGTGCTATAAAACTTTCAACTTGCTCCATTTGTTTTAAGGCAGACCTCTCAGCATCTACCAAGATTAGCCTAACATCCATTTCTTCGGCTTTCTTTTCCATTTCGTCGGCTACGTTAACAATAAATTCATTTTGCATACTTAACATGGAAACACCAATGGTGATTTGGTTTTTATCACCTTCGGAAGATGAGTTACATGAAGTGAAAGCAAAGGCCGTAGCCAAGAGAAGTATTAATTTTTTTTTCATTAGTTGAATTAATTAGTTGCAAATATATTCATGTGGTGATGTAATGCAAAGTCATAGTGGCTTGGCTCTTCTAGTCCAGTTTTCTGCCTCAAACGTGTTGTTAGCACATTAATTATAGATACACTTTTAGTGTATAGATAATATTTCTGCATCTTTAGGAATAAGCACTTTCCGGCTTGATTGTGATAAATAGGAAGATCCGTGATATAACTCTATCACAACTTTTTTTCCTTTGTATAGATAGTTAATCCGCGTTTGGTCTGGCCTTGGGTTAATCACTTTACCACTAATTTTTGACCTAAACCTTTTGGCTTCCCCTCTATTTTGAGAGGCTATTATCTCCATACTTCCATTATTATTTATGTATTTAACCAGTGCTTTTGAGTCACCAGTAACATTAAATCCAGAAGTATTTGTTGGCTTGAAATCACCCCTTCCATCTCCAAGGAGTAAAAGCCCATTTGATGCATCGTATCTGCCCACTGAAAGTTCGTTGCCATAATTATTGCCAATTAGCAAGACATCCATATTAGTGTCGTTGTTAAAGTCTTCAATTAAAATACCATTAACGGGAGAGACTTGAGCTGGTAAGGGTAGCTCTTTTACTTCAAATTTCCCTTGCCCTTTATTTTCAATATATATTGATGGATTGAAGTTTAAGGTGTGTTCCTCGGCATCTTGCATCATTTTAGGGTCCAACAAGTTTTCAAATGTAGCAGCTCCAAATGCTTCATAAGTAATAAAACGTCCCTTAAGGAGGTTTAGCTGCTTATCTACATCATCTTTAGAATTAAACGGCACCAGCTTTAAAGACTTAATACGGTTTGACTCAGGTAAATAGGTAAATGGAATGACATCATAATTTCCATTATTATCTAAGTCGCCCGAAATAATTTTGGAAGGATATTTTGCAGAGCCTTTAAAGAGTGCGTTTCGGCCAACGTTGCCTGCAATGAAGTCAATATCACCATCTCCATCAAAGTCACCACCATTTAAGCTACTAAACATTCCTAGAAAGCTTTCTAGTCCTGTAGCTTTCATTTTTTCGAATTTGCCTTTCGAATTTTCAAAAACAGAGATGGGCATAAAATCACCGGCAATCATTAAATCTCGATCACCATCATTGTCTATATCTGTCCAAATCGCATCGTTCACCATACCTACATTTATCATCGCTGGTATGACTGAGTTTGTGACGTCTGTAAAATGAATCTTGCCTTTTATTGACTCATTTCTAAGTAAAATACTTGATGTGGCTTTTGGATATTGGAAAGGGGAATTTCTACCTCCAATAAATAAGTCTAAATCTCCATCATTGTCATAATCATCTGCCCTTACACAAGACCCAGCAATCGTTAATTTTGGAATTACATCTTCCAAAAGCTGGAAATTACCTTTCCCATCGTTTATAAAAAACTGATCATGGTATACGTTACTTTCGAGATCGCCTTCGTTGCCTCCATTTACAATGTATAAATCTAAATCTCCATCTTGGTCAGCATCGAAGAGAAGACTGCCCATTTCTTCATTGAGTTTTTGTGTTGGGTCTGGTAGTTCAAATAACAGTTTTTCAACAAAATTTCCGGAAAAAGTTTGTATCAATAAACTACCGCTTTTAAATCGAGAGCCTCCAATGTACACATCGTCCAACCCATCATTGTTTACATCTCCTACGGCCATAGATGGCCCACTTTGAGATAATTTCTGAGGTAATAAGTTTTGGATGTTAAAATCAATAAAATCGGTCTCTTCATGTTTGAAATTGAGCTCCTGCTCATCGAAAAGAGTTGTTGGAGGTATCTTGTCAAAGTTATAATCAAGATTTGCTTCAGCTTGGTGGGCAGTCAAAACTTGATTTGCTTTAATGTTATTTAACTTTTGTGCCTTTCCTGAAGGCCAAATGATAATTAATTCTTTTAATAAAGTGTCACTTTTTAGTCCAATATGTATGATTGGCTCAACAGATGACAAATACCCTCGAACAGGTAAATTCTCTGCATAAAATTGTGTACCGTTTTCAAAAGTTCCTTTTACTACAGCTCCCAATCCGATATTGTTTGGTGCATCACCTTTAAATTGAATTCGTAAGTAATTGGAGTTTTCTGGATTCAATTCTCGGAGGGTATTTTTAAAAACAAAAGCAGAGTCATTGATATTATTGACTACATAATCTAAATCGCCGTCATTATCTAAGTCGCCATAAGCAGCACCATTAGAAAAAGAGGGGATATTAAGTCCCCAGGAAGATGTTTTATCTTCGAAGGTTAAATCTCCATTATTTTTAAACGCATAATTGGAGATTTTAACCTCGGGAATAAAAGGCATTAAATAGTCGGCCGATGCGATGGAGCTAATACCTTGCCTAAAAGCCATAAAATCACGGTCTGTGACATCTTTTGGAAATCCATTTGTAATTAACAAGTCTCGAAAGCCATCATTATCAAAGTCTGCAAGAGAAGGACACCAGCTCCAATCCGTATTGGCCACACCGGCCAATAAACTTATTTCTGAAAAAGGGAGCTGCTTGTTGGCCGGATCGTAGCCTGAGTTTAACTGTAAAGTGTTTCTTACGTACTGGTGATTGTAGCTAAACTTATCAGCAAACTGATAGGTATAATAATTGTTTGGGGAAGCCAATAACTTTTTTCGAACGTTGTCCTCTGGCTTCATATCTAAGGCAACCATGTCTGGTAAGCCGTCGTTATTTATGTCGGCAACGTCATTACCCATCGCGGAGTTACTCGTATGTTTAAAAAATCGCGAAGCTTCATCGCTGAATGTACCATCCTTATTATTGATATATACTAAATCATCAGCCGCATAATCATTTGTGACGTAAATATCTTTCCAGCCATCGAGGTTAATGTCACAAATGGTTAGCCCCAGGCCAAACCCCTCTTTTGTGATTCCTGCTTCATTAGAAACGTTTTTGAAAACAGGATGACCTAGAGACTGAGAATATTCATTTTTATACAATCTATCTGTATTTGGATACGAACCATCATTTACTTTTTCACGGAAAATGCTTGGGTTTTGGTCAATCACATCTATAAGAACATACAAATCAAGATCTCCATCATTGTCATAGTCAAAAAAAGCAGCATGTTCTCCATGACCATTATCTGCAATCCCGTATTCTTCAGCTATTTCTTTAAATGAAGGGTAACCATTCAAAAGGCCCTGATTTACGAATAATAAGTTTTTTCGGCGATTGGAATCTTTATATAGGGTAGCCGAAACATAAACATCCATTAGCCCGTCAGCATTAATATCCACAATTGACACTCCGGAGCACCATCGGTTTGGTACATTGATGTTGGCAGATTTAGATATATTTTCAAATTTGAACTCACCTTTATTTATGTATAATTCATTTCCTACTTGATTACCGCTAAAAAAAATATCTTGAAGGCCGTCATTATTAAAATCGGCGATTCCTACTCCACCGCCATTATAAACATATTCGGTGGTGATAATATTTAAAGTATCATTGGTATTTATTCTGTTAGAAAATGTGACGCCAGTGTGGTTGGGTGAAAGTTGCTCGAAAAGGGTTGGAGTACTATTACACCCCGATAGGCAAATTGTGTAAATAAATAGTAAAACGATTGGCAGATTTACCTTTAACATGAAATGGTTTGGGTTGCTTTTGCGTAAAGGTAGAATAGGAAGAAGGGAATTACTTCTAAACAATAGCCTAATTATTTCAGCATTATTAATTTTTTTTTAAAAACGATGAATAATTCAAAGTCAATTCATAGATTTGTTTTTTTAACTATCATACGACGATTAATTTAACCTATAACGTCTATTATTTTATTCTAAACGACAATTATTTTATTCTAAACGACAATTAACTTATGAGAAAAAATGTACCTTTTAGATACCTCAGCTTAGGTATCGCTTTTCTATTTCTAATCAACCTAAATGCCTATTCGCAACAGAGGAATGTTTCTGGGTCTGTTTCAGACAATACTTCTTTTAGTATTCCAGGAGTAAGTGTGGTTGTAAAAGGAACTACTCAAGGTACAATTACTGACGCTGACGGTAATTTTACAATTGATGTTTCAGCTTCTAACGGTGTTTTAGTTTTTAGTTCTATCGGTTACCTTACTCAAGATGTTGAGGTTGGAAACAAAACAACTTTACAAATAGTACTTGAGGCTGATAATCAAACTCTAGATGAGGTTGTAGTAACCGGCTACGGGACACAGTCAAAAAGAGAAATTACTGGAGCTGTTACTACCGTAAATGCTGATGACTTGAAAGCTGTACCAGCGACCACTTTTGCTCAGCAGTTACAAGGTCGTGCTTCTGGTCTTAATGTTGTAAATGATGCTACACCTGGTGGAAATGCAACAGTTCGTATTCGTGGTTTTGGAACTATTGGTAATAACGATCCACTTTTCGTTATTGACGGCGTTCCTACTGAGAACTCTGGAAACCTTAACCCTAACGACATTGAAACCATTCAAATACTTAAAGACGCATCTGCGGCCTCTATTTATGGTTCACGTGCGGCAAATGGTGTTGTAATTGTAACAACTAAGCAAGGGAAAATCGGAAAACCTGTTGTTTCTTTCAATTCTTATTATGGAATTCAAAAAAATGCACAAAACGTTGATGCTTTAAATGCTGAAGAATTAGGTCAGTACTTATACCTAGCAGATAAATACGCTGGAAAAACACCAGCTCACGGGCAGTATACTTTTGGGTCTAACGGTGAAGTAACCATTCCTGATTATGTATTCCCAAGTAGAGGTTCATTGGGTAGTGTAGATGAGTCAACATACTCATTAACACCTCAAAATGTAAATGCAATCGTACGTTCAGCTGATACCAACTGGTGGAATGAACTTACGCAGACTTCTCCAATCCAAAATTATCAAGTATCAGCATCTGGCGGAACAGAAAACGGAAGATATGCTTTATCTCTAAGTTATTTCAGCCAAGATGGTGTAGTTAAGTTTATTGGTTATGATAGATACACTATCCGTACCAACACGGAGTTCTCTGCAATGAATAAGCGTCTTAAAATAGGAGAAAACTTATCTGTATCATTTGACAACCGTAAAGGTGGTTTTAGTAACAGCCAAGAGCAAAATGCAGTTGCTGGAAGTTATAAACACCATCCACTTCTTCCTGTTTATGATATAAAAGGATTTTTTGCAGGTTCTAGAGGAGCGAATTTGGGTAACAACTCAAATCCTTATGCTACTCTTTCACGCCAGCAAGATAACCGTACGCTAAGAATAAGACCGTTTGGTAATGTTTATGCATCTTATGAAATAATTCCAGAACTAACAGTAAAGACAAGTCTAGGAGTTGATGCTACAAGTCAACGTGGTCGTTACTTAGGAAGAGCCAATCCAGAGTACGTGGAGGGAAGCTTTAATAATTCTTCAAATGCAGAGTCTGTTTACTCATATCAATGGGTATGGTCAAATACACTTAGCTACAATAAAGTGTTTAATGAAAAACACAAAGTTGATGCTTATGTTGGTATAGAGGCTATTCGCGAATTTGGTGAGACTTTTGGTGCCTCTCGTCAAGGTTATGCTTTCGAGATAAATCCTATTTTAAGCTACCTGAACTTGGGAGATCCTACTACATCGTCAAATTATGGAGGTGCTTTTAGTGACTTTAGCCTTTATTCTCAATTTGGAAAAGTGAACTATAGTTTTAATGATAAATATCTATTTCAAGCTATTATAAGAAATGATGCTTCTTCTAGATTCTTGCAGGCTTCTCAAAACGCAATCTTTCCTGCCTTCAGTGTAGGTTGGAGACTTTCAGAGGAAAGCTTTATTAAGGATAACCTTCCGTTCTTAGACGATTTGAAGATTCGTTATGGTTATGGTAAAACAGGTAACCAGAAAATTGGTGATTACAATGCTTATACAACTTATAGATCAGATATTTTCCATGCAGGTTATCCAATTGATGGTTCTCAAAGTACACCAACAATTGGTTATGATGCTCAGGCTTTTGGAAATCCAAACGCAAAATGGGAGACAACATCATCTAACAACCTTGGTTTAGATGCTGCTATGATGAATAACAAATTAAAAGTTGAGGTTGACTTTTGGAATAGAGTTACTTCTGATATGTTGTTTCAAATTCCTATTAATTATGCCGCAGGTGATGCGACAGCTCCTTCATTTAATGTAGGACAAATGACTAACAAAGGAATTGATCTTGGTCTTAATTATGGTGATAACGCCTTGGGTGGTGATTTGAGATATAGCCTTGGTTTCAATTATTCTTTGTACAAAAACAATGTAGACAAGCTATCTGATAGTGAGTCAACAAGAGTTATTGGTAGTGGTTCTAGATTTGGTCCAGTAACAATTACTGAAGCAGGTCAGCCAATATCAACTTATTTCGGATACAATGTTTTAGGAATATTTCAGTCTGACGAAGAGGCTAATGCTTGGGCACCTTATGGTGATTATAACAAGGCAGGAAAGTTTAAGATGGAAGATGTAGATGGTGATGGTTTTATTACTGATGCAGATAGAACTTACATTGGTAGCCCACATCCAGATTTTAACTATGGTATTAATTTATCTGTTGGTTACAAGGATTTCGATTTAACGGTGTTTGGAAATGGTGTTGTTGGAAATCAAATCTTCAACTATGTTAGAGGATTCGCTGATTTCAATACTTTCCAAGGTAACCGCTCAAAAAGAGCTCTATATGAAGCTTGGCAGCCAAACAATACAAGTGGAACTGTGCCAATTATGGATGCAAACGATCAGATTAGTTCTAGACCATCTTCTTACTTTGTTGAAGACGGAACGTATTTCCGTTTAAGAAATACACAATTAACTTATAGCATGCCTACTAAGTTGGCGTCTAAAATTGGTTTGAGTGGAGTTCAACTTTATTTTCAAGGACAGAATTTAGTAACAATTACAAAGTACACTGGTCTTAACCCTGAAGTTCAAACGGGTAATGATGGTACTTTAGGTTTTGATGGAGGTTACATGCCTGTATCTAAAAATCTAATTTTTGGTATGAATTTATCGTTTTAATAATAATCGAATAATAATAGAATAATATATGAAATCTTATAAATTTAAAATTGGCATTTTAACCGGCCTGATGATGGTGGGTGTGCTTTTATCCTGTGATGATGACTTTCTCACCAGAACACCGCAAGGTCAGTATAGTCCAGACGCCCTAAGGTCTTTGGATGGTGTAAAAGGATTATTGATTGGAGCTTATGCAATGCTTGATGGTCAAGGGCTTGATGGTCAGG
>JBLHOT010000011.1:0-73786 GCA_047623945.1 Arcticibacterium sp. | reverse complement strand
GTTTCATCTGCTAAGTTTGTTATAAGCCAAGAAGTCTCTTCCGGATAGTTGTCAAAAGTAATCGTTAAAGCAAGAATATTAGAATCACAGCTAAAAGGTGCTGGAGGATCTGGATCGGCTTCTGGATTTATAATACTCTCTCTAAATCCACCGGATTCGAATAATGCCCTCATTCTTGTTTTTTGTCCATCCGTGAATAAATTCATACAGGCGTCATCCGAATAATCCATATAGTTCTGAACCATATCCACTGTTCCACAAGATACATGTCCCACCACACAGTTAAAATTGGCCGCGTCTGATTCTGGGGTGTCATCAACAGAATCATCAACGCCACATCCGCCATCTCCCCAAATATGTCTTAGGTTTAACCAATGACCTACTTCATGAGTACCTGTTCTTCCTTCATCGAAAGGAGCAGTTGCCGTTCCTATTGTCCCCGTATATTGATAGTCAATGACCACTCCGTCTGTATCTGCTGGACCACCTGGAAACTGAGCATACCCTAAAATACCTCCTGCTATATCACAGACCCAAATATTAAAATAGGTCCCCGTTGGCCATGCATCATAACCTCCAGACGATGTAAATTTCATCTCGTCATACTGTTCATCTAGATCAAAACTAGTCTTCGTAGTCGATGTTCTGGTGATTCCATTGGTAGTCTTCCCTTCAGGATCAACTGTTGCCAAGACAAATTTTATTTTAGAATCTGCAGCCTGGGCCCAAGTATCATCTGCATCAGCGTTCTGTCTTCTGAAGTCATCGTTTAATATCTCGATTTGGCTTAGAACCTGTGCCTCTGAAATGTTTTCTGCTGTAGTGTTATACACCACGTGTACCACGACTGGTATAGTAATTATGCCAATTTCATCACTTATTCCAAATTGACCAGAGGATGCCCTTTTCTCAATTTTATCCATTCGCCCTTTTAGTTTGGGATCCTTTTCCATCAATTGGTCAAGAGCCTGCATAGTGCCGCAATTTCTTTGAGCTTGAACTTCAAAGGTTATCCCCAAAACTATTATAAGCAATATACCAATCAAGCAATGTTTATATTTCGATTTCATTTTCTAGACCTGAGCGTAAAACCTAAGGCCATATTTAAATTTATACCTTCAAATAAGTTTAGGCATATTTCATATCTACTTCTATTTGAGCCCGATATAAGAAAGTTTGAGTATTAAAAGCACGCTATGGCATACCTCTTACCTCCAAAATCTACATATCGCAATAGTCATAAACGTCTAGGCTCTTTTTAATTAATCAGTAAATCAGGAGTATCGTGATAAAAGCTTAATGCCCACTAGCCTCCCCTGCACCACTTGGTATTCTAATATCCTCTACCATTTCTTGAATAGCCTCTGGTGGTGGTGGCGTGAATCTTGAAATTATAAGCGAGACAGCAAAATTGACCAACATACCTACGGTCCCGAACCCCTCTGGGGATATACCAAACCACCAATTGGCTTCTTGTGAAGTGGCCTCATCACCGATCCAATGCAGCCTAAACCTGACAATGTAATACATAGTTATAAGTAAACCTGTCACCATTCCGCTGATGGCCCCTTCCTTATTCATTCTTTTATGAAAAATCCCAAGGATGATAGCAGGAAAGAAAGACGCTGCGGCCAAACCAAAGGCCAAAGACACCACGGAAGCCACAAAACCAGGCGGATTAATTCCAAAATATCCAGCTACACAAACAGCAACAAATGCGGACAAGCGGGCTGCCAATAGCTCCGTTTTATCAGTCATGTTTGGCATAAATTGTTTTTTGAGCAGGTCATGTGATACTGAACTTGATATTACAAGAAGTAAGCCAGCGGCCGTACTTAATGCAGCTGCCAAGCCACCTGCAGCCACTAAAGCAATAACCCAATTAGGTAAATTAGCTATTTCTGGATTAGCCAGAACCATAATATCTCTATCTATAGTTAACTCGTTTATTTTAGGGTCGGCCACATATTGCACTATTCCATCTCCATTTTTATCCTCAAAACCTATCAAGCCTGTTTTTTCCCAATTAGAAAACCATTTAGGCAATTCTGAATAAGCTGTATTACTAACCGTCTCAATCAAATTAGTTCTAGCAAAAGCCGAAACCGCCGGGGCCGTTGTAAATAGTATGGCTATAAAAGCCAAAGCATATCCAGCAGATTTTCGAGCATCACTCACCTTAGGTACTGTAAAAAAACGAACGATTACGTGAGGTAATCCTGCAGTACCTACCATCAAGGCAGCGGTAATGAAAAAGACATCTAACTTTGACTTTGTACCCGTCGTATATTCTGCAAAACCAAGTTCCTGATGCAACCCATCCAATTTATCCAAAAGGTACATACCATCTGACGTCTGAGCACCAAAACCCAACTGCGGCAGAATGGTATCCGTCATTTGAATTGAGATAAAAAATGCGGGTACCATAAAGGCGAAAATCAGGACACAGAACTGGGCCACTTGTGTGTATGTAATGCCCTTCATCCCTCCTAAAACGGCATAGAAGAACACAATAGCCATACCTATTATTACACCTGTATTTATGGGTACCTCTAAAAATCTAGAGAAAACTACACCTACACCACGCATTTGACCAGCTACGTAAGTAAAAGATATGAAGAGGGCACAGACCACCGCAACAGTTCTTGCAACGTTGGAATAATATCTATCTCCTATAAAATCCGGAACCGTAAACTTACCGAATTTTCGGAGATAAGGGGCTAATAACAAAGCAAGTAAAACATAACCACCAGTCCAACCCATGAGGTATATGGACCCATCATAACCCATAAATGATATTAGGCCAGCCATAGAAATAAAAGAGGCCGCAGACATCCAGTCGGCAGCAGTGGCCATGCCATTTGCTAGTGGAGAAACACCACCACCGGCCACGTAAAAATCTTTGGTAGTGCCTGCACGAGACCATATAGCAATACCTATATAAAGAGCAAATGAAAGACCAACGAGAATGTAGGTCCAAGTAGAAATTTCCATATTAATCTTCGTTTACGTTAAATTCCTTGTCTAGTTTATTCATCAGTCTGACATAGACAAAAATCAAAATCACAAAAACATAAATGGATCCCTGCTGGGCAAACCAAAAACCTAACTTAAAACCTCCCATTCGGATGGTATTCAGCTGGTCTACTAGGATAATTCCAAAAACATAAGAAACTAAAAACCAAATACTTAAAAGTATGGCTAGATATTTAAGGTTCTTTCGCCAATAGGCGGTTTTATCAAAGTTCTTAGGTGTCATTCTTTAGGGTTGGGTTAATTGACTAATTCACTTAGCAAACTAAGTATAATTTTGACCGCAAGGAAGGATGAAAAGCCTTTTAGCTATAAAAAAAAGGAAGAACGTCATTTTTAGAGCCTTATGCTCATAAAACAATGTTCTTCCAAATCAAGAGAAAAAACTCTTCAAAACTTAGATATCATACTTATAAATATCCTCGATAGAAGATAAGTCTCCAGCCTGAGCCTCGAAGAGTTCTTTGATTAAGCCAGTTTTCAATTCCAATATCCAGGCATGCACGTGAGGGCCATCGCCTGTAGCCCACGCCTTTTGAATAATCGATGTTTTAATTAAATTTTTAGCTTGCTCTATAGCATTGAGTTCACATAATCTATTAAATTTAGACTCTTCTTCCTTTAAAGCCTCTAACTCATCACTATTTTTAACGATGACATCTTTGATGTGTCTAATCCATTTATTGATAATACCTATATTATCATTTGTCATGGCCGCTTTTACACCACCGCACCCGTAGTGACCAACAATCATAACATGTTTAACTTTCAGCACTTCTACTGCATATTGTAATACAGATAACATATTGATGTCTGTATGCACCACTAGGTTTGCCACATTTCTATGTACAAATATTTCACCTGGTAACGTGTTTGTGATCCTATCCGCGGGTGCTCGACTATCAGCACATCCTATCCATAAAAAATCTGGGTTCTGTCCTCTTCCCATTTTATTAAAAAAAGTAGGATCAATTAAGTTTTGGGCTTTTGCCCACTCCTTATTGTCTAGCAACAGTTTATTATAAGTTTCCATATTTATGATTTGAATTTAATAGTTTCGTTTTTTCTGATAAAATTCAGTTTGGTACGTGTAATATCAATGACATTGACGTCAACACCTTTTCTTTCGGAGTCTTGTACAAAATCCTCAATGGCTAAAAAGATATCATGATCAATAAAATCAACATCTGAACCATCTAATGTCAAGCTTTCACCCGACTTCATGTTTCCAAAGATTTTAATTAAATCTACTCTATTATAAAAAAATATATCCTTTTTGAATTTAATAATGATGTGGTTTCCTTCTCTAATTGGTTTTATAGCACTTCTAAAGTTTGTATAAAGCACATAGGCTAAGCCTACCATAAGTCCAATCAAAATACCTACCAAGAGGTCCGTAAAAAGAACAGCAAGTATCGTGACTACAAAAGGGATGAACTGGTCCTGACCTTCCGAAAACATTCTTTTAAACATTTCTGGCCTTGCCAATTTATATCCGACCATAATAAGTACCGCCGCTAAAGCAGACAGTGGAATAATATTCAGAATGTTAGGAATAAAAAAAACAGTTCCTGCAAGCAAAAGACCGTGGAATATCGCTGAAATTTTAGTTTTTCCACCCGCCTGAATGTTGGCCGAACTTCTTACAATAACTTGGGTCACTGGAATTCCACCGATTAGACCTGAAAACATATTTCCAAAACCTTGAGCTATTAGTTCACGATTGGTAGGCGTAACATTCTTGTCAGGATCTAATCTATCCGTAGCTTCTACACAGAGTAATGTTTCTAAGCTGGCTATTATGGCAATCAGAAAACCTGTTTTGATAACATTAAAGCTCAAAATAGACGAAAAATCTGGAAATGTAAATAAGTCTAATGCTCCTGAAAAAGAACTCGCCACCGGCAATTGAACCAAGTGTTCTGGTGCTAAGGCTAATTCCTCTGAATAGAAATAATTGATAAATACGCCTGTTAGAACAGCCAAAAGAGGCCCAGGAATTAGACTAAGTATCTTATGATTTTTCACCCAACTTCTATCCCAAAGGATTAAAAGGGCAAGACATACTACACCAATAATTAAAGCTCCCTCTGTAAAGTTATCTAGATGAAGTAATTCTGAAAAGGTATTCTCCCCGTCACTTTGTAAAAACTTAAAATCACCCTCAGGGTCCTTATCTACACCAAAAGCGTGGGGAATTTGCTTTAGTACTATTGTTATCCCAATAGCTGCAAGCATTCCTTTAATAACCGATGATGGAAAATAAAAAGCAATCTTCCCAGCCCCTAATAAACCTAGGGCTATCTGAATTACTCCAGCCAAAACTACCGCAGCTAAGAAAACCTCAAAGGATTGAAACTCTGCAATGGCACTGGCCACAATAACAGCCAGCCCAGCTGCGGGCCCACTAACCCCCAGTTTAGATCCACTAATTATTCCTACGATTGTACCTCCAATGATACCAGCAATGATCCCTGAAAACAATGGAGCCTCAGAAGCTAATGAAATCCCTAAACATAGAGGCAATGCCACCAAAAAAACCACTAGGCCAGCGGACAAGTCACGACCAATAAACTTAAGTGAAAACTTTTTATTCATAAATTTTACAAATTATTACATACTGGAAATACCTTCCCTTGTAGGGTAGGAGTAAGAAGAAATATCAAAAGGGATCCTAAACCGCCTTGAAGTCAGGGGGTTGATCTAATTCTGAGGAAAAGTTAAAAAGATAATTTGACTCCGTCAAATGAAGCAAATGCATTTGTTTTTCAGAAAAAATTTGCTGCTGAAGGGCTTCAGAAGACCCAAGAAGCTTCTTGACCTCTTCAGCCTTCTCCTCTTCGGGTTCGCTATCCACAATACTCACCTCGCTATCAAGATCTAGCAATACTTCACATTGCTCTGGCAATCCCGTAAACACGAGTGCTAGAGTTAAAAAAAGTATATTTTGAATAAGTTTAAGAGGATTCATTTCTAAAAAGCAAAGCCAATATTTGACTTTAAAGTTCCTAAAAAAGGATATAATTGCATGAATGAATCTAGAAAATATTTTGTCGGCCAACCAAGAGGCGAGAAAACTTGGCCAAATTGATATTTATGACTTTGCCCTACGAAATAGATTCAAGTGGCCTAATGATTTTTTGAAGGAGGTTTTGAACCAATACCAGATACTTCAGAAAATGCGTGTCAAACTTCCTACTTGGTTTGAGAATAATGAAGTTATTGGTGCATCTCTTCTAAATATGGAGCAATGCACTTCCGAATATATAGCTGATTACAAGTTTAAAGGAGTCAAAGGAAAAATAGCGGTAGATCTTACTGGCGGTTTTGGAGTGGATACTTACCACTTGGCTGAAAGTTTTGAAAGCGTTATTTATTGTGAAAAAAATGAATCTCTGCTTAACATAGTAAAGCACAACTTTGATGTTCTAGGCATCAAAAATATAAGCTTTCTAAACATAGAAGCAGCAGATTTTCTGACGACTACAGACATTTTCTTTGACCTTATTTATTTAGACCCGGACAGGAGGAATGAGTCCAATGAAAAATTGGTGCTTTTGGAAAACCTAAGCCCTAATTTACTCGAATTAAACAACGTGACTTTAAGCAAGGCAAAGCAGACATTAGTTAAACTATCCCCCATTTTAGATATCTCAAAAGCTGCTAGTCAGTTATTAGGATTACAAAGCGTGGAAATATTGGCACAAAAGAATGAAGTCAAAGAATTGATTTTCACATTGAAAATTGGTGAAACTGACAAATTACCAAGAATTCAAGCTACCCATCTGAGTCACGAAAAAAAAGACATTTTTTCCTTTTACCCGCAAGAGGAAACGGTTGCTATTACCCAATATTCTGAACCCAAAAAATATCTCTATGAGGCCAATGCAGCCATCATGAAGTCTGGTGGGTTTAAATTGGTTTCTCTAAAGTTTGGCTTGGGGAAACTGGCCCAGCATTCTCACTATTACACGTCCGATGGTTTGGTTACGGATTTTCACGGTAAGATTTTTCAAGTAAATGAGGTTTACAGTTTTAGCTCTAAAGTCATGAAATCCTTCAAAAATAAGCAGTTCAACATCTTATCAAGAAATTTCCCCTTAAATCCTGTGACCATTGCTAAGAAGTACCATCTCAATATAGGAGGAGAATTGTTTTTAATCTTCACCCAAAACCATAAAAACGAAAAGATAATTTTATCTTGCGTACGCACCTCTTAATCTGTCACAAATGAAAAAGACCAAAGCACTATTATTCCTTTTACTTAGCTCTGTATCCACTAGTATTTTTGCCCAGCATATTTTAAGTAGCTCCGTTCTTTACCAGGGAGAGGTTCATACCACTACCTATATTTTTGTAGCTTCCAACAATAAGGATGTGGAAAAAGATTGGAAAACCTACCTTTCAAAGGCAGGAAAAGTTTCTGAAGAAAAGGGTGAATTTTCTGTTAATATAGAATCTAGTGAGATGGGCAGAGACCTAGAGAAAATGGTAAGCTATGTACAAGACTATAAGAGCTTTTCTTCTGTAAATGTCATATTACTGGATGAAAACAATCGTTCTCTTGCCAAAGACCAAATCAACTATGCCGTTTTTGAAAAATTCTTATATGAGTTTTATGATTTAGCCTTTTTTAATGAGGAAGTAAGAATGGCAGAGACCGATTTAGCTCTTTATCAAACCCTAGCAGACGATGCTCAAAAAGACCACTCTAGAGCAGAGAGAGCACTTGCTGCCAATTTAAAAGCCCAAGAGAAGCTTGGGAAAAAATTAACAGAAACTCCTGAAAAATTATCTCAAATCATTCAGGATAAAGATGATGTCTACCAAGAACTCCTTCAGAAAAACGGCTCTGGAGAGGTAAATGAGGACGATGAAGAAAGTATGAGCTTACAAAAAGAAATGAACAAACAGGACAGGAGGATTTTAAAAACAAAAAGTACGGAAGAAAGAAACAACAGTAAGCTCGCCAAAAAGGAAGCCGAATTTCCTGAACTAACAGCCGAACTATTTAAGGCAAGAGACGATATGTCAAAGGCTAATGAGGTACTAGTCAGCAAAAAAGTAGTTTTACAAGATTTACAAAAGAAATAAGTTATCTCAGCTTGAATTTCTTGCCTGGCATTGCTTTTACTAAATCTTGGAACTCTAAATTCAGTAAGATTGATGCCAGTTTGTTTAAAGGGATATTTGTTTCAAAGCTCAAGTCATCTATTTGGAACCCTCCTTCTTTTCTAAGAAAAGAAATCACCTTACTCTCGTCATCTGTAAAGCGTGATAAATCTACTTCTCGCTCTTCGATTTGAGAAGTAGGTTCGGCATCTAAACTCCAATTTAAATCTCCGATTATATTCTTGGTAGAGGTGAAAATCTTAGCTTTATTAAGTCTTATAAGTGTATTAGGGCCTTCTGAAAAGGGCATATCTAAGGAGCCAGGCACTGCATAAACTTCTCTATGGTAATTATTGCCATATTCTGCAGTTACTAGCCCCCCACCTCTTCTAGCAGACTCCACAATAATAACGGCATCGCTTAAGGCCGCAATGATTCTATTTCTAGCTATAAACTGAGGGCCAACAGGGACTGTATCATTCTTGTTTTCTGAAAGCATAGCTCCATTTTCTACGATATCACTTACGTACTTTTTATGTGCTGCAGGATATATGTGGTTTAAACCTCCTGCCATTACCGCTACCGTCTCCAGTTTATGCTTTAATGCAGCTTTATGAGCAGCAATATCTATTCCATAGGCTAGCCCGCTAATAACCGTAATACCATATTCTGCTAATTCTGACACAATCCGCTCTGTGACTTCCTTCCCATAATCAGTAGCCTTTCTGGTACCTACAATGCCAACCGTGCGTGCGTAGTTTAGGTTTTCAGAACCCGAGCAAAACAATACAGGAGGGGCATCATAAAGTCCTTTAAACCTTTGGGGATAATGCTCATCCTGAAAACTTATGATCTGATACCCTCTTTTTTCAGAATCCACAAGGAGTTTTTCAGCCTCACCCAAACCTTTTCTAGCCTTTTTTATTCCCGAAATAATTGCCGGTCCTATTCCGGGAGTTTTGAGCAGTTTCCCCTCAGGGGATTCCAAAACATTTTGAGCGGAGCCAAAATAACTGATAAGATGTCTAAAAAGTACACCTCCTACCCCATCTGCTTCTTTCAAGGCTAATTTATATATGAGATCTTCCCGCATTTTTAGCCTTTTATTTTAACCAAAACCTCTTTTACAAACTGGAGCCTTTCTATTATATCTTGATTAATAGCTGTTTTACTCTTCTTACTTCTTAGCTGTTCCTTAGCACCTTGAAGGGTATAGTTTTGCTCATCTATCAAAGAAATAATTTCTCCGATCTTAGCCATATCCTTTTTGGTAAAAGCCTTATTCTTACCACGAATTTGAATTTTCAAATTAAATTCCCGTTCGTAGTACCTGATTTTTGAAGAAGCTACTTCAAAGTGATCTGCCACCTCCTCTGTACTGTAAAACAGTTTGACATCTTTCATAGAATCCAAAAGTAGCTGCATTTATCTCTTGATAAAAATGATACAAGAAATGCTGAAGGAAATAGCTAAGTATTTTAGCGAACCGTTATTCCTTTAGAAGTTAATCGCTCTTTTAGCTCGTCTAAAGCAATACCCTGAGCCACCGTAAGTGGCACAGTACAATTGGCCATAAAAAGAGCTTTCAATCGGTCAAATGAAACCATTCCCTCTGGCAGACTTTCAAAGTTATTATTAGAAATATCCAGCTCTATTAAATTAGTCAGCCCTAAAGTCGCCTTTGGAAGTTCTTTAAATTCATTATAACCTATTTACAAATAGTCTTAAAGACGTAGGGAGTTCTGGAAGATTATATAATTTATTATGATGAGCATAAAGAGTTTTCAGTTTCGTTAACTGACTTATTTCTGAAGGCAACTTCCAAAAGTTATTATTGGCCACTGCCAAGGTTTTTAAGTTTTTCAACTGCCCTACACTTGGTGACAAAGCAGTGAGTTCATTATAATAAACGTCCAATTCTTCCAACCCTTCAAATACACCTAAATCTTCTGGGAAGGCCATTAGCCCTCTATTGTATAGGTCTAACCTTTTCAAAGGTGGCACTTTCTTCAATTTCTGAGTATGGAGATTTGACAAGTAATTATTCCCTAAGTATAAGTCTTCTAAACCTTTAAGCTTTTTCAAGGATTTTGGCATTTGGCTGAGCCTATTAAACTGAACATTCAAAACCCTCAATTAGATTATTGGAAAGGCTTAGGTTTTTCAGCTTCTTCAGTTTCCAAAGCTTGCCTGGAACCTTGTGCAAAACGTTGTTGGATAAATCCAAAGACTCTAGATTCTTACATTTATATAATTTCTTGGGATTCGCGTTAGCCTTAAATAAGACAAATTCAATACCCTCAAGGTGTCTAGCCTATCAGAGGTTTTCAGAAGGCCAAAGTCATTCTTTCTTTCTCCATCGTTCCCTCTATAGTAATACCTAAGAGTTAAGATGGATAGATTAGAACTTTCAATTTCATGGGCATATCTAGTATTAAACTCTTATAAAATGGGTATGAGACTAAGGCCTATTTGTTTTACCAAAAGACTATCAGACTCTACTTTAACAGATCCAGTTTCTTTGGAATGACTAACCCCTAAAGCATCAAAGGTTATGATTTCAACCTTACCCAAACTTAGGAAGGCCAAGAATAATACTTAAATGAGCAGTCGGGTCAAAGTCATTCAGAAAAAAACCATTTTCCTTCCTAACCGACTCTAATTGATATTGAAGTTTTTCCCTTTGAGAAACATTGCCTCCCGTTCTAACTTTAGCATCCATATCAGAGTGACCTTCTATTATCTGAGCAAGAGAAACGCTATTTTCTAAAAAACCTTTGGGCAGACAGTATTTCAACTTGTGCCAGACAGGTACTTGTACATAGCAAAACTAATAAAAAAGAGTATTTCATACGGCTAAAGTAATAAGACTTTAGTTGTTTATCTATTTGCTTAGTTTTAAGTATCGTAAAGCAAGAACTCGATATAAGTCCTAGTGCACAAAAGGCATTTCTAGTCTTGGAAACACTTGATTAATTTGACCAAATAGCTCGTCCGTTTGCTTTCTAAAACCTTATTAAAATCCTACTTTTGCAGCGTTTTAGTAAGACTTAATTTAAGGTAATCAAAATTTTCAAGATGACTTCTCACGAGATACGTCAAGCATTTCTAAATTTTTTCAAATCAAAAGGGCACCTCATAGTGCCATCAGCTCCATTAGTGGCCAAAAACGACCCCACCCTGATGTTTTATAACTCAGGTATGGCACAGTTTAAAGACTACTTTCTAGGGAATGCCACGCCGCCTTCTAAGCGAATTACGGATACTCAGAAGTGCCTTCGCGTAAGCGGAAAGCACAACGATCTGGAAGAAGTAGGTTTTGATACCTACCATCATACTTTATTTGAAATGCTAGGGAACTGGTCTTTCGGAGATTATTTCAAGAAAGAATCGCTAAACTGGAGCTGGGAATTACTAACTGAAGTTTATAAACTTCCTAAAGAACGCTTCTATGTTTCTGTTTTTGAAGGGGACACGGCAGATGGCGTGCCTTTTGACCAAGAAGCTTTCGATATTTGGAAAGAAATTTTAGGCTCTGATGAACGCATCATCATGGGCGATAAAAAAGATAATTTCTGGGAAATGGGTGACACGGGCCCCTGTGGCCCCTGCTCAGAAATACACATTGACCTAAGAGACCAGAGCGAGATTGACAAAGTCTCTGGAAAGTCTCTTGTAAACGCAGACCACCCTCAAGTGGTGGAAATATGGAACAACGTTTTCATGCAATTTGAACGTATGGCCAACGGCTCATTAGTGCCTTTAGAAAATAAGCATATTGACACTGGAATGGGCTTCGAAAGGCTATGTATGGCCATTCAAGGCAAGAAGTCAAACTACGATACCGATATTTTCCAAAATACAATTACGGTATTAGAAGAAATGAGCGGCTTAAAATATGGTAAAAATGGCACCTTAAATGCCGACGATTATGGCGATGTGGCCATGCGAGTAATAGCCGACCATATTAGAGCTGTAGCATTTGCAATAACAGACGGCCAACTTCCCTCCAATAATGGTGCGGGATATGTGATTCGTAGGATTTTAAGAAGAGCCATACGCTACGGTTATTCTTACCTTAATTTCCGTGAGCCCTTCATGAACACTTTGGTGCCAGTTTTGGCCAAGCAATTTGAAACTGTATTTCCTGAGCTTAAAGCTCAAGAAGTGTTTGTTAAAAAAGTAATAGAAGAGGAAGAAAAAGCATTCTTAAAGACTTTAGAACAGGGCCTAAAACGCCTAGATGCTATTTTTATCGAAGGTGCCAAGAATAATACAATAGATGGCAAAACTGTTTTTGAACTTTCAGATACCTTCGGTTTTCCAGTAGACTTAACAGCTCTTATTGCTCGGGAAAAGGGTTTTGAAATTGACGAACCTGGATTCAAAAAAGCCCTGGAACAACAAAAAGCTCGAAGTAGAAAAGATGCAACCAAAGAGGCTGCCGATTGGATAGTGGTGAACGACCTCGAAAACCCGGCCTATGTGGGTTATGACCTAGACGAAGTCCAAAGTCAAGTGGTGCAATACCGAAAAGTAAAAACAAAGAAAGGGTCTGAATATCAAATCATTTTAGGTAAAACACCATTCTATGCTGAAATGGGTGGCCAAGTGGGTGATACCGGTATTTTGGAGTTAAAAACGAGCAAAGAAACCTATAAAATAAAGATTTCCGATTGTCAGCTAGAAGCGGGTTTGCATGTCCATATAGCTAAAAAAGCTCCTTTTGAACTCATAGAAGAGACAGACCTGAAAGAAGCTACGGCCCTTGCTAAAATTGATACCTCTAGGCATAAGAATATTAAGAAAAATCATACCGCTACGCACTTGATGCTCTCTGCCTTAAGACAAGTTTTGGGTGATCATATTATTCAAAGAGGTTCGTTTCAAAACGACGATATCACACGCTTCGACTTCTCGCATTTCTCTAAAGTGACCGATAATGAACTGCAACAAGTTGAGGACATTGTCAATCAAAAAATCAGAGAAAATATCACCTTAGATGAACGACGTAATGTTCCTATCGATGAAGCCATGAAACTGGGTGCTACGGCTACTTTTGGTGAAAAGTACGGAGACTTTGTTCGTGTCATTATTTTTGATCCTGCTTATTCACTTGAGCTTTGTGGTGGTTCTCATGTAGATGCCACGGGGCAAATAGGCCTATTCAAATTCACCTCTGAAGGTTCTGTTTCCGCTGGTGTAAGACGGGTAGAAGCTATCACTGGAATTAAGGCTCTGGAGAAAATGCGTGAGCAAGAGCACGTACTTAAAGAAGTTAAAACACTGCTAAAGGGTCAAAATGATATTCCAGCAGCCTTGAAAACATTACTGGAGGAAAAAGCATCCCTGCAGAAAAAAGTTGAAGTCATGGAAAATGAAAAACTTCAAGATCTCAAAACAGAATTACTGAAAAAGATAGAAATCATACGTAACGTTCAGGTGATTGCCGAAAAAGTAGCTGTACCTGATGCCGATGGACTCAAACAATTGGCTTATGATTTAAAGGCCAAAATGCAACATGCCTTTATCGTTTTAGGAGCCGAGATAAATGAAAAACCGCTCTTAGCCGTTATGATTGATGATGTACCTCTAGACCTACATGCCGGTAATATCGTAAAAGAGGCTGCCAAAGAAATGCGTGGCGGTGGTGGCGGCCAGCCCCATTTTGCTACGGCTGGTGGCAGTGATGTAAAAGGACTTCAAAAAGCAATTGATAAGGCGAAGGGGTTTATTAAAGAATAGAATTAATCGGAAAAAGGCAGTTTCTTCTCTATAAAATCTGTACCTCTGCAAAAACTCAACCATGAGTATTACACCTTCCTTGGATTCATGTAGGCTCAGCCCAAGGTTAGAGGAGGGGAAATAAATATAAGAACTAAATAATTGGGCTGAAGCCCGAAATATAACCGAAGTTCCTTGAAGTTTTATCCGAGAACTGGTCTGCATCAAAAGCAAACTAGAAAGCTGGTTTTCATAGAACTGAATAGAAATGCGGTTAGACTTAAAATAAAAATTAATATGAAATTACTAGTTATAGGAGCAGGAAACATGGGTTTGACATATGCCAAATCCATTCACAATTCAGGTATTTTTGGAGATGAAAAAATTCTAATCCTTGATAAGGATACCGAAAAAATGGCTCAGTTAGCAGCCGAAGGAGACTTTGAAACGCATTCTGAATTAGCCAACTGTGTTCCACAATCCGATATAATTATGATTGCAGTAAAACCTCAGCACAAGGATGGCCTCTTTGAGGAAATGAAACCCTTAATAGGTGAAAAACTGTTAATTATTTCTGTGATGGCGGGAGTAAGTATAGAAGCCATACAACAGGCCTTAGGACTTGAAAAAGTAGTAAGGGCGATGCCTAATTTGCCTGCCCAAATAGGTTTAGGAATGACTACCTACTTTTCTGACAAATCTGTAAGCGAAGAAGAGCAAATCCTAATGGGAAAACTCTTGGGTTCAACAGGCAAATCTTTGAGATTAAAAGAAGAAAATGAAATCAATACTTCCACGGCGATACATGGTAGCGGACCTGCTTATATTTTCTATTTCATCCAGAGTATGTTGGATGCTGCCAGCCATTACGGTTATGACGAAGAAACAGCCAAATCACTTGTAACTCAGACCTTTGAAGGTGCGGTGGCTCAATACAAACAAGGAGAATTCACCCCAAATGAATGGATGGACAAAGTAGCTTCTAAAGGCGGTACTACCAGAGAAGCTCTGAACACTTTCGATAAACACAAAGTAAACGAGGGCATAAAAAAAGGAGCAATCGCTTGCTATGAAAGGGCCATTGAGCTTAGCAAGCTTTAACGAATGAATGGACGAATTCTGCCAATAATTATCTTTTCCCAGTTTTGCTGTGCTTCCATTTGGTTTGCGACCAATGGTATTTTAACAGACTTAGCCATATACTTTAGTTTTGGAAAGGAATCCCTAGCAGATTTAACCTCTGCTGTCCAGTTCGGCTTTATTGTTGGAACCTTATTTTTTGCTTTATTCACTATTTCAGACCGTTTCTCTCCATCTATAGTCTTTTTTGTTTCTTCTTTGCTAGGGGCCGCCTTCAATCTGGCCACTTTGGTACCTATCAATAATTTACAGAGCCTAATGGGCTTACGCTTTTTTACAGGAATATGTTTGGCGGGAATCTACCCTGTTGGGATGAAAATAGCTGCTGATTACTATGAAAAGAACCTTGGAAAGTCACTTGGCCTTTTGGTCGGAGCATTAGTTTTAGGTACCGCATTTCCACATTTTCTCAATTTGATAGCCGCGTTTATAAACTGGAAAATTGTCATTTTCTTAACCTCGGGCCTAGCACTTTCAGGAGGTATTCTTATGGTGGTTCTTGTGCCCAATGGCCCTTATAGAAAGCCCAGTCAGAGAGCAGATTTTAGGGCATTTTTTAGTGTTTTTAGGCTAAGGGAATTTCGCTCCGCGGCATTTGGCTATTTCGGACATATGTGGGAGCTCTACACATTTTGGGCCTTTATACCTTTAATCCTTAGTTTTTACTCAGCTACTAATAATTTAGATATCAATATTCCACTTTGGTCATTCTTGATTATCGGTATTGGTGCTCCCGCTTGTGTCCTAAGTGGGTATATCTCCGAGAAAGCTGGGTATAAGAAGGTCGCCGCTACATCATTATTTCTTTCATTTCTATGCTGCTTGGCTTCACCTTTTATCTTTCAAAGATCGGGCTTTTTTACCCTCATTTCATTCTTGCTCTTCTGGGGATTTACTGTTGTGGCAGACTCTCCCCTGTTTTCCACCTTGGTTGCTCAAAATGCTCCTACTGAAAAGAAGGGAACTGCACTAACGATTGTTAATTGCATAGGTTTTGCCATCACTATTTTAAGCCTTCAAGCTCTTTCTGTTCTACAAAACCTAATCCCATTTAGGTACCTATTCCTAGTTTTGGCTATAGGCCCAATTATGGGTTTAATCTCCATTAGTCAATGGAAATTTAGGGTTAGCTCATAATTTACTGATACTTCATTCCTTTTTCAATAGGCCATGCCTTATATTAAGGCTATAAACAGTATCTATTGAAAAAAACTTTATCCCTATTCTTTATTTGCCTAGCCACTTATGGCCAATCCTCAGACGAAGTTTCCCCCGAACCTCCTACATTTTCTCCCTTAGGCGGTTTTTATCAAAACGCCATCTCTCTCACAGTCAGTTCTAATATCTCAGATTCTATTTACATCACTTTCGATGGCAGTGAGCCATATAAGAGAAGTACCATCTGGAATGGCGAAGCATTGGACATAGATACAACTATAACAATTCGTGCCCGAATTTATCAAAACGGCCAATTTAGTAGCGAAGTAAACACACAGACTTATTTCATTAATGAGCCCAACAACCTTCCAACCATTTCTTTAGCTACGGACCCCGCTCATCTCTTTAGCGATCAAACAGGTATTTATGTAACAGGAACAAATGGTAAAAGTGGTGCCTGCGACCCAAAAATTAGAAACCTAAATCAAGATTGGGAAAGGCCTATGAACATAGAGTTTTATGAAAAAAATAGTGTTCAAGTCTTAAATCAAGTTGCCGGAGTTAAAATCTTTGGCGGATGCTCTCGAACCCGTTTCCCGCAAAAATCTTTATCACTTTTTGCCCGTAAAATTTATGGCAAAGGTTCTTTCAAATACCAGCTTTTCCCTGATAAGGACATTACTAAGTTCGAAAGTTTTATACTTAGAAGCTCCGGAGATGACCAAGTTAGATCCTTCTTCTCCGATGCTTTTACAGCATACTCTTTGAAGGATAATATGGAATTAGATTTCCAAGCCTATAGGCCAGTGGCTGTCTTTATCAACGGAGTTTACTGGGGTATTCATAATATGCGTGAGAAAGTAAACGAGCATTATTTGCAAGAAAACTTTCATGTTGAAAAAGAGAATATCAATCTCTTGGAAGCTAATGCGAGAACTGTTTATGGAAGTAATTCAGATTATAATGACATGATTCAGTTTTTGGAAACCAATGAACTTGCCGACGAATCTAATTACCAAGCCACTAGTAAGGTCATAGATATCAACCAATACATTGATTATTTCGTGGCGAATATCCACTTAGTAGAAAATGACTGGCCAGGAAATAACATCAAATTCTGGAATACTACTGACTCAAAATATGACAAATGGCGGTGGATATTGTTTGACAGAGACCAAACTTTCTGGAGATCCCGCACAGAAGTAAATGCTTTGGCCAAGTCTACCGCTACTAATGGTCCAAATTGGCCTAATCCACCTTGGTCTACGCTCCTCCTTAGAAACCTACTAAAAAACGAATCCTTCAAAAATCGTTTTTTACAAACCTATAGCTATCATTTATCTACCACATTTAAGCCCGAAAGAATTAATGCCATTTTTGATGAATTCCAGCAGAGATTGGCTCCTGAAATGCCCAGACACATAGAGAGATGGGGTGGGCAGCTAGATTTAGATAAAACAGAAACATGGCCACCTCCCACATTTGCATCCATGGCAGAATGGGAGCACAATCTAAACGAGATGCGAGATTTCATCCCGGCAAGAAAGCCTGCCGCACTGACACATCTTAGTTCGGCCTTTTTTCTTAATGGAAGCTCCAGTATTATTGTCGAAAGAAATAATTCCGAGGCCGGGACTATTTACTTCTTTGATAAAGCTTTAAAGAAAGATGAAGCCTTAGACTTTTTCACAGGCCTTTCTTTTCCCTTAAGAGGCGTCTCGAAGAATGGCTTTAAATTTTCTCACTGGGATATAGACGGGCAAAGGAAAGAGAATGACGTAATAATCATCAATCCAGGCTCTCAAACAAGGATTACCGCCCACTTTGAGGTAATGGATACGGCAATTAAGCCTTTGGTTATTAATGAAATAAATTATCATTCAAGTGATGAAAAAGACTCTGGCGACTGGCTAGAAATTTATAACCCAAATGATTTTACTCTGAACTTAGGAGGTTGGTTTATCCAAGATGGAAACGAAAAGAATGAATTCAAATTCTTAAAAAACACGTTTATTGATGCTAATGGATATCTGGTCATTTGTAACTCGGTGAATAGTTTTGATGCCGTTTTTTCTGAAACTAATAACCGTATTAGCGGGCTTGGCTTTGGTCTGAGTAATTCTGGCGAGGTGATTAAGATATTAAATTCCGACAGTGTTCTGGTTGATTCTGTTCACTATCTAGATACCAACCCATGGCCTGATCTTGCCGATGGCGAAGGATCAACTTTAGAACTCATAGACCCCAATAGCGACAATCGGATTGCGGAAAATTGGCGTGCCTCAAATACAGATGGTTCACCCGGTAAAATCAATCTAGAATACCTCTTAGCAAAGACCCCTGAGCCTCCCCAAATAGCATTTGAATTAAAGCAGAATTATCCCAATCCCGTCCAAATTGGACAAACCAAAATATGCTATCAAATATATCAAGAAGGAAAGGTGGACTTACGGATTTTTGACGGCCTGGGCAGAGGAATAGTTAATCTAGTAGATGAGATAAAAACCTCAGGGAAATATGAAATCGCATACAACACGTCTGCCCTTAGCCCAGGAGTGTATCACATAGTCTTAAAATTTGATGGACGCACTTTCGATGTCAAAAAAATGATTGTTCGTTAATTCTGAATACCATGAAAAAAGTAGCATTAATTACGGGTTCTGCCACTGGAGTAGGTGCAGCCACTGCCATTCAGTTGGCAGAGAATGGTTGGAATGTGGTCATTAATTATTCTAAAAGTAAAGAGGAGGCAGAGAAGACCGTCGTCCTTTGTCAATCCGTTGGAGCTGAAGTTCTTCTTATAAAAGCCAATGTAGCAGATGACGCAGCCTGCCGAGAATTAGTGAGGCAGACGGTAAATAAATGGGGGCGAATAGATGCTTTGGTCAATAATGCAGGGAAAACGAAATTCTGTAATTATGACGACTTGGAGGGTCTCAATAAAGAAGACTTTTTAGACATTTATGAAGTGAACGTCATAGGAGCTTATCAAATGACTAGAGCCGCCGCCCCATATTTGAAACAGAACGGAGATGGCGTAATAGTTAATACTTCTTCTATTTCGGCCATAACTGGCATAGGAAGCTCCATAGCCTATGCAGCGTCTAAAGGGGCTCTCTCCACCATGACCAAATCACTCTCTCATGCTTTGGCTCCAGAAATAAGAGTCAACGGTGTCTGTCCTGGTTTTATCCAAGGTCGCTGGACTAAAAACTTCTTAGGTGAGGCTTATGAAACCGCTTTAGCCCAAATTGAAAAAGGCACACTTTTGGGTAAAACCGCATTACCAGAAGATATTGCGGAGACCATTATTTACCTCATTGTGCACGCTAGATTAGTAACCGGTGAACTCATAATCGTAGATGGCGGGACTGGGAAAATGACATTTCAAGGATCTAGCACGCCATAATATACTAAAGCAAAGCGACTCAAAGCAGCAAATTAAGGTGGATTACTTTAAAACCGCTTTAATGGGTTGACCCACATTACCATTGGGCTCTAAGATACCCAGTAGTTGACTCAACGTTGGAGCTATGTCCGAGATATAAGTAGGCTCTACAGTCTCTCCTTTTTTAATTCCATTTCCATACCATATTAAAGGTACATGGCTGTCATAGGCATACATGGTGCCATGCGTGGTTCCACGTGTGTTATATCCAACAAACCAACCTGGTTCTAGCAGTATTAGCAATTCTCCGCTTCTCTTTGGGTTATATAAGTTCTGGATTTTAGAGGCAAAATATGGAGGTACATCAGAAGCATTAAAATTCTCTAAGTTCACGACCCTGTAAACTCCATCCATCAGTTCTAATTTAGCTGAGATAAGCTCATGTATCTCAGATACGCTTACCTTCTTGTCGGCCATCAGTTGTCTGTTCAGGTATAGCTGATAATTGCTAGCATCCAAAATCCAATCTCCTTTACCTAGTTTCTCCTTTAAAATTTCGGCAATAGGATTTTCCATTTCTGAAGTTAGCATTAAACCGGCTGCCATATCATGCTTCTTTAAAAAAGCTGGAATCTCTGCCACACCATGGTCTGCAGTTAAAAAGACCGTATAATTTTCTTCACCTACTTCTTCATCAAGCGTGTTTAAAAGTCTCGCAATTTCTAAATCTAAACGAAGATAAATATCTTCAACCTCCTTGGACTGAGGTCCAAAAGCATGACCTACGTAGTCTGGAGAAGAAAAACTTATGGCTAAGAAATCTGTAACATCATCTTTTCCTAATTCCTCATTTTTAAGTGCTTCTAAAGCAAAATCTAAAGTCAATGTATTACCCCAAGGAGTAGAGACTAAGGATCCCAACTTTATAGTATGTGGAAATACAGGTTTCCTTTCTCCTGAAATCCTGTTCTCGTAAGGCTGGTCATCAGCTTCCGATTCTGTATAGCTCTCTATTGGTAAAAGTGGTTCCCAAGCAATTTTAGTGTATTCTTGAGCTACATTTTTATCATTGAAAGCTTTAGCCCAAGGCTTAAGATCGTCACCATAAAAGGAACTCGTTATCCAGTTTCCTGTGCTTGAGTCAAACCAGTAAGCGTCGCCAGTATGACCCGCAGGCAAGATAGCCCCTCTATCTTTGATGGCTACGCCAACCACTTTAGATCCAAACTGTGTAGCTATTCTAAGCTGGTCTGTAATTGTGGTTACTTTTAGGTTTACAGGAGACATTTTCCCAGCTCTTTCGGAACCATCTCCTACCGTAGTTACAGTGGTGTCAGAAACTACATATTCTCCTTTACGATCTACTTTATCGTACCATTCATTACCAACTATTCCTGAAAGTGCCGGAACGCTCCCTGTGTAAACATGAGCATGCCCTGGCCCAGTCACAGTAGATGCATAATGGTATTGATTATTTTTACAATTGAAGCCTTCCCTCATTAAGCGTTTAAAGCCATCTTGACCGTACTTTTCTTGAAAACGGTTAAGGTACTCATACCTCATTTGGTCTACCACGATACCTACTACTAGCTTCGGCTTAGAGGACGTCACACTGGCCATGGCATTTGAACTGGCTGCAATTTGAGGTTGTTGAGCCATACATGAGCTCACGATAAGTAGAAAGGATAAATATTTGTACACGTTGTTAGTTTTTTTTTAAAGTTAATCAATAGAGGTTAATTCAATGTAAATAATTCAACGAATCCGGGTATGATATTATTTTTTCAGTATTTATTGAATATATTGTCTAACCAATTTATTTAGTTCTTTCAATAGTAAACTCAACCAATCCGACGAGAGCTCTCTTGTACTCCGAATCTTCAAAGGATTCCAAGATCTCATTAGCTCCATCCACGTATGTCATCATCACCTCTTTGGTATAGGCTATACCTCCGCTATTTTTAACAAAAGCAATCACCTCTTTTACTTTTGCGGGCTTGTCCGAATGCCTTTTAATCAAATTAATGATATGCCTCTTCTCACTTTTGCTCGCCTTTGAAAGTGCATGAATAAGAGGTAATGTGAGTTTCTTCTCTTTAATATCTATTCCAGTGGGTTTACCTATCTCTTCGTCCCCATAATCAAAAAGGTCGTCCTTAATCTGGAAAGCCATTCCTATTTTTTCACCTAAAAGCTTGGCTTTTGTAACTTGACCATCATCACCACCTGCTGAAGACGCACCCGCAGCACAGCATGATGCTATTAAAGAGGCTGTTTTTTGACGAATAACCTCATAGTAGACTTCCTCAGAAATATCAAGCTTGCGAGCCTTTTCTATCTGCAACAGTTCACCTTCGCTCATTTCTTTGGTAGCGGTGGCGACTATTTTCAATAAATCGAAATCGTCATTATCCACACTGAGTAAGAGTCCTCTTGACAATAGGTAATCACCTACTAAGACCGCAATCTTATTTTTCCACAAGGCATTGATAGAGAAAAAGCCTCTACGGTAATTGGAGTCATCCACGACATCGTCGTGGACTAAGGTGGCTGTATGCAAAAGCTCTATGAGAGAGGCTGCTCTGAACGTTTTCTCTGTAATACCTCCAGAGATACCAGCCGTTAAGAAAACAAACATCGGTCTTATTTGCTTCCCTTTTCTGTGAATGATGTACTTCATGATTTGGTCAAGAAGCATGACATCCGTTTTCATAGAATTTCGGAACTTTTGTTCAAATTCCTTCATTTCATCAGCAATAGGAGCCTTGATGTCGTTAATGTTCATAGACATTTATGAGAATTCAGTACGAGGTTGATTGATATCTATCAAATATTACAATGTTACGAAGCAAAACTTTAATTTTGCCCTTCTACGTAGGTTAAGTATAATTCGTAAATGATGATTACAAAACTATCATATTTAAAATAAATTAAATACTACAGTCTACTATTTATGAGAGCATTGGTTTTAGGTGGTGGCTCAATCAAAGGAGCATGGCAAGCGGGGGCCATTCAGGCCGTTTTAGAGACAGGTTTTAAACCAGAAATGATATATGGGATATCCGCAGGAGCTCTAAACAGTGGCTTCATGGTAAATGAAGCTGGTAGGCAATTTGTAGAGTCAAAAACGATAGACTGGGAACTGGTAAATAAAAAGCTCATCAACTTTTGGATGAAGAATATCACTAAACCTGACGACATTGGTCTTTTAAAGTCTAAGTTTTCGCTGGGCATTGATACCATAATGAGCCGTTTTGATGGTCTTTTGGACACAAATCCTCTTTTTGAGAAAGTCAGGGAAAATATTGACCTTACTACTTTGCGTAGAAGTCCCATTCATTTGAAAGTAGGTGCAGTAAACGTAAATACGGGGAATATGCACTACGCTGACCCCATGGAACAGCATTTTCTAGACTATCTAAGAGCCAGCAGCTCCATACCTATTATGATGCCTGCTATACAAATAGGTGGCGACCACCGTCAAGCTTTCTTAGATGGCGGCCTGAGAGAAGTGGTACCTCTTAAAAAAGCCATTGAAGATGGTGCAACAGAGATTTATGCTATTGCTACACATCCAAAACATCGTGAGCTCGAGCCCATTAATTATCGTTCATTTTTTGCCCTTATAGAACGAATAAAAGATATTTCTGTAAATCAATTTGAAAACAATGACATAGACTGGGCAGAGAATTACAACGAAAACCTTATGTCTATAGCAGGTTTCACGCTCAATAAGAAAATCTCCTTAAAAGTGATTAGACCACTGGATCCTATTCAAATCAACTTAACGAATTTTCATTCCGGGGATATAAAAGAAGTTATTAAACAGGGATACCAATTTGCCTACACTGAGTTGAAATAGTTAAAAGAGTTTCACTCGAACTGAGAGGAGTGTCCAGATACTAGCAAGCACTATGGTAATAGAAAGTGCCCAACTTAAACTACTCGCATTTGATACAAAACCAATAAGCACCGGCCCAGCCATAAAGCCTAGCATAGAAAAGGTATTCATAACGGCCAAGCCCGTTCCTTTGGCCACTCCAGGAAGCCTAGCTGCACTGCCATAAAGAATAGGAGAGTTACAAGAAACGCCAGCCCCGACTAATGAAAAACCCAAAATGGCCGTCCAAGTACTGGGATAGGCTATAGCCAACACTACACCCACAATAACCAAAAGACCTCCGTAAACCATGATTTTGTTAGGTCCAACTTTAGGAATAAGGCCATCGCCAAACAATCTTCCTAAAGCCATAAAAAGCGAATACCCCGCAAGACCCCAGCCCACAAAGTAGGGACTGGTGTCTACCACATCTCGCATAAAAACGGAGGTCCAGTCTACCATAGTGCCTTCTGTAATATTTCCACAGATACCTATAAAAATCATAATCAGAAAAGCTCCACTGGGAATAATGAACTTTGCCTTAGGCCCCTCAGAGACTTCATCAGGATCATCTTGAATTTTAAAAATAGTAGGCCTAATCAAAATAGCAAAAAGGATAACCAACAAAGACATAGCAGCCATGTGGTACCCTGGCACCACTTCCAAACCTCTCGAGAAGCTAGCCGCCATAGAGCCAACCATTAATCCGACACTAAACATACCATGGCAAGTACTCATTATATTAACCTTGAAGTTATTTTCAATAACAGTGGCTCCTGTATTCATCGCAATATTGGTCACTGAGATGCATGAGCCACATAGATACAGTCCGATGGGAACCAGATAAACAGAAGTAGCATTTAATGGGATTAAAAATGCCAAGGCCATTATCGTCATTCCGAAAATAGTGGTGGTTCTCATGCCCAATTTACCGACCAACCAAGCTCCAATGAGATTCATCGTGACGGCTCCCATAGGCATACTGAGCAAAATCAGGCCGAGATCAGCATCATCTAAATCAAACGTTTCTTTAACATGAGGAATAAACGTGGCCCAAGTCCCAAAAAGCAAACCTACCGCCAAAAAAGCAACGCCAATGGCTCTACTTTGGCGATTCCCAAAAAAATCTTTCGTAAGATGATTAAGCATTAAATTTTAAAATATTACTAGCAATAATGAATGCCAAATCAAATGGTTATTTCTATTCTATTTCCTTCTGGGTCTAGGATAACGCTCTCATAGAAGCCATCACCCGTCCAGCGGCATTCGCCCTCTATTTTATGTCCTTCCTTTCTTAGCCGTTCTGTGAGTTCGGTAACTTTTTCTTCTGAGCCCACAGAGAAAGCCAAATGCGTAAACCCCAAAAACTCTCCTTTCAATTCATTTGCACTTTCTATGTCTACTTTTGTTATTATTTCTAGTTCAGGCCCGTCTTCAAAAGACAGGAAGTAGGAGGCAAATCCGTTTTTAGAATTCTCATACTTTTCATTGCTTTTAGCACCAAAATAGGTAACGTAAAAAGTACGCAGAACTTCTAAGTCCTGACAATAGAGAGCCACATGCTGAATTTTGGGCATTAGCTGTTCAATATTTCATGGACGGCCATTAACTCTATCTGGGTATAATCATTGATATAGGCGTCGCATGTAGGTAGCTCTTCTTTAGTGTGGCTACTCAGCACACCCACCACTTTCATCCTTGCATTTAAAGCTGCTGAAACTCCAGAAAATGAATCCTCAAAAACCACGCAGTGTTGTGGCAAAACAGCCAGATTCTCAGCAGATTTCAAATAAACCTCAGGATCTGGCTTATGAGCCGAAACGTCCTCAGAAGCCAAAATTGATTCCATAAAAGGCTCAAAACCTACTTTACCCATAATGAGGGTTAAATTAGCTCTAGGTGCAGAAGTGGCTACGCCAGTCATAAAACCCTCTGCTTTTAAAGATTTCAAGAAATCCATGTATGCCGGAATGGTTTCTACCACGTCTGTATAAATCTCTCTAAAAAGCCCTTCTTTCTCTTCTTCCATCCGAATAAACTCCTCTCCTACTATTTCCCTTCCTAAAAAGTGCTTTAAGATGTAGGTATTGTTCTTTCCGAACATATGCTCGGCAAATTCTTCGTCTGTAGGAAATACATTTCGCTTCTCAAAAAATACACGAAAAGCTTTAGAATGGTATGGGTTTGTATGACAAATAACCCCATCCATGTCAAAAATCACGGCCTTCTTTATCATTCTGCAAACTTAGTTTCTTTTCATTTATGCTACTTGCCTTTGTGGGAATTAAATAACAATATACTTCCATGGGTTTATTACAGAGATATTTAGCAACACGTTCCTTTTGGCTCTCTATATGACTATATTTGCAGATTACTGTCACCAGACAGCATTTATCCTTATCTCCCCAAAATTAGATGTCGAAAACGTCCAAGATTGAAAATCTAAATCCCAAAGAATACATCATCATTAAAGGGGCTCGCGTCAATAACCTCAAAAATATAGATGTAGCCTTTCAGCGTAATAAACTGACCGTGGTCACAGGCCTTTCAGGAAGTGGAAAATCGTCTTTGGCTTTTGACACACTCTACGCCGAAGGACAGCGAATGTATGTAGAGAGTTTGAGCAGTTATGCCAGACAATTTTTGGGTAGAATGGAAAAACCAGAAGTAGATTATATCAGAGGGGTTTCTCCCGCAATTGCCATTGAGCAGCGAGTTAACACCACAAACCCTCGGTCTACAGTAGGCACCACCACAGAAATTTACGACTACCTGAAACTGCTTTTTGCTCGGGCAGGTACTACCTTCTCGCCCGTTACAGGCAATGTGGTCAAAAAAGACAGTGTAAAAGACGTCACGAATTATATCCACGGTTTTGAGGAAGGTCAGAAATTCATGGTTTTTTCACCACTTAAAGTGGCACCCGGGCGTACGCTAAAAATAGAATTAGAGCTTTTACTCAAAAAAGGATTTAACAGAGTATCTATTGACGGGCAAATTCATCAAATAGAGGAACTCATAGATGATAAGGAAATAGTTTCTTTAGACGAAGATCAAGTTTATATCTTGATTGACCGATCGGTAGTTAAGTTTGATGAGAATAATGAGCCTGAAGAAGACAATCTATACCGTATTTCAGATTCCGTGCAGACAGCCTTTTTCGAAAGTGACGGGGCATGTATCATTGATGTTATAGGTGAAGGTCAAAAGTACTTTTCAGACAAGTTTGAACTAGATGGAATTCTGTTTGAGGACCCTTCTGTCAATCTTTTCACTTTTAATAATCCTTACGGAGCATGTAAAACTTGCGAAGGTTTCGGAAAGGTTTTGGGCCTAGACGAAGACCTTGTTATTCCAGATCAAACACTTTCTATTTTTGAAGGAGCAGTAGCCCCGTGGCGTACAGAACGTATGAGCGAGTGGCTCGCACCATTACTCAGAAATGGCATTCATTTTGATTTCCCTATTCATAGATCCTACAAAGATTTAAGTGCCGAGGAGCAAGCAATTATTTGGAACGGCCATAACGATTTCAAAGGTTTAAACGCCTTCTTTAAAGATTTAGAAAAGCAAACCTACAAGGTACAATACCGCGTGATGCTGAGCCGCTACCGCGGCAGAACGGTATGCCCAGATTGTAGAGGAACTCGCCTTAGAAAAGATGCCTCTTATGTCAAAGTGAGTGGCTACTCTATCACAGACATGGTTTTAATGCCTATAAAAAAGGCCAAAAAACTGTTTGAAGAGATAGAATTAGAGGGTAACAAAAAAGAAATTTCTAAAAGGATCTTACTCGAAATCAAAAACCGACTAGGGTATTTAGAGCAAGTTGGCCTAGGCTACCTTACGCTCAATAGACTGACCTCTTCCCTTTCAGGCGGAGAGTTCCAACGCATTAAATTGGCAACATCGCTGGGCTCTGCTTTGGTGGGTTCCATGTATATTTTAGATGAACCTAGCATTGGTCTGCATCCAAGAGATACGCAAAGATTAGTCTTTGTCTTAAAAACGCTGAGAGATATAGGCAATACCGTGATAGTGGTAGAGCATGAGGAAGAAGTGATGCAGCAGGCAGACGAAATAATTGACATAGGTCCGAACGCTGGAAACCTAGGTGGTGAGCTTGTTTTCCAAGGAACCATGGAAACCATCAGAGCTCTCAATGGAGCTGAAAGTAAGTCACATACCATTAATTTTTTATCTGGCAAAGACACCATTGAGGTGCCATCAAGAAGGAGAAAGGCCATTGACTTTATCAAAGTTTCTGCTGCCTCAGAGAATAATCTAAAGAACATTGATGTCAAATTCCCATTAGGTGTTCTATGTGTGGTGACAGGCGTGAGTGGTTCTGGAAAATCTACTTTAGTACGTAAGATCCTTTACCCTGCCATGGCGAGGCTTAAAGGCGAATACAGTAAAGATGCTGGTAAATTCGGCGATATAACGGGGAGCATGAGCCGCATTAATCAGATAGAAATGGTAGACCAAAACCCGATAGGGAAGTCTAGCCGCTCTAACCCTGTAACGTATATTAAAGCCTACGATGCCATAAGAGCTTTAATGGCCGACCAACCTCTGGCAAAACAGCGTGATTATAAACCTGCATTTTTCTCTTTTAATGTAGACGGCGGAAGGTGCGAAGCCTGTGCGGGAGAAGGAGAGCAAACCATAGAAATGCAGTTTATGGCCGACGTAAAACTCACCTGTGAAAGCTGCAAAGGGAAACGTTTTAAGCAAGATGTTTTAGAGGTAAAGTACCTGGACAAAGACATCTCAGACATCCTTCACATGACAGTA
Source organism: Arcticibacterium sp. (assembly GCA_047623945.1). Lineage (GTDB taxonomy): Bacteria > Bacteroidota > Bacteroidia > Cytophagales > Spirosomataceae > Arcticibacterium. The sequence continues at coordinate 45,554 of JBLHOT010000011.1, read as the reverse complement.
GATGAGGCTCTTGATTATTTCAAAGACAACCAGCCCAAACTCTATGATAAACTCCTCCCTCTACAAGAAGTAGGACTTGGTTATATCAAGCTTGGACAGTCTTCCAATACCCTTTCTGGTGGGGAAGCACAGCGTGTGAAACTGGCATTTTTCTTAGGCAAAGGAAATTCTGATAAAGGCAAAACACTCTTCATTTTTGATGAACCTACCACAGGCCTACATTTTCATGATATTCAAAAACTCCTTAAAGCCATGAATGCTCTCATAGAGCAGGGTGACTCCGTTCTCATTATAGAACACAATATGGAAGTCATTAAATCTGCCGACTGGATCATAGACCTCGGCCCAGAAGGTGGTGACGAAGGTGGCTACCTATGCTTTGAAGGAACTCCAGAAGAAATGGCGAAAATTGAGAATAATTATACTGCGGATTTCTTGAAACTGAAGATTTGATTGAAAGTTGAGAGTTATTAACTCGCGAAAAGACATAGTTCTTAAGCAAATCATGTTTACTACAAGAATCTTCGCTTACTCAAGTGCAATTAACGGCAAAAATAACAGTACGAGATGCTGGAACATCCCAGTATCTTCCACTCATCCACCCAAAACACCACAGATATAAAACTCAAACAGGTTCCTCAAAATCGAATTCATTGTATCCGCTTTGCTAAGTATTTTTATAGAATCAATAACCATTTGATAAGCTATGAAAGCCTTTGTTTATAAAAAGTATGGTAAGCCTGAGGAAGTTCTAGAGTTAACTGATATAGAAAAACCAACTCCTAAAGAGCATGAGGTACTCATCAAAATAAAGTCGACAACCATTAATGATTATGACTGGTGTATGGTTAGTGGTCGGCCAAAGCTCTATAAACTGCTATTCGGTTTATTTAAACCCAAACATACTATACCTGGAATGGAATTGTCTGGGATAGTGGAGGCCATTGGTTCCAAAGTCCAAAATTTCAACGTTGGTGATGCCGTTTTTGGTGATATTTCAGAATTTGGTTTTGGCACTTTTGCTGAATACATCGTCATTAATGAAAAGGCAGTTATACCTAAACCCCCCAACATCAGTTTTGAAGAGGCTGCTTCTATGCCGCATGCTTTGATGCTGGCCCGCCAAGCCTTGAAATCGGTGGGCAAACATCAAAAGGTCCTAATCAACGGTGGTGGTGGTGGAGTGGGTACTTTCGGGCTTCAGATAGCCAAGCAGCATGATTGTGAAGTAACCGGAATAGATTCGGCAGAGAAATTAGAGATGATGAAATCTCTGGGCTATGACCAAGTCTTTGATTATCAACAAATGGACTTTACAAAAACCGGAGAACAATATGATTTCATTCTAGACTGTAAAAGCAAAAAGTCAGCCTTCGCCTATGCTCAAGCATTAAAATCAATGGGCAAATATGTGAGCATAGGTGGCGATTTGAATTCTCTTTTTAGTGTTCTTTTCATTGGGAAAATCATATCCATATTCTCCAATAAAACCATTGGCCTACTGGCCTTAAAAGCAAATGACGGGCTCAAAGAGGTCTCGAGAGACCTAAACCTCAAATGCCAATTAGATGGACCACATACCTTTGAAGATATACCAAAACTGATTCAGTATTTCGGAGATGGGAAACACAAAGGAAAAGTGGTCGTGACTATTTGAAATTACACTAGTATAAATAATCACTTATCATCAAATGCAATGGCTAAATAGATGCCTCATTAAACAGTCAATAGTAATTGAAAATCCGCTCACCGTTCTAGTCAAATACAGTATTTTAAATGATCCCATTGCAACGATTCTAATGCTTTGATCTTTCATCAAAAACTATCTAATACGTACTAATCAAGCCATAACTAATATATACCTTGTGGTGTTATAAAACACAAACCGTAATGAAAACCGTACGCAAAAGATAGTTTTAACTTTAAAGTGACCTTGAATTGAAATATCCTTAATTTAAACCTTTATTCACCCAAGATATATTTGCAAAGGTGTTAAACCAAGATGTATAGAAGAAAATGAACAAATCATATAAAACTCTGATTTTGATAACAATTATATCATTTTCAATTATTTCATGCCAGACAAAAGAGGTTATAAAGAAACCTAATATTGTCTATATTCTGGCAGATGATTTGGGTTATGGAGACGTCTCAATTTACAATCCGTCATCTAAAATAAAAACACCGCATATAGACAAACTGGCATCCGAAGGAATTCGGTTTACTGATGCACATTCTCCCTCTTCGGTTTGTACTCCCACACGGTATGGTATTCTTACTGGAAGGTATTGCTTTAGAAGCAGATTGCCACAAGGTGTGCTTAGAGGATATGGCAAGGCATTATTGGAAAAGGATCGAGTTACAACCGCCTCCTTATTAAAAGAGAATGGCTATACCACAGGAGTTGTTGGTAAATGGCATCTTGGATTGGATTGGGTAATTAAAGAAGCATTCAAAGATTCTTTAAATAATAAGTCCGTATCTACCAACGAATTAGGTTTGATCTCTCAAATGAACGGAGATTGGATAGACTTTACTCAAAAACCTACAGACGGACCCTTAAATCACGGTTTCGATTATAGTTACATATTGCCTGCTTCCTTAGATATGGAACCCTATTGCTACTTAGAAAACGACGTTTTAACAGAATTACCCAATGAGTTTACTCCCGGGAATGATTTGAATACTGGGTCCTATGCTACCGGTGCGTTTTGGAGACCTGGACTTGTTACCAAAAGCTTCGATTTTTATGACGTGTTACCAAATTTCATAGGACAGGGTAAAAAATTTATTGAAACTCATGCCAATGATGAGAATCCATTTTTTCTCTATCTACCTCTAGCTGCCCCACATTCTCCGTGGGTTCCTAAGCCAAATTACGATGGAAATTCTGGTGCCGGGCAATATGGTGACTTTGTACAAATGGTAGATGAGCAAGTTGGAGACTTTTTAAAGACATTAGACGAGATGGGCATTTCAGACAACACCATCGTTATTTTCACAAGTGACAATGGGCCTTTTTGGAAACCTGAATTTATAGAAAAGTTTAATCATAGAGCCGCTTCCATCTACAGAGGCATGAAAATGGACGCCTATGAAGGAGGTCATAGAGTACCATTTATTGTGCGGTGGCCAGGGAAAATAGAGGCCAATAGTCAAAGTGGTTTTAAGACAACTTTAACAAACTTAATGGCAACTTGTGCTGAGGTTCTTGGGGTAACATTGGATGAGAATTCAGCAGAAGACAGCCAAAGTATTCTTCCTGTTCTTTTAAACGATAAAGATAAGATTGAGCAAGAAATACCTATTATTCATCATTCATCAAGAGCTCATTTTGCTATCAGAAAAGGAGATTGGAAACTCATTGAAAAACGAGGATCTGGAGGTTTTTCAACTCCTACCGTGGTAAATCCTAAAGAAGGAGAACCATTGGGGCAGCTCTATAATCTAGCTGAAGATCCTTCAGAAACAATTAACTTATACAGTGAGAAACCAGACATCGTAAAAGAACTTTTGGCAGAACTAAATGACATAAGAAACAGATAGGGCCTTTGTGATAACTTTAGCTTTTTTCTGGCCAAAGCATTTATCGGGAATAAGTTCATGCCAAAACGGGATTTAACTACCTTAAATACTGCGAAGAGAAAATAGATTTTTCACAGAATCTCATGAATCAGGTTTACATCTGAACTAGATCTCTATAAATTCTTCAGAACGTATTTGTTCATTTGGTAGGTTTTTTTAAAGGCTCAGGAGATTCAAATACTTATTTAACTTGTATAGAGTACAGCTTTTGATTATTTCGATCTTGCAGAAGAGTTGACTGGATGCGTGATCAATACTCTGCCATCTATAATTTTACTACCTTGAGTTGATTTCAATACCCATTTAGGTGAAATTGTTTATTTCTGTGGCCTTATATGATGTGAAAGCATATTGGGTGCACAGAGGTCATACGTTTCCGTTTCTTTGGAAGTTTCACAGACTGCATCACAGCCATACAACGATGGATTCCTCCACTGTCTTTCGCTTCCACCCAATTGAACTAATCCTCTTTTTGGGACTGGGAAATGTTGTAACGGCCATGTTCTTTGGAACAGATCTTTTTTCAATGGCCCTTTATTATTTCGTCCTCTATTTATTTTTCTTTTTTGAGCATGGAAATTTCAACTACCCCAGTTGGCTTAATTCTACTTTAGGCTTAGTTTTAATTATGCCTGATCATCATAGAGTTCATCATAAGCAGGATTAATTTTATACTGACTCCAACTATGCCGATATATTTATCATTTGGGACAGACTCTTCGGCACTTTCAAAATGATGCCATTAGAAAAAATGAAATACGGTTTGGCAGAATTTGATACGGCAGAAAAACAGACATTTCTGTATTTAATCAAAAGTCCCTTCATCAATATTAAGAGAGCTGTCTCTGGGCAAAAAGAAGCAACTAAAACCAAGAAAGTATCAAAGAATAGCCCCTAGCTTATATTTGACAGTAAATTATTGCCAGAAATATAGCTAGCAAATATGCATCTTTATCTTAATAACCATCAGAACTCCAATGAAGCTTAATTTTCTGTTTCTTTTGCTCTCACCTTTCATTTTATTCGCTCAAACTGAAACCTCCAAACTTGCTACTGAACAATTGGAATTCATAAACCTTTTCAGTACAGACATGAAAGAAGAGGTTTCTTGTTATAGAATACCTGCCCTTATTACAGCTTCAAATGGCAATTTGATAGCCGTCATAGATGAAAGAGTACCGAATTGTGGAGACTTAAGGTCGAATAAGAATATAGACATCGTCATTCGTAGAAGTGACGATAATGGTAAAACGTGGTCTAATATTGAAACCATTGTTGACTACCCCATCGGTGAATCTGCCTCCGACCCTTCTATGATTTTAGACGAACTAACGGGTGAGCTATTCCTATTTTTCAACTACATGAATTTAGAGACTGAGAAGGATATCTATTATCTAAAAGTGACATCCAGCAAAGACAATGGATTAACGTGGTCCGCTCCTACTGATATTACCTCACAAATCACTAAACCCGGATGGAAAAGGGACTTTAAATTCATTACATCAGGTAGAGGCATTCAGACTAAATCTGGAACATTATTGCATACGTTGGTCAACTTAGAATCCGGACTTCACTTATTTAAAAGTGACGATCATGGAAAAAGTTGGGTTTTGATAGACACGCCTATTAAACCAGGAGATGAATCCAAAGTGCTAGAACTTACTGATGGCTCATTAATGATAAACAGCAGGGTAAATAAATCGGGAATGAGATATGTTCATACCTCCACAGACCGCGGCAAAACTTGGACTTCAAAACCAGAAGCTCAATTGGCCGACCCAGCATGCAACGCAAGCATCATTCGTTATACTCATAGTTCAGGTAAAAGCCGAATCTTGTTTTCAAACGCCAATTCAAATATAGAACGTGAAAACCTGACCGTTAAAGTAAGTTATGATGAAGGTAAAACATGGAGTAAAGGAAAAACCATTTATTCGCGATCGTCTGCTTATTCTTCTATGACCATTCTTGAAAATGGAGATGTAGGCGTGTTCTTTGAAAAGGATGATTACAAAGAAAATGCTTTTGTAAGTTTCTCTTTGGAGTGGCTGACGGATGGGGAGGATAGGCTTTAATTAGTGTGATATAGGTTTTTAAAGAACCCTGTTGCTTTTTCTTACTTATTTAAAATACCTTCTGGCCCTCCTAAATTTTCAAAAGCTACAAAACGAAATTCAATACTTAGTAAATCTATTTCTTATAGTATTGGTATAAGTATTTGATTCACTAAAAAAAGACTAGATTACTTTATTCCCAAATGAGGATGAAATATTATCGCAAAAAAAAACTCAAAATGAATATCAAATCAAACTTTCTCATTCTCAGTTTATTATGCTTTGGCGTAGCCTGTACCTCTACTAATACTGACGAAAAAGAATGGGCAATGTTGGGCTTCGAAAAAATGGATGATATCAATCCGATTTTGAAGCCTTCCAAAAAACTGATATTTACCGACCCTATTACCAATCAAGAGGTTTTATGGGAAGAAAGAAATGTACTTAATCCTACGGCATTAGTTAAGGACGATAAGGTGCATATGCTATACAGGGCTCAGGATGTGAATGGAACATCCAGAATAGGTTTGGCCATTAGTGAGGATGGACTTCATTTCACCAAAATGCCAAATCCAATATTTTATCCTCAACAAGATGACATGAAAACCTTGGAATGGAATTATCAAAAATCGGATAATGAAGTCTTGTCAAAAGACAAAACCCTGTTTGATGGAGCAGAAGATCCCAGAATAGTGGAAGACGAAAACGGTGTTTATTTCATGACCTATACGGCGTATGACGGTAAAACAGCCAGATTATGCATCGCCTCCTCAAAAGATTTAACGAATTGGACGAAACATGGTTTAGTCTTAGGTGGAGAGAAATATAAAGACCAATGGTCTAAGGCTGGGGCCATTGTGGTAGAACAAAAAGGCGACAAGATGATAGCCAAACGCATCAATGGTAAATACTGGATGTATTTTGGAGATACAAACCTTTTCATGGCTAGCTCAGAAGATTTAATTCATTGGAATGTGCTCGAAGATGGAGAATCTGGTCAGATGATTTCGGTCTTGCATCCAAGAAAAGGTTTTTTTGATAGTAGATTAGTTGAATCTGGCCCATATGCCCTTTATACAGAAGAAGGTATTTTAATGATTTATAACAGCAGTAATGCAGCCAATTACAATGACGCTGCTTTACCAAAATTCACCTACGCTGCGTCGCAAGTCCTATTTAACAAAAGTGCTCCTTATAAGCAAATTGATAGACTAAAAGGTCACTTTATCCATCCAGACAAGGACTATGAAAAAGAAGGTGAAGTAAATGAAGTTTGCTTTGTAGAAGGCTTAGTTCATTTCAAAAATAAATGGTTTTTATACTATGGCACCGCTGATTCGAAAATAGCCGTGGCTGTTAGGAAATAATTAGCGATTAACATTCGATTCTTATTGATAAAAATAAATTTAGATGCGAATAAGAGCTTAACATAAGTTCGAAATAATGCTATTGCTCCATCTTATATCCAAGCACAATCCTAAGCACATAATCATCGCAGGTGGCGAAAAGCGTTTTCTCGTCATCGCTTAATACACAGTTGGAGGTTCTCTTTCCTGTATAAATGGTGCCTAGATGTACGCCTTTAGGGCTTATCACAATTACACCATCTGGCCCAGCCACTAAGAGTGTACCATCTTTGGCGATGTCCATACCGTCTGGCATTTGAGTACTTAAGCTTTCATCTACTAGCTTTCTAAAATCATAGAATGGCTTTGCTTTCAATGGTCGTTTAGTCTCTTTCAAATCGTACACCATTAAGGTAGCTTTCTCAGAATTGGCTACATAGAGTTTTGTTTCATCAGGCGATAGAGCTAGGCCGTTTGGTCGAGCCAAATCTTTTGAAATGAGTTCTATTTTGCCGTCAGGGTAAAGCTTAAAAACACCGCTATAATCTAATTCAGGCAATAAGTCTGGATCTAAGCCATAAGGTGGGTCGGTGAAATAGATATTACCAGCCTTATCCATAATCAGGTCATTTGGGCTGTTGAGTTTTTTACCCTGATAATTATCCACCAAAGACTCAAAAACAGGTATCGGGTTTTTATAACTACTCGCTAGCATAGCTATCTCTCTATCCCCATCTCTACAAATAATTAGATTCCCTTCGTGGTCCACCGCCAATCCGTTACTTCCCTTTCCGCCGGTACGTTTCTTTGTACCCGTATAGCCAGATTTCTCTAGAAATAACTCCATACCGTTCGCTTCTCTCCATTTATAAATCACGTTTCTTGGTACATCAGAAAACAAAAGAGCTTGTTCTTTTTCCAGCCATACGGGCCCTTCTGTCCAATTAAAGCCTTCTCCAATAACCTCTATCTTGGTATGGGCAGGTATAACATCGTAAAATGATGGGTCAAAAGCTTTCAGCCCCCCCAAAATTCTGTATCGCCTGAGTGAATCTAAGGTCTGATTATAGACTTCTTTTAAGGAAAGCATATCCTTAGATAAGTTAGCCAATGGATTCTGCTCTAATTCGTCGTTCACCACATCATAAAAACGGCCATCGTCATACAGTTTATACTATGTTCCTTTCACAAATCTGGAAGGTTTCAGGTGTCCTTTATCCCATCCCGGTCTAGGGTTATAGTCTATCATAACCCAGTCTCTACGATTTGGGTCTGTTTTTTGAGTGATTAATTCTGGCCAAAAGCTTTCTCCATCTGTCATGAAATTGGCAGGCAATTTACTACCAATAGCATCCAACAGTGTGGGGATAAAGTCACTAGAGACCACCATTTGACTCGTTCTTTGGGGACCTATTTTGCCCGGCCAATTCACTATTAGAGGCACCCGAGTTCCATTGTCAATTGTTTCGCTTTTTGCACCCATTACAGCTTTATTTCCTTTCATTGAAACAATGCTTTGATGTGTCCCATTGTCTGTATAAAACATAACTATGGTGTTTTCTCTTAGTCCAGACTTTTCCAACTGGTCTATTATTTTACCGACCAGTTTGTCGGCATATTCCACCATATCACCAAAATACTTGGTGTCGGTTTTATGCCTTTTAGAGGCGTCTACCCACTCTTTACTGTCTGGTGTAGGCTGAAAAGGTGGATGTGTAAGTGCCATAGGATAGTAAACAAAAAAAGGCTCGTCTGTATTTCTATCTATGAAACCATTGATGTAATCCACAAAAACGTCTGGGCCATACTTCCCGTTAGTACTTCTTAAGAAATTACCATTTTCATAAATTAAAGGATCCGGGAATCGGCTTCCCTTATCCTCCGTATCTGCAGTATGAAACATGGCGTATTCATCAAAACCGGGATCTTCTACTTTCATGCCTGTGTTATGCCTAAGGTCCGAACCAGGAAAACCAGGAGGGTCATAACTTTGCAATTGCCACTTGCCTGCCATACAGGTTTTATAACCTTGCTTTTTCATCAGGTGCCCAAAAGTTTCTTCCTTCGGGTCTAATATCCCAAAGGCCTTCCAGTTTCTGAAATTATACTTCCCAGTCATTAAACTTACTCGTGTAGGTGTACAAAGAGGGTATGCATAGGCATGATCAAACTGGGCTCCTTCAGCAGCCAATTTGTCTAATATTGGTGTCTTGTAAGATGTACCGCCATAAGTACCCAGAGCTTCGCTTCCCAAATCGTCCGCCATGATGATGACTATATTTGGTCTACTATCTACAGTAGGCTCTTGGGCAAAGGACAAAGCCCTTAGAAGTAAAAAAATACAAAATATATCAACCTTAACCCTCTCTTTAAAAGCAACATACACTTATATATTGATTCCTAATTAATCAGTAATCTCGAACTCTATTTCTCCTAGTGAACTAAAAGAAACCCTACTTTTGACAGCTTCTTTGACTGTAGGATTGACATAAAGAGAACCTGTAATCACTACATCCCCTTTTCTGATTTTTTGACCATACTTGGGCAGCATATTCACAAGAGCATTCACAGCATTCAGATGTCCGCCAATCACTCTGGCAGAACTTCCCTCAGCAGCTAGACTATCATTTACAAAACATTGTACCTTTTCGGCTTCCAATTCATATTCTCCAAATGTAGTTTTCTTAGAGCCAATGATTGACCCAGCCTGCCCCATGCCAAAAGCCAGAGCATGATTAGTAGTTGCAGATTCCGGATTATCTGTCATTGCCAGTGCATTTGATTGGGCAAATTCCACAGCTCCTACCACATAGTCAATACCACTTTTCAGGTCCTCTAAAGAGGCAGCACCTTCTGGGAAATCTTTATTGAAAACAAATCCAACCTCGCCTTCAATCATGACTTCATTCCCGGGGAAATTTTGAACAGAAATAGCCTCACCCTCGCCGTAACTATCTTTTGCTAATAAATAACCAAATAGCGGGTGGAATAGAGAACTATCACCTACGGTTCCAGCCATTTTCCAACCAATATGTTTTTCGCCTTTGGCAAGTTCTCTTGCTAGCATGCCCAACTGGATTGAGATGGCATCTTCTTCACTTAGATCTAGATGGTTTTGAGCTAAGAAGTCTGTTTTTAAATGCTGGCTTCGATAATGATAAACCGAATCAATGAGAGCATCTGAAACACGTTCAGTTGATTTGTCAGAAGTCTTTTCTGTGGTTTTACCACAAGCCAATAATAAGCCAAAGAGTGAGGTATAAAGGATATTTTTAATCATAAGGGTAAAATATAAAATATTTATTATTCGTGTTTTAATTCAAAAGGTCTCTTAGTCTGCTTTTTTAATGCGTTTTAGCTGTTTTTTTGAAAGACCTAATTTATAATAAAAAGATGGTTTATGATAGACGGCAGCCCGCTTCATTTCCGGGTCATGCAAATCTAAACTCAGATCACAATCAAATCTCGTGAGAATCGCATGGTTCTCTTCCCAAATCGTGGCATTTGTAAAATGAGAAATGCCCCAAGCAATGCCACGTCCTTCTTTTGTATTGGTAAAAGCATCCGGTATATAAGGTCCACCAGCGATAGGGAAAAATTCAGATATGGCTGCAATTTTAAAATTAACGCCATCTGGAGCATACTGAATGGTATTATGCTCGTTCCCGTCTTTAATAACCAAAGCAGCAATGCCATCTTTGAAAGGAAAAAGTGTGGTTTCATGTCCAGAGTTAATCACTGGATTTAAAGGATGTTTCACAAAAGGTCCCAATGGATTATCTGCTATCGCCAAACCTTGCATTCTTACCAATTCAGGGTCGCCGTCAAAATCAGATTTATAATAGAGGTAAATCTGGCCTTTGTAAACCAAAGGGTACGGATCATGAATGGAAAACTGGTCCCACTCCCCTGCCTTTCCGTTAGGTATAACTATTTTATGAGTCGGTGTCCATGGACCATCCGGCGAATCTGAATAAGAAACCGCTACAGGGCAATCGTCTCCTCGCTTTCCGCTGGTTTCCATAAAGCCTTGATAATATAGATAGTATTTCCCATTCCACTCTAATATGTCTGTAGTAGAAACAGAACGCCAACCTACATTAGGTTTAGCTGGCCTAGATATGGCCACTCCCTGCTCTTCCCATGTGAAACCATCTTTGCTAGTAGCATACCATATTTCTGCCAAATCCCAATCTGCAGAAGGAATCAAATCCGTACTAAATTTAGCCCCTTTGGGCGGAGTAGGTGTATTTCTGTATGTGTACCAAACATAGTATTTCCCTTTATGTTTGATAACTTTTGATGGGTTACGCCTAGAAATGGTTCCATCGTGATTATGATAATCAAAGCCTTTCAGCTCGGTGTATTTAAACTGCGAGTAAAGCTCATTCTGTGAAGGTCTAGGACTAAATAAGTCTCAAAGTTCCTTTTGGAAGCCTCACTTAATTCACCATTAGGCTTTTCGCTAGATAAAATAAAAGGAAAACCTTGCTGGCCAAAAAGAGCTGAGAAGTATAGCATACAAGCAGAAAAAGCAATAAAGCTTTTAGAAAGTTTAATACTCATTAGGGTCTTATTAATCGTTCTTCAAAGAAACATAATTCCCCAATGTACTATTGATGAAATCTTATCCTATCAGACAATTATATTGGCTTATAGACTTATGAAAGTTAAATTGTGCCAACATTACAATATGAAATTTATGCTAACAATCATAGTGTTTCTAGTCGCCTATCAGTTTACCACGGGTCAAGTTGGTTTAATTGAAGACCCTGATGGTTGGACTAATGTTAGAGAAGAACCTTCTAGTCAGTCTAAAATCCTTCACATACTCCGTGAAAATAAAGTTTTTTGGTACGATTATGAACCCACAGATGCACACCAAGATTGAGTCTTCATATTTGTTCCGAAGAAGAAGTTCAGCCTAGGTCAAAGTGAGCCTAACTATATTTCTGGTTTTATTCATAAATCTAGATTCAGACGTTTAGATCGCTTAGATAAATATGAGGGTTCTGAATTTTCATTCAGTTACAAAATAGCTGACTTTGAATCAAGCAACCGGATTGTTGATAAAGTGGACAATCAATGGATAAGGTTAATTGACTGAAGACCAGTTTGGGGAACTGATGGGGAATTTCCAAAAACATTTGTATCGGACGTAATTGTGACGCTGAAAGAACAGGATATAAATATTCACAAAGTTTTCTACAGTGATATCTACGAATGCAATAAGAATTTCTCTATTTATAAAAACAAAGAGTCTTATATGGTCTACCAATGGAACAGTGACGGTGCAGGAGCATATCAAGTAGTTTGGGTCTTTAGCAATAAAGGCCTAGAACAAAGACTGGTGGGTAGTATGTTTTAAAACTACAACAAAATTGAAGCCCTTTAGGCTTCTTGGTGGTAGGGTAAGATGCACGCAATTATTCATATTACACCCCTGACTGGGTTCCTGATTTCAAAAAAAACACTTAATTGAATAAGCCTGAAGGGCTTTAATATGAATAATAAAACAAACACTCAATGATCAACCCTAAAAGGGTTGAAAGAATTTCAATACTCTACCATCATATCTGCTTTTAAAAGTATTCAATTGGCATTTGTTAAAGCAGCATTATTTAAAACTTGCCCTCCCTCAGTGTTCTTAATTTCAAAAATTCCTTAACTGAATAAGCCCGAAGGGCTTTGTTATGAATAAAAAGCTAAGGCCTTCACATCCAACCCTAAAAGAGTTGAACGCATTTCAATACACTACCATCAAACCTGCTTTTAAAAGCATTCAATTAAGATTTGTTAAAACAGCATTACTTCAATTTGACTAAACCATCCAGTTCCCTTTACTTAAATCATGATTTTTAATGGGTAATTCCCTGATACGTATACCCGTAGCAGCAAAAATAGCATTACATACTGCTGGGGCTATCCCAGGGGTACTAGGCTCACCTCCACCTCCTATGGTTTCGCCACTATTGATAATGTGCGTTTCCATAACAGGGCATTCAGACATTCTCAGCATTTGGTAATTGTGAAAATTACTTTCGACTACAGCTCCTTTAGCCACATTTATCTCACCATAGAGGGCGGCCGTAAGTCCGAAAACGATACCACTTTCCATCTGAGCGATGAAACCATCCGGGTGCATAACATAACCTGCATCTGCTACACACAAGACCTTGTTTATTGTCAGTTGACCGTCTTCGCCTACCGTTACCTCGGCCACTTCTGCTACAATACTTCCGAATCCTTCACAGAGGGATATTCCACGACCCCTGCCCGTGGGCATTTCGCTTCCCCAATGTGATTTTTCAGCAGCCATGTTTAGCACTTTCCGCATCCTTGGATTATTTGCCAAAAGTGAATTTCTGAAACTTAAAGGATCTTTATTGGCCTTTCTGGCCAGCTCGTCTACAAAGGATTCTATATAAAATCCATGTTTAGAATGAGCCACACTTCGCCAATTCCCCCAGGGTACATGATAGGAACAATCCACATGAGCAATGTTCTTATTAGCCGTTTCATATGGTGGCAACGATGCTTCATTTGGATGCGTTTGAATGGTATACGTATTCTGCCAAGCAGTTAAATTGCCCTCCTTATTCAATGCTCCTTTGAAATAACTATAACTTCCTTCACGGTATTTATCATGCTGTACATCCTCCTCTCTAGACCAAATTAATTTAACAGGAAAGGGTACTTCCTTGGCTATTTTGGCTGCTTGCTCTACAATATCCGTTTCCGATTTTCTTCCGAAACCTCCACCTAAGTATTGGTTGTAAACATGCACATTGTCCATGTCTAAATCCATGATACCCGCCACAGCCTTCTGAGCACCCAACGGGTTTTGACAACCCAGCCAAACTTCACACTTATCATCTTGAAGCCAAACCGTGCAATTCATAGGTTCCATTGCGGCATGAGCCAAAAATGGTACTTTATATTTGGCTTCAACAATAGTATCTGATGAACCAAAAGCTTTGTCTACATCACCTTCTTTGAGATCGATATTAAGATCTTCTCCAGAGTCTAGAGCATTTTTGAAACGCTCAAAAAGTACTTCGGTATTTACGGTATCATTCTCAGAGGTTTCAAATTCTACTTTAAGTTCACTTAAGCCCTGCTTCGCCGACCAGTAACCGTCAGAAACTAGAACTACTGCATCTTCTAGATTTATAACCTTTTGAAAAGCAGCTCTCTTTTTTAACCCACTTTCGTCAATACTTTTTACTTTATTCCCAAAAACAGGCGAGGCCATTACCGTAGCATATTTCATCTCTGGAAGTTTGACATCTAAGCCAAACTGAGCCGTTCCATTCACCTTGGCTGGTATATCGTTCCTTTTAGGAGAGGTGCCCATGATTTTAAATTCCTCAGGCCTTTTCAAAACGGGCTGAACCGGCATTTTCAATTCAGCAGCTTTAGCAGCAAATTGAGAATAAGGAGCTGTTTTAGACGATGCAGGATGAAAGACTATACTTTTTTCTGTGATTAGCTCCGACACGGGAACATCCCATTCCTCAGCCGCCGCCGCCTTAATCATAGACCTGGCTGCTGCACCAGCTATTCTCATAACATATTTTCCAGTGAAACGAACCGATGCACTTCCTCCTGTCAATTCCATATTCATCACTTTACTGATGGTATTAAAGATACCGTTCATGGTATCTTGCATGATTTTGGAGTACTCGTTCCCTCCGCCGATAAAACCTCGAATAACGCCTCCAGTGGCATATTCTTTATGAGAAGGGGCTTCTTCAATTTTAATTTTATCCCAGTCGGCATCTAATTCGTCCGCTAGCATCATGGCCAAAGAAGTATGTACTCCTTGGCCCATTTCTGCATGCGGAACAATAATCGTAATGATGTTATCAGTACCAATTTTTAGCCAAAGATTAATGAGAGTATCTCCTTTGCCCGCCATGAAATCGGCTACCTTGCCTGCTCTATTTCCCGGTCTAATAGCTATTCCAAAAACAGCAGATCCTCCTACTAATACGCCCGCACTTATAAAACCTCTTCGTGTCCACTTTTTCATATTTTCGCAATTTTAGAAGTTTGTAAATCCGCAGCCGCCCTTAGAATTCCTCTTTTAATACGCGAATACATACCGCATCTACATATATTCCCACTCATGGCTATATCTATATCTTCCTCGGTAGGGTTAGGGTTTTCGTTTAATAAAGACACGGCAGACATAATCTGGCCAGACTGACAATAGCCGCATTGAGGTACTTGCTCCTCTATCCAAGCTTCTTGGATAACATGTCTAGTTTTTTCATCTTTTGAAATTCCTTCAATAGTTGTTATTTCTTGATTTTCCGCAACACTTAATGGAGTTACACAAGATCTTATTGCTGTACCGTTCATATGCACTGTGCAAGCTCCACACTGAGCCATCCCACAGCCAAACTTAGTTCCAGTTAGTCCTATCTGTTCTCTTATCACCCAAAGCAGCGGTGTTGAAGCATCCACATCTAACTCTTTGTGTAGCCCATTGATAGTCAATTTTGTCATTTGTTGATCTTTACATATTCTTCCACTACAAGGTAACTATTCACGCCCTAACCCCTGACATTTAGAGCTAATAAATTCCTTTTAAAGTTAGACAACTCATTTTGCAAATGGTTTTTGAAAGAATTCACTACATTGGTATTACCTTTTACCCAAACCCATTTCACCAATGACAAACCGAATCGAAACAAGTACCCTTCAAAATGTTTTTAGAGTCCTCTTGGGCTGTTTCATGCTATTCGCTGGTATTGGACATTTCAGTTTCCTGAGAGCTGATTTTCAATCTCAAGTACCAGATTGGATTCCCTTCGACAAAGACTTTGTGGTTTTAGCTTCAGGAGCTGTAGAGGTTTGCTTTGGTTTAGCCATGATTTTCTGGTTAAATCAAAAGACCAAAGTAGGCTTAGCTCTAGCTTTATTTTTCATTCTTATCTTCCCTGGCAATATTTCTCAATACATGAATGGAACAGATGCATTTGGAGCATTAAATTCAGACACAACTAGGTTAAGACGCCTGTTTTATCAACCTGTTCTAATCGTTTGGGCTCTTTGGTCAACTGGGGCTTGGAAAGCTTGGCGAACACGAAATTAGAATTCATAAACCTAAATCTACTTTAAGAAATTGAAAATCTCAGTTGCCATACTTTGTCTGAGCATAATTGCTTGTCAAGAAAGTGAGCATGCCAAATGGGCCGAAAAAGCTCAAGATATCTGGAGCCTTCGTATAGGTGATGAACCAAAAATAGACCTTCTGACAGCAGCCAATGCAGAGCCCGAATTTGAAAGATTAAAGGCCTTTGACAATGCAAGCTTACCTTTTAGCTTAGATGCTATCAAAATCAGAAAAGATAAAGCCAGTATAGTTATTCAAATCCCTTTAGACCCCAACGAGCAGATTTATGGGCTTGGATTGCAGTTTAAAACTGTCAATCGCCGATCTCAAGTTTTAGATTTACAAGTGGATCATTACGGCGGAAGAGATGACGGAAGAACCCACGCTCCGATACCATTTTATGTTTCAACCAAAGGCTATGGTTTATTAATAAATTCGGCCAGTATTATCACTGCCTATATTGGAAGTTCAGTTAGATTAGATAGCCAGAATAAGCCTTCTGCAAAAGACAGAAACCTTGATAAAAGCTGGGATTCGCAGCCTCCTTCAGATGTGATAGAAATGGTAATTGAGGCAGACAATGCAGAGATTCTTCTTTTCTCTGGAAACAGTCCTATGGAAGCCGTACAAAAGTATAATCTATATTCTGGCGGTGGTTATCTTCCTCCAAAATGGGGATTGGGCTTTACATACCGTACGCATACCTTGCATGATGCCACAGAAGTAGAAGCTGAAGTTGCTGAATTTGAGAAACGAGATTTCCCTCTAGATTTTATTGGGCTCGAGCCCGGATGGATGAACAGGTCTTATCCGTGTTCCTATGAATGGGATGAAAAACGGTTTGCTGAACCTGAAAAAATGATTAAATCTTTACTAGATAAAGGAGTACGGACTAATCTTTGGATAAATCCCTATATCGCACCCAAGGCTAAACTTTATGACCATCTTCTCCCCTATGCAGGTTCACATCTGGTCTGGAATGGCATTGTCCCAGATTACAGTATACCTGAGGCAAGAAAGGTTTTCTCAGATTTTTATATTAAAAATCAACTAGACATAGGTGTTTCTGGGCTCAAAATAGATGAGGTAGACGGTTTTGATAATTGGCTTTGGCCTAAGTCGGCCACTTTCCCATCTGGATTAAATGCTACCCAAATGAGGCAGACCTACGGGCTCCTGATGCAAACCATGTTAGCGGATTTATATCACGCTAAAAATGAAAGAACATACGGACTAGTAAGAGCCTCAAATGCAGGATCTGCCCATTTGCCTTTTGTTATTTACAATGATTATTATAAGCATGAAGATTTTATAACTGCACTTATTAACTCAGGTTTTTCAGGGGTTTTATGGACCCCAGAAGTAAGGCAATCTGCCACTGGTGAAGAGTGGCTGCGTAGGATGCAGGCTGTTTGTTTTTCGCCTATGGCGATGATAAACGCTTGGTTTAGCGGCACTAAGCCTTGGTCTTACCCAGAAGTTTATGATGATGTAAGAGAAGTAGCAAAGCTACGTATGGCATTGTTACCTTATATATATAGCACTTTTGCCGACTATAAATTTAACGGCAAACCTCCTATCAGACCCATGCAATTACTGGATGGATTTACAGATGACCAATCGGAAAGTCAAAGCACCCTAGATGACACAAAGAACCCTTACCAGCTGGCTATCAAAAAAGACATTAAAGACCAATACCTTTTTGGCGAGAGTATTTTGGTGGCTCCTGTTTTTACGGGTCAAACCAAACGAACTGTCATTTTGCCGAAAGGCAAATGGTACGATTTCTATTCTGGGGCATATATAGGTCAAAACGAAATTATAGAAATAGAAACACCACTTTCTAAGATTCCTCTTTTCGTAAAAGATGGCAGTATCATTCCTATGATTGAACCTGGGCTTCATAGTCCAAAACCAAATGAGAAGTTGCCTTTGATTATCAAATACTACGGAACCGTTGCCAATACTTTCAAGCTTTATGATGACGACGGTGTTTCGTTTAATTTTGAGCAGGGTGATCATTCTTGGACTGAATTGAGTATATCAAATACCGGAACTAAAGAAATTAAAACATCGGGAAAGGTGTTTAATTACAAAGATGCCGTCTGGCAGAAAGCAAATTGATATATGGGGTTAGAGAAGGGGTTACTAAACGAAGTTATTATTGGTTACCGTGCTATAATAGCAGAAAGGTATGATTTTGATAAAATCAGTCAACAACCAGATTTTCCAGATTCGTTTACTAGAGAACAAGTAGATGCTTTTAAGGCTTTCTTTTTAGAGTATTTATACCCAAATCCAACTAAAAGAGATGAGCTAAATGAGGCCTTTGAGGCCCTTGACGGATACATCAAACATCCCAGTAAACTCTTCCAAGTTTTAATGGACTCCACAAAGCTGCTCTTTAAGTTTGGGAGGCATCTTCCTAAAATATTTAAAGCTGGGCTTAAAGCATTGAGTTCCTTTCGCGGAGCAAATAACTTTGAGAATAAGCTAATAGAACGAGCTACGGACCTTAGACAAACAGACCCTCAGGCGACTTTAGAAATAAAAGACCTTATTAAAGCCTTAGAACCAAACGAAATCGAGGAATTTATTCAAGGTGCCCAAAATCTATTTGAAACCCTGTATGATCGAGAACTTGTATCAAAAATCATTCTTTTAATGGATGGGTTGATTGGAATAATGAAAGCAAAAGGTACCGTTTATACATCTGAAGATATAAAAGGTCTGCAAATTGGAAGAACCATTATCGCAAAAGGTGACGCCCTTTTTGCTCAATTAAGTCCTGAAAACCAGACCAAAGTTTTGGAATTTGTCATTCGATTAGAAAGAGAGTTTCTTCAAAAAATATTTGAATCAAAATAAGTACAGAACTATGATGAAGTTAAGTCTACTCCTACTTTCATTCTTAATTGCTGTTGGTTGCTCAAAGAATACTGTGAAGTCAGTAAGTCAAAACAGCCTGACATATCTGGCCTTGGGCGATTCTTATACCATTGGAGAAAGTGTTCCTGAGAGTGAAAGATGGCCAAATCAACTACAAAAGGCCCTTGCGGCAGAAGGACTCGAGATAGGGATGCCAAGAATCATCGCCAAAACAGGCTGGACTACCAGTGATTTAAATGAGGGAATAAATAGTAATTCACCTAAAAGTAACTATGATTTGGTATCGTTACTTATTGGGGTAAATAACCAATTCAGAGGCTTGTCTATAGAGGAATTTAAAAAGGAGTTTGAGGCTTTATTAGAAAGAGCTATTGGCTTTGCGAGTAATGATAAATCTCAGGTTTTCGTGGTCTCCATTCCGGATTATGGTGTAACTGCATTCGCTCAATCTCGGAATCCAGCAAAAATAGGAAGGGAAATAGATGCTTTTAATGCCGCTCAAAAGACTATATGTGATGCTAAAGGGATACCTTTTTTTGATATTACCCCCATTTCTAGACAAGCAATTGATGATAGAGAACTCGTGGCATCTGATGGATTGCACCCTTCCGCAAAAATGTATGGACAATGGGTGGCACTCATCACTGATGATATTTTGAAAGTATTAGGGAAATGAGTGATATAGCAAACAAAATCAAAGAATTAGACCAAAAAGACCCCTTAAGGTCATTCAAAGCTAAATTTCAATTAGATCCTGAGACGGTATACCTAGACGGCAATTCTTTAGGTCCACTTCCACTAAAAACCAAGGCATTACTTCATGAAACCATTGAACACCAATGGGGCAGCAGACTTATCAGGAGTTGGAATGAAGATTGGCTACACAGTACAAGGCGTATTGCGGCCAAAATAGCTCAACTTATAAATGCAGAACCTGATGAGGTTCTAATTACAGATAGTGTTTCTGTGAATCTTTATAAACTGGCTTTTGCTGCATTAAAAATGCAGGAGAATAAAGCAGAAATACTTACTGACGAGTTAAACTTCCCGAGCGACTTATATATTCTTCAAGAACTTTGTCATCAATCTTTTGAAAATAACCACTTAAAGGTGGTAGAACAAGGAGCTTTTGATAGTACGAATGAGCATATTCTTTCGTCATTTTCTGAGCAAACTGCTTTGCTTAGCTTAAGTCATGTGACGTATAAAAATGCCTTCCAGTATGATGTAAAATGTATAAATGAAACTTGCCAAAAAAACGGAACACTAAACCTCTGGGATTTAAGTCATTCTGTGGGATCAGTGCCTATTGATGTTAAAAGCATGAAAATGGATTTGGCCGTAGGCTGTACCTACAAATACTTAAATGGAGGACCCGGGGCACCGGCATTTCTTTATGTGTCCAAGGCTTTACAAGCTAAACTTAAGAACCCAATAGCAGGTTGGTTTTCACATGAGAAACCGTTTGAGTTTAGTCCGAAATTTAAATCTAGTAAGACCGTCAGAGGTTTTGCGGTGGGCACAGTTCCTATACTTTCGGCCAAAGGTATAGAACCTGGCCTTGATTTATTCTTAGAAGCCGGTATGGAAAACATTCATGAGAAGTCGATAAAGCTATTTGATATGTTCATTCATTTGTTTCAATTATTTCTGAAAGAAAGAGAATTTCTCGTTGAGACCCCTTTAGAAGCAACTCAAAGAGGGTCCCACATATGTTTAACACATAAAGAAGCATATAGAATAAATCTTTCTCTCATTGAACCTCGTATAGAAAGGAAACAATTCATAACGGATCATCGCCCGCCTAATGTCATCAGAATTGCTTTGACACCGTTATACCTGAGTTTTACAGAATTGTATGAAGCTGTTTTGCGTTTAGTAGAAATAGTGGATACCAAAGAATACCTAAGCCATTCTGCTGAAAAGACTGGCGTTATTTAACTACGAGATAAAATGAAAACCTTATTTATTGCCTTATTCTTTCTTTTTAATATGCAAGAGTGCCAAAGCACCAGTGATAATTACCAAGCCACAGACGAGACTGAACTCGCTGGATTAGAAACGGCCTATTTTGCTTCAGGATGCTTTTGGTGTGTGGAAGCAATCTATGAAAGTGTAGAAGGTGTAAAAGAAGTAATATCTGGTTATGCTGGAGGTAGAGAATCTAACCCGACCTACCAGCAAGTGGCCTCTCACATTACAAGCCATGCCGAGGTGGTAGAAGTTTATTATGACCCAACTGTAGTAAGCTTTGAAACATTGGTTAAGGTATTTTATGGTTCACAAGACCCAACCACAGTAGGACAAAGACCAGATTTTGGGGATTCTTATCGCTCTATTATTTTCTTTAAGAATAAAGAAGAAAAAGCTATTGCAAAAACTGCAAAGGCAGCGATAGCCGAAGAGTTTAATGAGCCTATTGTTACCGAGATCATACCTTTCATGAAATTTTGGAAAGGCGAAGATTATCATCAAGATTACGAAAGACGTAATCCAAATCAATCTTACATAAGAGCGGTATCTGTACCTAGATTAAACAAGTTCAAAGCCAAATTTCCTGAATTGTTGAAGAAGGAAGGGCATTAATGCCATACTAGAATTAATGTAAAGGCTTAAAAGTATATCAACATACTTATATCACTTTAACTGAGATAGGTTTTGCCGAAGAATTCTAGAAATATACATATGTAATTCTGGAGTACTTTCTCTTAGAATATGTGGTCTCTCAAAGAAATTTTCTACTGCTATAGCAAAGAACTCATAGATATTCCCTAAAGCATCTATCCCTAATAATTGATAAACAGGGTGCTCAAGATTTAACTTGTACACCCCCATCAAATGCTTTAAGTCATTTAATGATTCGTCGCTCAATAAATTGTATTCTTTATTGCCCAAGTAATTCTGATACACCAGAGCATGAGCCATTTCATAAAGACTCAAATTCCTGGTTCCACTATAATCTTTGAGAAAATTATCACGAGAAAGCACTAGCGTTTCTCTCAAATTCTCATGCTCATTTTGATGGAGCCCAACTTCTGTAGTACCATATCCGGTAGGATACAGCAATACCCTTTTATAATGTCTTAAAAATATATCTGGGAAACCAAAAGTGACTTGAATGGCACAAGCAGCTACCAACACTTTTTGATGTACTAAGACTTCAGCCATTCCTCCACGATCAATAAATGTTTTTGCTTTTATAAACTTAGCCACCTTTTGCTTGAAAGTCAGTTTCTCTTCATGAGATAAAGAATTCATATAGTTACCAAAATTAGTCTCCAGTATCTCAAGTTGATTAGAATCTAGTTTATAAAAACTAAGATTTATCTTCCTAAACTGACTACTAACATCCTCTCCAACAGAATCAACACTATGTTGGAGTGTTTTATAGATTCCAATGGTAATAGCCACCGCAAAAATGATTTGAATGAGTAACTCCATAGTCTTTGCTATGTCAATGATTTCATTCTACTCACATCAAGAATAAGCGTCCTTGAAGTGGCTATCGCCACTAATTCGCCAGATAGATTCTTGGCTTCAGCAGATAAAAGCAAGTAATTTTTACTCAAATTGACAACTTTTGCCTCTATTAGTACTCTTTCATCGGCAGGAGAGAGTGATTTAATAAACCAAATATTCAAGTCCAAAGTGCTTGTGGGGGCTTTAGCTGCCAAGCTAGAAAACGGACCAAAAGCCATATCAAAGAAAACACCATAATAACCGCCAAAGGTGGTTCCTAAAGGATTATTATATATGGGTTTTACTGGTATGCTAATTTTAACAGATTCTCCTTGTATATGCTCTAACACTTCCATTCCCATTCCTTCCATAAACGGCGGGGGAAACATCATTTTGTCACCAGACATTTTACTTAAAGTGCCAAAAAACTGTTCGTTCAAATTATCCATTAAAACCCGTCATTTTTAATCACTTCAGCATACCAAAAAGCAGAGGTTTTTGGTACACGGTTCAGCGTCTCCTCTTCTATGTATGTAATTCCGAATTTCTTATCATAGCCTGATGCCCACTCAAAATTATCCATCAAAGACCAAATGAAATAACCACCCATATTTACCCCATTTCCCATGGCTCCATGCACCGCTGATAAATAGCCTTCAAAAAACTCTTTGCGGTCTTGGTCCTCCACCTTACCATCAACTAACTTGTCATCAAAAGCACATCCGTTTTCTGTAATATAAATCTCAGGGTTATCGTATCTCGCAGCCAACCATTCTAGCAGCTTTTGACAGCCCCAAGGCACTATCGCCCATTTCATATCTGTTAGTTTCCAATTTGGGTCTACACTTAAATTCACCTCTTGGTCTTCTGACAGTCCGCCGTTTCCATAGACAGAGCCTTCTTCTACTTTTCCTGTAGAATCAGAGGCGAACATCGTTGTATAATGGTTAAGACCAAAGAAGTCTGACGAATCTTTAATCATCCCGATTTCCTCTTCAGTAAAAGTAGGTAGTCTGTCACCCAGCCTTTCTTTCATAGAAGCTGGATAGTCTCCTTTATAGATCGGATCGGCAAACCAAGCTATGAAAAACTCCATTGCCCTTTCGGCTGCGTCTTTATCTGCTTGCGAGTTTGTGAGGGGCTCACGCCAATCGCAATTATTCGTTATCCCAATTCTTCCTTTCTGAGAAGGCTGATACTTCTTACGGTAAATATCCACGGCTTTCCCATGAGCTTTCAATAAATTATGACCTGCTATGTAAGGCAAATCACCAGATTTCTTCCCTGGGGCAAAAACGCCATGTCCGTAACCCAAAATGGCAACTACCCAAGCTTCATTGATAGTAATCCAATTTTTCACTCTATCACCAAAGGCCCTAAAACAAACGTCGGCATAAGCTGCGAATGCGTCTGAAATGCCATCACCAACCCAGCCGTCTATTTCAAACTCTAAAGCTGCTGGTAAATCCCAATGATAGAGCGTAACCCACGGTTCTATGTCGTTCTTAATCAATTCGTCTATTAATCGATTATAAAAAGCAATGCCTCTAGGTTCTACTTTTCCTGTTCCAGCGGGTATTATACGCGGCCATGCAATGGAAAAACGATAAGCCTTTAACCCTAACTTCTTCATTAGAGCTACGTCTTCTTCTATTCTGTGGTAATGGTCACAGGCTATGTTGCCAGTGTCTCCATTAGCCACTTTACCCGGAATCAAACAAAACACATCCCAAATGGACGGGCCTTTGCCATCTTCGTTATAAGCACCTTCTATTTGATAAGAGGAGGTCGCCCCACCCCAAGTAAAGTTTTTAGGAAATTTTTTCATTTTGTTATTCTTACCTCATCATTCCAGCTAGCTTGACCCTTCTCCTAGAGGAGAAGGGCAATTGTTAATTTCGCTGTTTTACAAAAAATAAATACTCCCCTATTCTTTTCAAAACATTGTTCATTTCGGTAAACACTTCTCTATTGCTAAATCTCAGCACTTTTATTCCCTTATTCGTCATTGACCTATCTCGCATATTGTCATATTCAATGGCCTCCTCATCCAGATGGATTTCTCCATCTAATTCCACTACAATTTAGCAGAATGACAAGAAATGTTAGCTATAAATGGCCCAAGAGGATGCTGTCTTCTAAACTTGGAATTCTTAAATCTTCTATTCCGTAGGCTTTGCCAAAGTAATTTCTCCGACTCGGACGAATTTTTCCGTACCCTACGAGCCAATTCGAAATTGACTTTAGGGGCACCTTGATGTAGCTTACTATGCGATTCCATTAAAAAAGAACCCTCTCCCTGAGGAGAGGGCAGCGTGAGGTGATCTAAGATTAGTCTTTCGGTAATTTATCAAACCAGTTTTTCTTCAAAATATACGTGCACACCACAGCTACACCTAAAGCTATCATTGTTGGCACCGTTTTTAAGAAAACTAGGTAAATAGGAAATATGACTAAGGCCGTTTGCCAAATAATTCCAACAACTACATTAAACATATCTCTTTTGAAGTCTTTATTAGGCACAAAAGATGGGTCTTCAGCCAATACCTTGGCCTTTATTGGTCCCCAGAAACCCCATGGATTTACTGTCTTATAAAAACTTTTCAATGTTTCATCGTCCGTAGGTGGAGCCGCGTAAGTTCCAGCTATGGCTCCTATGAGAGAAATCAACAGCATTAAAGGGAACGTATAAGTATCTAAAACACCCTCAAAGATGAATCTAAAAGATAAGGCAGGCACTAGCCCTCCTACCATTCCCCAGAAAAACCCTGTTCCATTAAATCGCCACCAGTACCATTTTAGCATGTTAGATGCCACATAAGAGCCATATAAGCCACCCACTATCCATTGCAGTAAGTCATTTACATCTTTGGCATAAAAGCCCATGCATATGCTGATAATGACCATAATAATTCCTACTGACCAGTTGACTCGCTTTATGGTGTTATTATCTGCATCTGGTTTTATGTGTTTCAGGTAAATATCATTTACGATATAAGCCTGAGTGGCGTTTAATGTTCCCGCAAAAGTCGACATAAAAGCGGCCAATAGACCGGCCAACAAAAGACCAAGTAAACCCACCGGTACAAACTCATTAATAGCTGATGGCAATATTTGCTCAAAATCAATAACCCCACCTACCATCAAATCTAACTTGTCGTAATAGATAAGAGCCAGGGCTCCAAAACCTGCAATCATGAAATAACGAAGTGGCATTAAAATAAGGCTTACAGAACCACTCATTAGTGCTGCTTCTCTAGGAGATTTAGTTGATAAAATTTTCTGCATATCATAGGTGGGAGCTGGGCCAGCCATGGAAACCAAAAGGCCTTTGATAAGCATCATCATAAAGAAAACAGTGAACAGACTATAACCATCACTCTTGATTTTTTCGTTTACTTCAGGAATAATAGTAGTCCAATCTAAATCCAAATTCTGTCCAAAAAATGGCGTCATCCAGCCATCTGGAACATTAAGGGCTCCACCAGAAACTGCGTTCATGGCAATAATTCCTATCACTATTCCAGATACAGCCATGAGAGCAAACTGCATTACATCTGCCCACACAATACTTAGCATACCACCAAGTAGTGAGTAAAACACCGCAAAGCATGTAAAGACTATACCATAAAAATGAGGTACATATTCTGGCGTTATATCAAATGGAACGTAAGCCGAAACGGCCTCCCAAGGAATAAATATCTCGACAAATTTACCAATACCTATAAAACCATAAGCCAGATATCCCAGACCCAAAATAATAGCGAAAACGACGATCACAGAATGGGACATTCGCTCTCCTCTACCGCTAAAACGAGTCCTGAGCCACTCCGCCCCAGTAGTTACATTGGATTTCCGTAACCAAATAGACATAAAAACCATCAAGAAAATCTGATTAAAAACAGGCCATAAAAATGGAATCCAAGCAGATTTCAGTCCATACACAAAAAGCAAAGTTACCAACCACATGGTTCCAGAAATATCAAACATCCCAGAGGCATTTGAAAGACCGAGCATGTACCATGGAATCTTGTTCCCTCCAAGCAAATAGTCATTCTTAGACTGCTCTGCTCTCTTTTTGAGCACCAGGCCGATGATTACCGTTGAGGCCAGGTAAGTCAGGATAATGGCAATATCAATAAAAGCTAATTTCATTTACAAAGAATGGTTAGGGTTAGGTCCGTTTTAAGAAGGTAAATTTGAACGCTTTCTTTGTTAAATACAAATCAATCAACCTTTCATTCAAACCTTAGATAAAATAGGCTTAATGACTCACGAAAACCCTTTCTCTAAGCACCGTTTGGTCACTCTCTAAGGTAATGATGTAAATACCTGTCGCCAAACTTCTAGTAGGAATTGTAATCTTGGAACTCCATAATGGAAGATTCCGCATTTCACTGAATACTCTACCTTCTAAATCCACCATTTTTATTTTTACGTTGGTTTGGTTTAGGGAGGTTTCTAATTGAATCGCATCTAATTTTCCGTCAAAATAAGCTACACTGTTAGGTGCCCCAGAAAACTCGCTCTTAAGTCCCACCGAAAGAGCAGAAACGCACGCAACACCATTTTGGCCATTTGTTACTTCGGCCGTATAAATACCCGATTCAAGTACTTTAATAGTGTGACTTTTTTCTGGCAGCAAAATGCCATTCACATACCAAGTCACTTCGTTTAGAGCGTTTCCATCCAAAATAGATATTTCATATTTCCCAGATTTAACCAATTTTGGAGCTTTTGCCATAGGGATTTGCGTTATAGACACTGCTTCACTCTCATGTGATAAACACCCTGGAAAATAGGATCCCTTAAAAAAAAGCATTGCAGAGCTATCCAATATTCTGTTTTGACCCATGAAACCGTCTGACCAAATATAAGCATCAAAACCTTCGCTGCCGGTTAAGTTAAATGATTCACCCGTACAAAAAACAGTAACATTTTCTACCTCTAGTCCATTTTTATCTCTTAGGATTATCGTTGGTGATTTAGCAAATTCAGGCTCTTCAATTTCATTTATTACTTGGTCGTCTGATTGATAAATACAACCTACAGCATTCTCTCCTATGTAATTATATGTGCCAGCTTTAGAAACCTCAATAGTTTCTCCAGACTCTTCACTCGACCAAGATATATTTTCAAATCCATTTTCTACCTTTAGTAGAAGTTTTTCCCCCTCACAGACGAAGTCTTTCTCTAAAGACACATTCGGGCTTTCAAACCGTATGGCAGACAAATTTACGGCCTGTGATATTTTTGAATTGCCTTTGGCATCAAATACGTCTGCCCAGAAAACCCCTGATTGGCCTACTCTGATGGTATCTTCATTACCGTCATTCCATTTGAAAACACTTTGGCCATCTGACAAGGTCATGATCCCCTGCAAATCTTCCGTACAGTTTATTTCTAAATCCACCATTGGGTTTGAAATTATCGGCAGACAAACCCCAAAGAATCCAGAATCCAGTTTGTCTAACCATGAGCCCGCTAATTGTTCTAAACCTCTTAGTGTAGGCGTATTTCCAAAATGAACACCGTCAAACCTAGGTTGGCCCAAATCATCTGTGGATGGCCCTTCAAAAATATTGAAGTCAGGTTCATTTATAATTCTGTCATGAGATCTTAGAACAATATCTGAAGTTCGGCCATCACTAAAAGAAACCCTCGAAAACATCCAAGCCATGTTTTGGCCAAAATCTTTTCTAATATTCTCAATTAAACCTTTGTAATAACCATAAAGGGTCTCTTCAACGGGTACTCCAGGGTAGGTATCTGTCTCCCCTTGATGCCATAAAATGGAGCGTAGGCCAAAAATGGCTGCATACTGCTTTATGGTCGTATTGAGGTATTGATAAGGAGCCTCTGGGGCGAAAAGCCCTTGAAAAATAGCATCTTTAGTAGGAAGACCTACAGAACTCTCATACCAATTACTACTTGAAGTACGAGTTAAGGCGGCATTAAAAAACATGATTGGCACACCCAAACGGGCCACGAGACTATCGCCGACCTGCCCCCAGCACCAAGGTGTAAGACCTAAAGGTCCAATGTCTGCATCATCACCTAGTTGTCTAAATGTTAAATCAGTATTTGGATTTCTAAAATCAGTATCCGTGAAGTCTGAGCAGTTCACTCTATCATCTTTTGCTCCTGTTCCGCCATGTCCGGGCACTCCTTGTGCGTTAGATTGTCCTGAAATAATGAAGACCTCACCTACGCCTACTTTGTTAAGTTCGATAGTGCCATATACCTCCTCGTTTATTATACCTCTTACGCTGAGTTTGTACCAGCCTCCTTTTACTTTTAATACTCCACTAAAACTACCAATGTCTGAATTGTTCTGTATCACGGTCCAGCCCAAAAAGGCCAACAGTTCACCACCCTTATACTCTTCTAGTTTGACCTCTATTTTTTCTACACTCTTATCTACGCTTCCGGAAATATAGATGCTGCCTTCATTGTTTATGTCACGCTGAAATACAGATCGCTCTGTAGGAAAATTAAGAGTCATTTGAGCCAATGAGGCATGGCCTACCAGCAATAGAGTTATGAGTAGCTTTAAAGTGTGTTGCATCTATTGTTTATCGTTGAGGAAGGTTTGGTATGGACCAGTTTATTTATTCCAATATGGATTACCCGCTTCAATAAATTCTATTTTTAAATCACGATAAAGCCCTTGAAGCCATTCTGCAAAGTAAATCATGCCAGCTTCTTCAGAATCGGCATGCCCCATAACAATCAGTGCCTTTTTATAACCTAATTCTATGGCATCTTGGACATAGGGTACAGTCTCCCATTCGTTGGTCTCTCCCACTATTAAGAGGTCTACATCGGGATTTTCTAGTCTAGCAAAATGGCTCCCAGAACCTGAGGCTCCTAAGGCCATGCCCACCTTGGTGAATTTCTCATCAGGGTCTCCAACTATTCTTAACGTTTTAGCACCAAATTGATTTCTTATATGATTTACTATCTCTTCCAAAGTCATCTCTGGAATAGTAAAAGCCACCCCTTCTCCGTTTCGGTATGCATGCCAATCCAGTTTATCCAATACCCCTTGATAAATCATATCAGGATCATTTCGGTGAATGTGGTCATGAAAACGCCAAACAACCATGTCATTATCTCTGATGAATTTCAGCTTTTC
This sequence comes from Arcticibacterium sp., assembly GCA_047623945.1. Lineage (GTDB taxonomy): Bacteria > Bacteroidota > Bacteroidia > Cytophagales > Spirosomataceae > Arcticibacterium. The sequence goes on along the minus strand of JBLHOT010000011.1, from coordinate 15,959 downwards.
TTGCTGTATGGCGGAGTTTTTATGTGTGGCTAAGTCGTCTGTATGAGAATAAAATGTGGGTTCATGAGTTATCACAAAGTTTAGCCCTCTGGCTTTGGCCTTTTTCAAGACTTTCATAGTAGCCATAAAAGTAGTCGCCACTCCTTTTACCTCAGCATCTGGGTTACCTGCTTTAAAGGTATCAACAGTTTCTTTTGACCATTTACAATTAACTTCACTTTTGATTTTATCTACAATATCCTTTGCCGTTAATTGACCATAAGAAGGAAGGGTAAGTAGAACGAGTAGAATTAAAGTAAGCCTTTTCATATTCAAAATAGAAGATAAATTTAGTAGAAATTAACACATGGGTTATTCTAACAAATTTAATGATAATTTATTCTGTCTCGTGTCCGTTAAATAAAAATCCATTTACCACCAAGAAGGAGATCTTGTAGTTGCATTCCCCTGATTATATTCATCACAATAATAACATTGTCCTTCTTTAGCTCCAGGCTCATTATCAAGCAATAAACAATTATTTTCTATGGTATTCTCTATGACATAAGAGAGACTTTCTGGATTAAAAGTCCACCGTTGTGTATTTCTGTCAATAACACCAAAATAGCCATTCACGGTCCAGCCTGAATTAGTACTTATGAAGTTTGTCCTCAAACCAAACGGAGCTTGGTCAAAGAGACCGCCTTTGTCCTTTTGAGCATCCAAATCCTTCCAAAAAGTGTTATAGCCTTCTGAAACAATATCTTGATTTATGAGTGTAGAAAAATATTGAAACACACGCTCATTACCTTTAGTCCTAAGATAGAATAGCTCTTGATTGAAACCTCCTTTATTTGAGTTTTGGAGAACGTAATCTTTTTGGTACAGATTAGATCTTACCCAACAAATTATCTTTTGAGAGTTCACAACACTGGCGAGCTTGGCTGTATACATCCATAGAGGCACGAAACTCCATCTATAATTAATTTGTCCTATTTCTTCATTTATAGGAACATTTAAATAAAGTTTCATTCCTTCCACATCTTTGACTACCGGTTCGCCTGCTTCATAAATGTACTCTTGGGTATTAACTTCCTCTAAGTTGAACTCGCCCATTTCATTAACCGCTTTAGGCATAATCTCCCAATCAGACTCAAAGTGTTGGCCTTCTTTTAGCTCTACGTTTAATTGATAGGCTTTTCCTTTCTCAGCCTTAAAAGAATCGCTTAATAGATAATAATCACCTACCACGTCTCCCGTCTCAGTGTAATCCCATTTATTTCCTTGGTCATCCAAAAGGTAAACCTTAGCCTCTGGCACCTTTATATTACGAATATTGTCTACATCACTGGTTTCACTTAAAGTAACTTTGAAGTAATAACCATCGGATGGAATAGCAAGACTTTCTAAATAAGAAATATCTGTAATAAATGACTCTATCACAAGACCGCCTGACTCTTGAACTACATTGAAATCGAATTTATCAACGCAGCCAAGAAAAAGAATACCTAAAATTAGACTTCCGAAAACCTTCATATGTGTTATTAATTCAATTTTTCTAAATTCTCCCACCAAATAGGAGGATAGTTCACAGCTTTTCCCAATGAATGAGATCTACAATCATAACATTGACCTGGCGGCTGTATTCTGGGATCTGGATCTCCATTCTCAATACAAAACCGTTCCAAATTATTTTCTATGCTATAACGCAGTTTTTGAGGACTAAACGTCCATCTAGTCGTAGTTTCATCCACTACACCAAAGTATCCGTTTACAGTCCAGGAGCCATTCACATTTGAATAATTTGTGGCCAATCCAAAGGGTGGTTGATCATACAAACCACCTTTATCTTTTTGGGCTTCTAAATCTACCCAAAACTGATAAAACCCAGATGAAAGCTTTTCTTGATGCACTAACACCGAAAAGTAATCGTAAAGCCGCCAGTTTCCTTTTGTTCTCACAAAGAAAAGGTTTTGGTCAAAACCACCCTTTCTAATTTTACTTAACACAAAATCACCTAAATACTCGTTTGATGTGGCATAGCAGTACTTCACCGGGCTATCGTCCGGAAGTAAAACAGAGGTGTATGTCCAAAATGGGTCAAAAGTCCACCTATAGAACTGGTTTTCATTAAAACTCTCATCTGGGATCTCAATATTAACTTGCATACCATTAATAGAACGTATCACTTTTTCACCCGCCTCATGGACATAATCCTCAAGAACCGCCTCCATATAATCAATAGCTCCCATTTGATTTCCTCCCTCCGGCAATCTTTCCCAATTAGATTTAAAAACCTGACCATCATTCAGGATAATTTCCAACTGATATTCATTACCCACTTCTGCCTTGAAAAAATCTTCTTCTAAGTAATAAGTACCCGATTCTTCCCAATTAGCAATGTATGTATACTCGCTGCCGCTACTATCTTTTAGTTTTACAGAGGCATCACTTATTGGTTCGTCCCGAATATTATCTACATCATTTGTTTCTGTAAGCTTTACTTTAAAGTACCTCCCGTCAGAAGGATAAAGGAGAGTTTCAGTGAAAGAGATATTGGAAATGGACGCCTCTATTACCAATCCTCTATTATCTTTTTTTACATTGAAATCGTACTTATCAACGCATGACGACAAGAATAGGAAAATTAAAAGATAAGCCCGAGTCATGGTTAAAACAGTTCTTTAGTCCACCATCTAGGAGGGGTGTTGACTGGTGATCCTATATTATAAAGAAGGCAGTTGACGCATTGATCATTAAAATCTGAAATTTCTTTACATTGATCCCTTGTATCATTAGGTACGTTATAGGATAATTGGTCCAGAGTAAACTCCCATCTCTTAGTTTCTTGCGAAACCACCCCGAAAAATCCATTGACTGTCCAATCGTTATTAACACTATTAATATTAGTGGGTAAACCATAGGGAGGTTTATCAAATAAGCCCCTTTTTTTCTTTTGCTCTTGAAAATCAACCCAAAATCTATAATATTCCTCAGACATCATTTCTTGGTGAATCAGTGTAGAAAAGTATTGTAATACCTTTTCATTCCCTTTGGTCCTAAGAAAAAACAACTCCTTATTGGATGTTACACTTCCGATATCTTTCTGTAGTCTAAAGCCTTTTAATGTATACCTGTCCGTAACCCAACAATACCTTACAGGTGAATCAAAATCAGTCAATTCTGCTTTATACATCCATAATGGATCAAAACTCCATCTATAAAATCTATTGGCTTGGTCTTCACTTTCTGGAACGGCTATATTAACATTTACGCCAGTAAGGTTTTTTATTACTCGCTCTCCAGCCTCCCAGATATGCTCTTCTTTATTTATTTCATCAAAAATAACTTCGCCTATTTCATTCTTAGTTAAAGGCATTGCTTCCCATGAAGATTCAAACTTCTCCCCGGTTTCTAGGTCAATCAATAATTGATACGATAAGCCAGCCTCTGCTTTGAAATAATCGTTCCTAAGGTAGTATACTCCGGGATCCATTCTGTCTTCTTCATATTGCCTCGAGGCCACTTCAGAATCAGAAAGAATAACTTTAGCTCCTTCCACTTTCTTATCTTTTACATTGTCTACTCGTGTAGCATTGGAAATGCCTAATCATAAAACACCTCCCTTCTGAAGGAAAGCTTATCGACTCCATATAAGATATATCTGAAATATAGGCCTCTACCACAAGGCCCTTAAGATTATTATCAACATTGAAATCATATTTCTCAATACAGGAATAGAATCCTAAAAGAAGTAATAGAAAAACCTTTTTCATTTATGCTAATATAACTCTCTTGTCCACCAGGTCGGTGGAATATTGGTAGATTTTCCTTGATTATAATTTCTGCAATCCATGCATTGGTCTGGCCCTGTTTCTGGGTCTACTTCCGATATTTCTTCACATATCTCCTTTAAAGGATTTACAACCGGGTATGATAAATCTGCTAGAGTCATTTCCCAGCGTTTAGCATTCTCAGAAACCACCCCAAAATAACCATTGACCGTCCAATTGGCATTTTCAGTTGTCATATTAGTAAGTGGGCCAAATGGCGGCTGATCAAACAATCCACCCTTTTCTTTTTGAGCCTCCAAATCTGCCCAAAACTGAAAATAATCCTCAGACATGACTTCTTGATGCACTAAAGCAGAAAAGTATTCGTAGACAAACTCATTTCTCACTGTTTGTAAGAAAAACATTTTCTTCTCGTATGGAATCCCTTTGTCTTTTTGAAGCACAAACTCATTCAAATACTTTTTATTGGTTATCCAACAAAATCGTCCTTCAAAATCAAAAGCAGCAAGTGAAGCCCTATGTACCCATGTTGGCTCAAAACTCCATTTCACAAACCTTTCCGTTGGTACGGTGGTCACAGGAACTTCCAGCATTAGGTCCACCCCCCTGTAATTTTTTATTACAAATTCATCAATTTCGAAAGTGTATTGCTCCTCAAAAGTCTCTCTAATTTGAAAGTTCCCAATGGGGTTTTCAGATGTCGGCATCTGTTCCCATCTAGATTCAAAATGCTCACCACGAGCAAAATCAATCATTAGCTTATAGGCAACATTAGGTTCTGCTCCAAAAAACTCATCTTTTAAATAATAAGTGCCAAAATCCAAAGGGTCTTCATCATAAGTCCACGTGTCTCCAGCATTACTTACTAGAGATACCTTAGCCTGTGCTACCTTTACATTCCTTATATTATCTACATCACTTGTTAAACTAAGACTAACTTTAAAGTATCTGCCATCTGATGGAAAAGACAGGCTTTCCACAAAAGACTTATCAGAGATAGACGCCTCCACCACTAGGCCTAGACCAGGGTTTTCAACATTAAAATCAAATCTCTCACTGCACGAAAATATCGTTAAAACAGCCACGAATGCTATAAATCGTTTCATTCTACTCTTAGTTTATAGAGAAATTATAAGAGAAAGAAGGGAAGGCAGTACCCAAAATAGACGTTTTGAATGCTTGGCCAGTGTTGTCAAACCAAATAGCGTATGGATTTTTTCTGGCAAAAAGGTTAAAAACAGAGAATATCAAATCTCCAGAAAATAGTTTGTCGTCTGACTTCTTTCCATTGAAAGCAAAAGAAATATCTAAACGCATGTAATCAGGAGAGCGAAACTGGTTTCTGTCAGAATAATTATTGATAGAAAGTAAATCTGCATAGCCATACTTCGAAACAGGAATAGTCAGCGGCCTACCTGTATTATAGGTGATATTAGAAGAGAAAACGACTCTGTTTGGCATACTGACATTCATCACTACCGAAAGTTGATGAGGCTGGTCAAAAGCAGATGGATATCGCTTGCCATTATTGATTGCTTGACCTTCAAATTCGCTCTCGAAAGTTCTCCAGCTACGAGATAGTGTATACGAAATCCAACCATTAACAAGACCTCCTCTTTTCTTTAAGAAAAACTCCGCCCCATATGACTCACCTAAACCTTGAGCCAAACCAGCTTCATAAAAAGGATTGAGTTTAAGGTCAACCCCATCTAAGTAATCCAGTGTATTTCTAGTTTCATTATAAAATAGCTCAATGGAAGCTTCCAATTTATTGTCATTGAAATTATTAAAGAGACCTATAGAAAATTGATCACTCCTCTGTGGTTTCAGATTATTGCTACTTAATACCCAGTAATCTATTGGAGAAGGACTCACTGTAGGAGTCACTTGCTGAACAAACTGCTGTGTTCTGGAGTAAGCCACTTTCATAGAGGCATTCTCCCACAAATTAAAACGCATAGAAATACGTGGTTCAAACCCTGAATTTTGAGACACCAATTGATTATTTCCGTAGATAGTAGAGTCTGAAATGGATGGGACTCTTCCATCTCTGTCTGCATAGTCAAGCGTGTAAATTGGTCCTGGACCTAATCTCAAAAAATGAGCATAACGCAAACCTAAATCAAGTCCTATTTTTTCTGTTAGGTCAATGCTATTTTCAAAATATCCTGCAAATTCTAAGCCTTTCTGCTCAGATAAAGTTACTGGCTCTATTTGACTTCTTTTAGTATATGGGACAGAATTCCCTGGGTTTATCCCGTAATTATTAACAGACAGCCCAGAGCTTATTTTCCATTTTTCTGACTTATTATAATTGAAATCTAAATTGGCACTCAGGACGTTAACTTCATTGGCATTCACGAAGCCAAAAAGCTCGTCTTCGCTAAACTCAGAACTCTTATAATTGCTACTAGCCACGGACAGGATAGACCTGACTTTATCCGATATTTTATGGTCCCAGTTAGCCGAAACGTTATTTGTATTCCAAGAGAAATTGGAAGAAGAACCCAATCTAAACTTATCACCGCTGCTATATCCCGTAATATTGATTACATCGTCGTCAAAAACAGAGAAAAAAAGTTTACCGGTCAAATCACTAAATTTAGCTGTACTGTTTTTCAGGTCGATATCATCGTATTGATGAATGAGCCAATCGGTATAAGACGTTCGCCCGCTTATTAGGAAGGACGATTTCCCTTTTTGTATAGGTCCTTCAGCAGTAAGTCTACTAGAAACTAAGCCCAGACCTCCAGCTAATTTAAACTTGTTTATATCTCCATTTCTAGTTCTGAGGTCTAAAACAGAAGCCACACGGCCACCGTAATTAGAAGGACCGCAACCTTTTAAAAGTTGAACACTCTGAATGACATCAGGATTAAACGAGGAAAAGAAACCGAAGAGGTGACTTGGGTTAAATATAACTGCTCCGTCTTGGAGGATAAGGTTTTGACTTGTCTCACCTCCTCTTACATTATAACCTGCACCCAAATCTCCAGTAGACGTTACTCCTGGAAGTGTGGTAATACTTCGTATAGGGTCTATTTCGCCCAAAAAGGTAGGTATCTGTTTTATGGTTCGGATGCTCATTTTTTGAATACCCGAACGATTATTGCTAACATTATCATCCGCCTTGGTGGCAGTCACCCTAAGTTCTTCTAAATAAGTAGATTTGGTATCTAAAGAAATAGATACCGGATCCGATGTACCCGATGAATGCCTTAAAAAAATAATGTTTTGTCTTATTACCCCTGGATGTCTTATCTCAAGATTAAGAAAATTGCTTTTCACGCTTACCTCAAAAGCTCCGTCATCACCAACAGACATACCGGATTGGTCAAACTGATTAAAAACAACGGCATCTGCTAAGGGCAGAAAGTCTGCCTTGTTTATCAGAATCCCTGAGGCAGTGGTGGCTTCAGAAGGAATAAAGAACACATTAAGTTTACCATCCTCATCGTAAATTTTAGGTCTAAGATTATTTTCAAACACTAAATATAAGTTCTGACTAATCCTTAAAACGGACCAGAGAGGAAACACATCTTCCACATAGTCGAAAAAGTGCTTCTTGACTAAAATACCTCTAACAGTAGTGTTTTTAACACCTTCATTTTGGAATAAAATGTCAATACCAAAGTCTTTCTTCTTTTGTTCTGCCACTTGCCCCAGCGACAACCCATTTTGATCAGCAAGAATGAAAAAGTCTTGTTTATTGTCCTGACCTAGTGCCGCAAAAGAAAGGCAAAGCAGTAATACTATTTTTTTATACAAAGAACCGATGTTTATTGTTGAAGACTATGAATCCAAACTTACCTCACTAACGATGACTGAGACAATTCAGTTGGTTCATGGTGCAAATATTTATAGTTTTTCCTTAAAAGTCTCATATCCGAAACTTTTATGCAAAACAAATTGCCCTTTTGTCGACCAAATGCCTATTGACGGCAAGGCAACTCCATTAAATGTAGTCGTTTTCACCATGGTATAATGAATCATGTCCTCAAAGATCACTTTATCCCCTATTTTAAGAGGTTTATCAAAAGCGTAGTCTCCGAGGAAATCGCCAGCCAGACAGGTTGTACCACCCATTCTATAATTGTGCTTACCCGGAATTTCTGTTTGATACGCTCCTTGTATCCTTGGTTTATACGGCATTTCTAGCGTATCGGGCATGTGGGCCGCAAAACTTACATCTAAAATAGCCACATTTATTCCTTGAGCATCCACAATATCCTCCACTGTAGAAATCAAAACACCCGTTTCCCATGCAATGGCTGATCCCGGCTCCAAAATTACCTCAATATTATAAGTCTTTCTTAATCGTTCAATTTGCTTAATTAAGTGTTCTAGATTATAACCTTCACGAGTCATTAAATGGCCTCCTCCCATGTTAAGCCACTTTACTTGATGCAATAAATCTCCAAACTTTTCTTCCAAATGACTTAAGGTTCTTTCTAAAACGAAAGAATCATTCTCGCACAAAGAGTGAAAATGCAATCCTTCTATTCCTTCAGGTATTTTATCACCAAACGCATCTCTGGTGATTCCAAGTCTACTACCAGGAATACATGGATTATACATTTCTGTTTCTACCTCTGCATATTGCGGATTGACGCGAATACCCATAGATATTGGAGCAGAATGTTCCTGAACTTTAGCCTTATACTTTTCAAACTGATTTAAAGAATTGAAAGTAATGTGTGAACTATAGCTCATTAACTCATCAAATTCTTTTTCCTTGTAAACTGGGGCATAAGTATGAGCCTTACAGTTCATTTCCTCAAAAATGAGCCGTGCCTCATTAAGGCTACTGGCGGTAGCTCCATTTAAGTATTGTTTCACTAAAGGGAACATTTTATACATTGAAAAGCCTTTCAATGCGAGGATAATATGACCTCCACTACGTTCCTGCACAGAGGAAATGAGCCTTAGATTATCAATGAGCTTGGCCTCTTCCAATACATAACAAGGAGAGGGGATTTGTGCGTAATTTATTGACATAAAATTCGTATAATCGATGGAATTCACTTACAAAGCTAGACAGAGAATTGCACAAATTACACGAATTCATAACGATTAATGCCTTCAATTAATCTGAAAACTCAGCGGAATAGTATAGCTCACTCTTACGGGGGAACCATTCTGAAACCCAGGGCTCCACTTTGGCATCTTTTGAATCACTCTTGCAGCTTCTTTATCACAATCAAAACCAATGCCTTTAAGTATTTTAATACCAGATATTTGGCCGTCCTTTTCCACTACGAAAGACACTATTACTTTTCCCTCAATCCCATTTCGGGTTGCTAATTGAGGATATTTTAAGTTTTGGCCCAACGATTTATACATTTTTTTAAGGCCTCCTTTAAATTCTGGCATTACTTCTGATGCCACAAAAATAGGCTGCTCTACAGGCACTTTAATTACTAAAGCTGGCTCCATAGGTGCTCCTTCTTGCTCTATTAGTCCACCTTGGATAAACATATCTGTGGTGAGCAAGCCTGCTATTTTCTTTGTACCAAAGCCGAAACAGCTACCTCCTTTTCCGTGGGCACATCTATTTCATGACTTATACTTTCGTCTGCCACGGGTTCCACATAAGTAGGAATAACCACTGTCTGAACTTCTTTAATTTGTGGAGTCACGAGTGGTTTATCTGGGACAACCTTAGGTTCCTTAGAGATATCCTGCTCTGTTCTGGGTAATTCTACTAGTACCCCTTTATGTATTATAGTCACTTCAGGCTGTATCCAAAAACTACTTAGCATCAGGAGTAGAAAAGGAGAAATGCTAATAGCAAGTGCTCGTGTTAAGTTGGCTTTATAGTTTTTTCTTAATTGATAGGCTCCATAATCTTTGAATCTATTCTCAAAAGCCATGTCGTCTAATGTTTGTAAATTTTTCTTCTGTTTCATTATTGAAAATCATTTAATGTTAGAAATAATTAATCAATCTGGCCAGATTCTGAAAACAATGTAGAAGTAAAATTTAAAGAAACAATAAAGTGTATTTAAGACACTTAAGTATAAGTTGTTATGAAAATACAGAATTGCAATTCCGAAGGAATAATTGCTAATGTCAGTTCTAGCTTTGATGAGAAAAGTCATATATTTTCAAACAAACTTGACAGGCATAACAAGTCCTCGGCTATCGCTCGGCCTGACAGCTTTTACACTGAAACTTTATATTTAATAGCTATTACTTGCGACAGTACCTGCGGGCCGGCCGAAGTTTAGGTCAAGATGGGCCTTACTGTTTCAGAATCAACTCCATTGCAATAACAAGTGCTTGACTCCGCTCGGCTGACGGTTGTTTAAATCCTTGCATTAAAATTATAAGCAGATGTAAAAACAAAAAATAACGCCCTTGTTGGAAGCGTCATTTTTCGATCAAATTAGATGGTTTGAGTTAATATGAATGAGGTAATTCAACATCGACCAGCTCATTCCATGGTAAACCATGCTCATTAAGCTTTTCCATAAAAGGATCTGGGTTAAGCTCTTCGCAGTTATAAACGCCTGGCTTCATCCAATCTTCGTTAGTAAGCATTAACATAGCACCTATCATAGCCGGTACCCCAGTAGTATAAGAAACGGCTTGAGATTTCACTTCTTTATAGGCCTCGGCATGGTGGCAATTATTATAGATATAGTAGGTTCTGTCTTTACCGTCTTTGATACCCTTTATTTGGCACCCAATAGACGTTTGACCTGTATAGTTCTCACCTAAAGACTCTGGGGGAGGAAGTACCGCTTTTAAAAATTCTAAGGGCACTATTTCTTGCCCTTTGAATTTAATTGGAGCAATGCTCGTCATACCTACATTTTCTAATACTTGTAAGTGCGTAATGTAAGCTTGTCCGAAAGTCATCCAGAACCTGGCCCTTTTTAATGTCGGGAAATTCTTAACTAGAGACTCTAACTCTTCGTGATAAAGTACGTAAGACTCACGCTCCCCAATATTTGGATAGCTTATAGCCTTATGAATACTCAAGGCCTCTATCTCCTTCCATTCGCCATCTTCCCAATATCTACCTGGTTGAGTAATTTCTCTGATATTTATTTCAGGGTTGAAGTTCGTAGCAAAGGCTTTCCCGTGATCTCCAGCATTACAGTCCACAATATCTAAATAATGCATTTCATCAAAGTAATGCTTATTGGCATAAGAAGTAAAGACTTGGGTTACTCCAGGGTCAAAACCACAGCCCAAAAGTGCCATCAAACCGGCTTCTTTAAAACGCTTTTGATACGCCCATTGCCAGCTGTACTCAAACTTGGCTACATCTTTAGGTTCATAATTGGCTGTATCCATGTAGTGTACACCTGTCTCTAGACAGGCATCCATGATCGTTAAATCTTGATAAGGCAATGCCACATTAATCACCATTTTAGGCATAAAAGACTTAATCAAAGCCACCAATTCAGGTACATTGTCTGCGTCTACGCTTGCGGTAGAAATAGCCACCCCGTGCATTTCTTTTACATCCCCAGCTATTCTATCGCACTTAGATTTGGTACGGCTCGCCAACATTATATCTGTAAAAACAGCATTATTCATGGCACACTTATGAGCCACTACTGTTCCTACCCCTCCAGCTCCTATGATGATTACTTTTGACATTGTTCTTTCTAATTTGTTGTTTTAAGATAACATCCACCTTTAGGCCGGATGTTAGTTGTCTGAGGTCTGATGTTTTCTCAAACTCAGAACGAGGTGCAAAGAAAAAGGAATTTTGGGAATGTTTAGCAGAAATGCTAGTGGTAATGATATCTACATTTAGCAATCAGAACTTTAGCTTCATTAATTGAATAAATAATTCTATGTTTTGAGTCAATTCTTCTACTCCAAAAACCCTTATACTGATGTTTTAGTCCCTCTGGTTTACCGATGCCACTAAAGGGACTTCTGGGAATATCTTTAAGTAATTCGTTAATCCTTTTAAGTATTTTCTTATCCGTTTTATGCCAATAAAGATAATCTTCCCAAGACTCTTCAGTAAAAACAAACCTCATATTTCTTTAGTCAATGAGCTCCTTTTCAAAAGTCTCCCCTTTTAGAAGTTTAGAAATGGATGAATCCAATCTCTCTTGATTAACCCTTGATGACAGTTCATGTGATGTGGCACAAAGTGAATTATACGCATCCAATGATAAAACCACAATACCTGAGTCTTTACCTCGATTAATTATCAAAGTCTCAAACTCATCCGTGACTTTATTAAGATAGTCTTTGATATTTTTCCTGAAATCTGAAATGGTTGCCGTTAACATTATTGTACGTAATTATGTACAAATATAATGAAAGTATTTATTCTGAATCTTTTAAAACTAAATGTAACGAAGGTGGTGAATCACGCTTAGACTCCCCTCACGGTAAATGCAGTAATAAAAAAATCCCTTCTCTCAGCTGAAAGAAGGGATTATATAAACCTAAACTCTATTTCTTATTACCAACCTGAGTTTTGACCAATAGCTGGATTTTGAGCCAGGTCATCTAATGGAATTGGCCATAAATAGTGCTTATCCTCAAAAACAGGATTTTCAAAGTCACCACCTGCATATGGTTCTAAGTATTGCTTTCCATTCACAGGATCTGTGTAAAGTGGAATAACTGTACCGGCATATCTAGCTTGTTGATCAGCTGACATAGCTATTCCAAGTGATTTCTGTGCAAGTTTTGAACCCCATTTCCATCTTCTAAGGTCATCATATCTAAAGCCTTCATTGAATAATTCAATTCGCCTTTCTCTTCTAATTTCAGCTATTATAGGTGTTACACCTAGTGCTGCATAAACTGGATCAACAGGTACGTTAGCTAGTTCTAAATGAGGCATCCCTGCCCTATCTCTGAGTCTGTTTATACTCATATCAAGATCCCCTTGAGAAATACTTCCAAGTTCAGCTTGTGCCTCAGCATATACCAATAGAGCTTCTGCAAATCGTAAAATGATTGCTGCAGACTCTCCCTGAGCAAATGCTTTACCAATTTGGTCACCAGCATTGTAATTTTTAATCACGTGGTAACCTGTATTGGATCTTCTTCCACCTGCCATCCCTACTAATCTAGGATACTCACGTCCATCATCTCTATGGAATCGATATTTAGCAACCTCCTTTGGATGGAGTACTGTTTGTCTCATCCTAGGGTCACGGTTCTCGAAAGATTTCTCAATAGAGTCATCCCCTTGGTACAGTGGAGATAAAGAAGCTGGCAAACCATCGGTACATAAGTAATCTTCTACGAAATCTCTTGTTGCACCACCATGATACTGGAAATAAGACTGAACGTGGTTTGTGTAAACTCCAAGAACGTACTTTCTCCAGTACATAACTTCAGGATTAGTCGACGGGAAAAGTTCTCTTTGGAATGAATTATAATCATTCTCAACGTTTCCAGTTATATTAAGACTGTAAGGACCATTTTCAATCAGTTCTTTGGAGGCAGCAGCAGCTTCGTTTAGCCATTTTTCAGGATTAGAACCACCATGATATTTCCTCCATGTTCCCTCAAATAGACATACACGAGACTTTACAAGTAGTGCAGCCCAGCGATTTAACCTACCGGGAGCATTACCATCACGCCAATTATCAGGTAAGTGAGTAGCAGCAAATGTCAAATCTTCTAAGATCTTCTCCATTGCTTCCTCTCTTGGCATTCTAGCTGCGAATAGTTCTTCAGACTCTGTGTTTAGCTCAGTTTCGATATAGGGCACATCACCGAACTTACTTACCTTATCCGCATAGAACCAGCCTCTAAATAACCTAGCTTCACCAATGTACTGTTTACGAACAGACTCTGGAACTTTAGCTTTCCCATAATTATCCATGCCTACATTGATGGCACGTACGAAGTTCCAACCACTATAACCAAACCATTGCGAACCAGTAGTTACATTGTGCTTACCTGCTCTTACTTGCATGTAGCGAGTATGCCTTGGGTGCATTGCGGTAGCATTGTCACTAAACTCATCTAAGTACCACGGACTATAACGGTGACTATCAAATCAACTACCATGTGCGAAATTGATAGGCACATTAGTTTCATTTCTTGACAATTCATACAAGCTGTTGTTATAAACAGCTAAATCATTTTCAGTATTCCAGAAAGTCTCATTGGTAATCTGATCCAATGGTATTCTCTCTAGAAATTCGTCATTACAGCTCACCAAGAAGGTGGCCATAAGAAGGAGTACGTATTTTATATTTTTATATTTCATCTTTCTTGATCTTTAAATATTATAGAGAAACGTTAATACCCAATGTGAAAATACGCTGCATTGGGTATTCAATGGCACCAGCTTGAATAGATTCTGGATCTAAAGGCTTACGCATTTTGGTGAACTCCCAAAGGTTCATACCTGTAGTGAAAATCTGAGCATTTGCTAAACCTATTTTGCTCAGTACTGGGGTCGGTACATCATAGCTAAACGTCAAGTTTTTCAATCGGATGTAACCTGCATTTTGTAGGTAGCGAGATTGAACCTGTACGTTTTTCTTATCATTGGTAGAAAAATGAGGTGCAGGGAAATAAGCCTCTCTATTCGTTTCACTCCATGTATCTGTAAGGAAATAATTCTCTACATGACCAGCATTGAAAGGGAAGAACCATGTCCAGTTACCCGAAGATGGCCAGTGATCTCTAGTACCAATTCCTTGGAAGAAGGCTGTCACTCTAAAATTCTTATAGGCTAAACTTCCATTAACTCCGAATGTATATCTAGCTGAAGTGTTACGTATAATTTTTCTATCACCAGGGTTTTCAACAGTGTTATCACCAAAGTCTATTTTACCATCTCCATTAAGGTCAGCATATTGCACATCACCCGCTCTCCAGTTATTACCGATTCTTGATTGGTCTGGTGCACTGGCCACATCATCATCAGACTGGAAAATACCAAGAGTTTCGAATCCCCAAATTTCGCCGAGTTTTTGGCCGACCCTATAATTAGATCCTCCAAAAGCTCCAGTTTCATTCATAAACTTAGTAATCTCTGCCTGAGAATCTGCAAGTGCAAGAGTCACATCATAACTCCAGTTATTTTTGATTTTATCTCTCCATGTTATAGAAGCCTCCCATCCTGCCGTACGTAAGTCAGCCGCATTTTCTTTTGGAGCTGAAGTTCCTAGGATATCTGGGTAATTAACATTCATCAACATGTTCTTGGTATCTCTTGTAAATAAATCAAAAGAAACATCCAATCTGCTCTTCAACATTGTGAAATCAAGTCCAATATTTTGAGAAGTAACTGACTCCCAAGTAAGCGACGGGCTTACTAGACCTGATGCAGATACAAATGGTATCAAGCCACTGTTAAATAGGTATGGTGAAAAACCAGAGCCCAAAGATGGAATAGCAGGATAATATACCTGAGAATTACCATTTTGGAGAATTTGATTACCCAATGTACCGTAAGAGGCTCTTAGTTTCAAGTTATCTAACCAGTTAGATGTACCTGACATGAAGTCCTCACCACTAATTCTCCAACCCGCAGATACTGATGGGAAAAAACCAGATCTACTATCGGTAGGAAACCTTGAAGAAAGGTCATATCTACCATTCAACTCAAGAAGATACTTATCGTCAAATATGTAGTTTAATCGATAAAAAGCACCTCTAAGTGCGAAGTCTTCCTCTCCACCCCATACTTGTTGCACGCCTGTAGTCGCATTAATGTTCGGAACTAGAGGGGTAATTAATTGTCCACCTCGTGCTTGGAAGTATCTGTAATTACCAGACTCTTGGTTAAAGCCAACCATCGCTTTTGCAGTATGCTTTTTGGCTAGCATAGGAAAGGTATACTCGGCATAAGCGTTTACAACCGAATATCTATCGTTATCAGACCTATTTTGAACATAATCAGGGTCACTAAACCCATTGGTAATAGGACTCGGGCTAGTAAGGTCGTTTGAAACTATTTCAATCTTACTTCGTACAAGTTTGCTTTCTCTACTAAACATATTGTAAGAGAAGTCCCCTTGAATTTTTAAACCCTTAAGAGGCTTCAAGGTAATACCCTGACTCAACCAAACATCATTATTAGTATATGTCGTTCTTCCACCATCTAAGAGGTATGGGAAGAAGTTTGTACCACCAAAATACTTTCCAATTAAAGGCTCATACTGCTCTCTATCACCTTGCGTTTGGTAAAAAGGTAAGTCAGGAAACTGAATGCCGGCAATCGGATTAACTCTG
>JBLHOT010000010.1:0-75169 GCA_047623945.1 Arcticibacterium sp. | reverse complement strand
CTTTATTTTATGAATAACTTATTTCCCATTTTCTTAAAGCTAGAACAAATGAACCTCTTGATCGTGGGTGGGGGATATGTGGGCCTCGAAAAACTCGAGGCTGTTTTGAAAAATTCTCCAAAGACCAATATCACTCTTGTGGCTCCTGAAATATCAAAGGAAATTCGAGCGTTGGCCAAATCATGTAATACGACACTTTTTTTGGAGCCTTATGACAAGAAGCATCTCTTGGGTAAAAACTTAGTGATAGTGGGTACGGGAATTGTGTCTGTAAGTAGCATAGTGCACGCCGACTGTAAGGAGGCTAATATTTTAGTGAACGTGGCTGACAATCCACCTTTGTGTGATTTTTACCTTGGATCTGTTGTCAAAAAGGGAGATCTGAAGGTGGCTATTTCCACTAATGGAAAATCACCGACCTTTGCAAAGCGTTTTCGTGAGATATTAGAGCAAGTTTTGCCTGAATCCTTGCAAGAGACCTTAGATAACCTTCAACTGCTTAGAAATAGATTAAAGGGGGATTTTGAACACAAAGTGGAGAAGCTTAACGAAATAACCAATGTGATGAAAAAGGAATCCTAAATACTAAGTTTCTATTTCCAGAACTTCACATGCTTTTCTGGCGGCGTCTTGTTCAGCTTTCTTTTTATTCCAACCCTGACCTTCGCTTATTATTTCGTCATCTACTTTTACCTGTGCCACAAATTCCTTGCTATGATGTTTGCCGTTTTCTTGAACGATGTCAAAAGCCACTATTTTGCCTAGAGATTGAGACCACGTAAGTAATATGCTCTTATAATTGGCATTGTTTTTTATGACCATATCTAGGTCAAAGTAATTGGCAATGAGGTTTTTAACAATAAATTTTTTGGTAAAAACAAAGCCTTTGTCTAAGAATACGGCACCTATTAGTGCTTCCATAGCATCACCATACATAGAGGTCCTAGTATGCGTAACTCGGCTACCATCAAAGGTAATAAGGCCATCAAGGCCAATCTTACGGGCAACTTGGTTTAAAGATTCTCGGTTTACAATTCTAGACCTTATTTCAGTGAGGAAGCCCTCATCCCTAAATGGGTATTTTTTAAACAAGTATTCGGCAATTATCATACCTAGCACAGAATCTCCTAAATACTCTAACCTTTCGTTTGACTCTTTAAAGCCCTTTACCACCGATTTTTTGGAGGCAGAGGTATGTCTCAAAGCCAACCTATAAAGGGAATCGTTTTTTGGCTTAGAGCCGATAATTCGTTCTATAGATTTCCTGAATTCCTGAGCTTCAGCGTCTGGTCTAAAAAAATCTAGTATTGTTTCTGTTACTGCCATTAAGTATTTAAATCAGCCAAAGGGCAGACTGTCATGCAATTTAGCCATTATATTTTTTAAATATAAGTGTAGCGTTATGACCACCAAAGCCAAAGCAGTTAGATAATACAACGTCAATTTTTCTTGCCTTGGCCACGTTTGGAGTTAAGTCTATACGAGCATCTATTTTCTCGTCTACATTGAATAAATTAATCGTTGGTGGTACCATTTGATGCTTAATAGCCAAAATGGCAGCCACGGACTCTACAGCTCCCGCACCTCCTAAAAGATGGCCAGTCATAGACTTTGTGGAGCTCACACTTACTTTATATGCGTGGTCCTTAAATAAATTCTCTATAGCTGTAATCTCCTGAGGATCTCCCAAACCAGTGGATGTTCCATGAGTATTGATATAATCAATATCTTCAGGTACCATGTTTGCGTCCCTAAGAGCATCTTCCATAGAAAGAAAGGCACCTAATCCGTCTGGATGTGGAGCAGTAATGTGATAGGCATCAGAAGACATTCCTCCTCCGGCTAATTCACAATATATTTTAGCTCCTCTAGCTTTAGCATGTTCATATTCTTCCAAAATAAGACTGGCTCCACCTTCTCCAAGTACAAAACCATCTCTATCGGCATCATAAGGTCTAGATGCTGTCTTATAATCATCATTACGTGTAGATAATGCTCTTAGAGCATTAAATCCACCGATACCCGCACGGGTAACTGCTGCTTCAGAACCTCCAGTAACACAGGCCACCATTCTACCTAAGCGTATGTAATTAAAAGCATCAATGACGGCATTGTTTGTGGATGCACAAGCAGACACGGTTACAAAATTTGGCCCTCTAAAACCATGACGCATAGAAATTTGACCTGAGGCCGAATCCGCTATCATTTTAGGTATAAAGAAGGGGTTTATTTTGGGGATCATGTCTGTAGCGGCCAAATTGAGCATTTCTTCCTCAAAAGTTTTTAAGCCACCAATACCAGAACCCCAGATAACGCCTATCTTGTTTTTGTTTACTTTGTCCATATCAAAACCAGCATCTGCCACGGCCTGATCTGCAGCTACTACACCAAACTGCGTAAACAAATCCATCTTACGAGCGTCTTGTCTTGCAATGAAGTCTGTGGGCTCAAAGTTTTTTAATTCACAGGCAAACTGTGTTTTATACGCTGAGCAGTCAAATCGCGTAATGAGATTTGCTCCACTTACACCGTTTTTTAGGCTCTCCCAGAAAGAATCTACGTCATTGCCTATGGGCGTTAATGCCCCCAAGCCAGTAACTACTACTCGTTTTAATTCCATATTAGTCTTGATTAGAAATGAAAAAGTTCAACATTCAATTTACAAAATTGAATGCTGAACTCTCAAAATGTGTCAAGAAAATTATTTAGTATTATCCTCTAAATAAGATACTGCTTGACCTACTGTTTGGATATTTTCTGCTTGATCGTCCGGGATAGATACATTGAATTCTTTTTCAAATTCCATGATTAGTTCAACAGTATCTAGAGAATCTGCTCCTAAGTCGTTGGTAAAAGAAGCTTCAGTAGTCACTTCTGACTCCTCAACACCCAGTTTTTCAACAATAATTTTCGTTACTTTCGATGCGATATCTGACATTATGAAAATGTTTTTGGTTTAAATCTCTGCAAAGAAAATCCAATTTTTTGAAACCAACAAAATACCCATTGGTTTTTTGATGTCGTTAACAATAACCACATTTGTCATTTACAACCAAATGTGCCATTTAAATGAATTTAGAGAGCCTTTTCTTTAAAAAAGACAATTCGAATAACTTCTTCTTATTAGCTGGACCTTGTGCTATTGAAGGACGAGAGGTTTCTTTTAGAATTGCAGAGAAAATTGTGAAAATAACCGATAATCTTAACGTACCTCTCATATTTAAAGGGAGTTATAGGAAAGCGAACAGAACTAAAGCTGATTCTTTCACCGGAATAGGAGATGAGAAGGCTTTGGGAATTCTAAGGGAAATAAGTCAAACTTTTGGCATATCGACGGTAACAGACATACATGAAACCCATGAAGCCGCTCTAGCTGCGGAGTATGTGGACGTTTTACAGATACCCGCTTTTTTATGTCGTCAAACTGAGCTACTAGCAGCAGCGGCTAAGACAGGAAAGGCTGTAAATATTAAGAAAGGACAGTTTATGTCTGGGGCCTCTATGGGCTTTGCAGTTGAAAAAGTTCTTCAAGAAAATCCAGAGGCTAATGTCATGCTTACGGAAAGAGGCAATTCCTTTGGTTACTCAGATTTGGTGGTGGATTATAGGAATATCATTGACATGAAGAAGTTTAAGGTGCCTGTTATTATGGATTGTACACATTCGCTTCAAAGACCGAATCAGTCTTCGGGTGTTACTGGTGGGAATCCAGAATTAATTGGTACGATAGCCAAAGCAGCCATAGCTGTAGGAGCAGACGGCCTCTTCATAGAAACACACCCAGACCCAGCAAATGCGAAATCTGACGGTGCCAATATGCTTCATTTAGATAATTTGGAAGGGCTCTTGGAGGAGTTGGTTAGGATTAGGGCGGCGGTGAATTAATCACCTTACTAAGTGAAAACCAGTTTGGCATTTCGTTTAGGCAGAAGTTATTGATGGTCCTTGATAATAGGATGAATTATTTTATTACAAGGTTAAAGAGGTTTTGGTCAAGGACCAATCCTACTTTTTTATTAGCTTTGTTATTCAATTGCTTTTCTAAAAAATATAATGGCTAAAACTTTTCGCAAGAAAAAAGCAGCACCTACCAGGCAGCGAGTAGCTGCTGCAAAAAAGGAGAATCCGAAAATGACGGGTGCTCAAATTCAACTAATTTTTGGAGTTTTATTTCTGATAATATCTCTGGTGATGTTTATCTCCTTTGTGTCTTACCTACTTACGGGAGACGCAGACCAAGATCTAGTTCAAAAGAATTTTAGAGCGGCCATTGGGAATTCAAATAAAAAAGCAGAAAATGCCTTAGGTGTTTTTGGAGCCTTTATTTCTCATTATTTTATCTTTAAATGGTTTGGTATTGCAGCTTTTGGTCTCATACCTATCATGGCATTGTCGGCTTTCAGGCTCATTTTTCAGCAAGACTTGTTTAGGTTTAGCCTAAACCGTTTTGTGAAAGCCAGTGTCTTTTACGTTTTATTCGCTTCGCTTTTCTTAGGTTATTTTGTTTTCCAGTTTGGTATTGCTGGTGACAAAATTAGTGGCGGCATAGGTTATAGGTTAAATGAGACTTTGAATCATGCCTTAGGATGGGGTAGCATTTTGGTCATTCTATTGGCCTTGTTTTTATGGCTCGTCTTTTTTCATGGCCTTACTCAGATAGATAACTACTTTTCGGGAATAAGTGCAGAGTCTGATAGCGATGAAAGTCTTAAAACAGAAAGGGCAAATGGCAAGGAAGTCCTATCTAAAGAAGTTGAGCCAGAGACTCCGGTAACCTTACCAGAAAAACCTTTTGATGGGGGCATTTCTTTTAGCGTTGAAAAGCCAGAGCCGGAGATCACAAGAGCTCCCGCAGATGCAGATAATGATGAGGTGAAATTAGAAGTGGCCGAAGAGGATACCAGTTTCTTAATAGAAAACGAAGAAGACAATAAGGATTTAGAGGAATTTGGCCCATATGATCCAAAACTAGATTTGTCGTCCTATATGTATCCGCCAATAAGCTTGCTTAGCGAACATCACATGGGAGGTAATGGCAGTAAAGTTTCTCAAGAGGAATTAGAAGCTAATAAAATCAATATCGTGGAGACAATGAAGAATTTCTCCATTGGGATTTCTTCTATTAAGGCTACGATTGGGCCTACGGTCACGCTTTATGAGATTGTGCCAGATGCAGGAGTTAGAATCTCCAAAATAAAAAACCTTGAAGATGATATTGCTCTTAACCTTGCAGCTTTAGGGATAAGGATTATTGCTCCTATGCCAGGAAAGGGAACTATAGGAATAGAGGTGCCAAATAAAAATCGCGAATTAGTATCCATTAAATCGGTCTTTGGCGGAGAGAAATTCAGAAATTGTAAATATGAGCTACCCATTGTTCTTGGAAAGACTATTGCTAATGAAATTTTCATTTCAGATTTGGCAAAGATGCCTCACCTGATGATGGCCGGAGCTACAGGTCAAGGTAAGTCCGTGGGTATTAATGTGATTCTAGCATCCTTGCTATACAAGAAGCATCCTGCCGAGGTGAAATTTGTTATGGTGGATCCTAAAAAGGTGGAGCTATCTCTTTTCAATAAAATTGAAAGGCATTTCTTAGCTACACTACCAAACGCCGAAGACGCCATTATTACAGACACTAAAAAGGTGATTTATACTTTAAATTCGCTCTGTATAGAGATGGATAATCGCTATGATCTTTTGAAAAACGGTGGCGTTAGAAATATAAGGGAGTATAATGCCAAGTTCACGAAGAGAAAGCTTAACCCTGAAAAAGGCCACAGGTACTTACCTTATATCGTATTGGTGATAGACGAGCTCGCAGATTTAATGATGACTGCTGGTAAAGAAGTAGAGCAGCCTATTGCCCGTTTGGCTCAATTGGCTCGTGCCATTGGTATTCACTTAATTGTGGCTACTCAGCGTCCTTCTGTTAATGTGATCACGGGTTTAATAAAAGCCAACTTCCCAGCCAGAATATCTTTCAAAGTTACTGCCAAGGTAGACTCTAGAACCATTTTAGATACGGGTGGGGCAGAGCAGTTGGTAGGAAATGGAGATATGCTCTTATCTATGGGTTCTGACATGGTGAGGCTTCAGTGCCCATTTGTGGATACACCTGAAGTAGAAAGTATTTGCGACTATATTGGTGAGCAGAGAGGTTATGAGTCAGCTTACGTACTTCCAGAGTTTTATGGAGACGATGAACCAGACATTCTAGATTTTGACCCAACACAGTTGGACGTTCTTTTTGATGATGCCGCAAAGGTTTTAGTCACTTTTCAGCAGGGTAGTACTTCTTTAATTCAGAGGAAGATGAAACTGGGTTACAATAGGGCAGGAAGAATCATTGACCAGCTTGAAGGAGCAGGGATTGTGGGTCCTTTTGAAGGAAGTAAAGCTCGCGAGGTTCTTATCAAAGATATGGAGCATTTGAAAGAAGTTTTGAAAGGCCTTAAAAGGGAGAAGTGAGATTAATATTGCATTAACATTAGAGACCTAAACATTTCAGTTAATTTTGAGTCTAAATACTAATTAGTACATAGAGAAATAGCATAAACTGATGCAGTTTGGCTTTAATAAAAAGAGAATGAAAAAAATGTGGTTTGTATTGGCTTTGTTTGTTTTTGCTGTTTCTGGATCACAAGCTCAAGATGCTAAGGCGGGAGCAATACTGGATGCCATGAGTAAGAAATATAAGGATATGAAGGCCTTTACCGCTGATTTTTCTTACAATGAAATTAGTGCTTCTGGTAAGAGTGGGCGAGTAAGAAGTGGAAGTATTGCTGTAAAGGGTGTGAAATTTAAGCTCAATATGGTAGGTCAAGAAATATATAATAATGGATCTGAGATTTACTCCTTTGTAAAAGAGACCAATGAGGTAAACGTCACCACTTACGACTCCAGCGAGGATTCCCAGTTTTCACCAGCAAATATTTATAGCATCTATAAGAAGGGCTACAGGTATAAGTTTTTAGGAGAAAAAAGTATTGGAGGAAAGGCTCATGAAGTGGTGGAGTTGGTTCCTACAAATAAGGGAAGCAATATTAGTAAGTTGGTATTAACGATAGACAAAGGGTCCAAAACGATAAAGAATTGGAAGATCACTGATTCCTCCGGAAAGAACACGGTTTTCAATATTGTTAAATTCGGGCCAAACGTTAATTTGTCTGAAAACTACTTCAGTTTCGATAGTTCAAAACATCCGGGAGTAGAGATAGTTGATTTAAGATAATCTATGTTTTTATAGGACAGGAAGATGCCCGAGTTAATAGCTTGGGCATTTTTGTTTCTTAGGATTTAAGAATTTAGTAAATTTAGGATTGAAACAGTTCATATAAATGTCATCCCATCACATCGTAAAAGACAAACAGGAGCCGGCTTTAATAATAGCTAATGGAGCCTCTTGTAAATTCGAGCTACTGGAGCAGCTTTTGGGCTGGTCTCCTTTTGTTATGGTCTTAGACGGAGCCATTGGGCGTGTCTTGGATTTAGGAATAAAGGTAGATGTCCTTTTAGGCGATTTTGATAGAAATGAAATAGACCTCGAGAGAATCAAGAAAGATCAGTTTCCTATAGAAATTATCCACACACCGGACCAGGAAAAGACAGATTTAGAAAAGGGAATTGAGTTTTTAATTGATCGCGGCTTTCCTGCGGTCAATATAGTTTGGGCCACAGGCCTAAGAATGGATCATACGCTTGCGAATGTTTTTAATTTAGTAAAGTATAAATACCAAATTAAATTGGTGCTGTTAGATGACCATTCTAAGATAATTCCTTTGAATTCACAGGAGCATGCCTTTGAGAAATGGTATACTGCAGGGACTGTAATATCGCTCTTTCCGCTTCCTAGGGCAACGGGGATAAATACTTCCAACCTGAAGTACAACTTACACGATGGAGATTTAGAAATAGGCAGGCAGTTGGGCAACAGCAATGAGGCCGAAACTAATGGGATAGTAAGCATTAGTTATGTCTCTGGAGAGCTTGTCCTGCTTGAATGCATTGATTAGGACTTATCCACAAAGTATTTAGTTGTTCGGCTAAATAATTTCAATAATTCTTGAAAGTTCTAAAAAATAATCTTTACATTTAGTATGTAAAGAGCATAAAACGTGCTAATTAGGCTTTACGCCTGTGTTTTGTTTTCGATGAGCATGAGAGCCTCTTTTCGTCTCTGAAAATGTGGATAACTTTAAAATAGTACTTTTCTATTTTTTATAAATCATTAAATGACTGATAGTAAAGACATACAAAAGAAATGCTTAGTAGGATTTTACTATCCTAGAAATATCAAAAAACATGAGCATTTTTTTTTGCCTTAATTTCTCCTTTATTTTGTTGTTGAGGCTGGGAATTGAAAACAATTATTTAACGTTTTTTTTAATTATCGGCGTCCTTTTTATAAATCCCATAAAATTATTTTTGCCCTATGTACGTTATTAAAAGAGATGGTCGCCGAGAGTCTGTAAAGTTTGATAAAATTACGGCTCGTATTGAAAGATTGTGTTACGGTTTAGATGCTGATTTTGTCCAACCGATAGAGGTGGCCATGAAAGTGGTTTCTGGGATTTTTGACGGCGTTTCTACCTCACAATTGGATAGCTTAGCTGCCGAAACCGCCGCTTCAATGACTACCAAGCATCCAGATTATGCTCAGCTTGCGGCTAGAGTAGCCATTTCTAACTTGCATAAGAATACATTGAAGTCATTTTCAGGCACAATGAAAATGCTTTATCAATACGTAGATCCAAAGACCAACGAGAATGCGTCCTTAATAGGAAAGGATACATGGAAGGTTATTCAAAAAAATGCGGCTCTTTTAGATTCTACAATTATTTATGACAGAGATTATGGTTATGATTACTTTGGATATAAAACGCTAGAGAAGTCGTACCTGCTTAAGTGCAATGGCAAAATAGTGGAGCGTCCGCAGCATATGCTTATGAGAGTGGCCGTAGGTATTCACGGAGAGGATATTGAAAGCATACTAGAGACGTACGAATTACTTTCTGATAGGTGGTTTACACATGCTACCCCAACGCTGTTTAATGCAGGTACTCCTAAGCCTCAATTATCGTCTTGTTTCCTTTTAACAATGAAGGATGATAGTATTGACGGGATTTATGATACCCTAAAACAGTGTGCTAAAATATCACAATCTGCGGGAGGTATCGGCTTGTCAATACATAATGTAAGAGCCAAGGGTTCGTATATTAAAGGAACTAACGGAACCTCTAACGGTATTGTACCGATGCTTCGTGTATATAATGACACTGCGAGGTACGTAGACCAAGGTGGTGGGAAAAGAAAAGGTTCTTTCGCTATCTACATGGAGCCGTGGCATGCGGATATCGACGATTTTCTTGATCTAAGAAAAAATCATGGAAAGGAAGAGATGAGAGCTAGAGATCTTTTTTATGCCATGTGGATTTCAGACCTATTCATGAAACGTGTGGAAGCGGACGAAGAGTGGTCATTGTTCTGTCCTCATGAGTGCCCAGGCTTAGCCGACACTTACGGTGATGAATTTGAAAAACTTTATAAAAAGTATGAGTCGGACGGTAAAGCTAGAAGAACGGTTAAAGCTCAGCAGCTTTGGTTTAAGATTCTAGAATCTCAAATAGAAACAGGAACGCCTTATATACTTTATAAAGATGCCTGTAACAAAAAGTCTAACCAGAAAAACCTTGGAACGATTAAGTCTTCTAACCTTTGTACGGAGATAATAGAATATACTGCACCCGATGAGGTAGCGGTTTGTAACTTGGCGTCCATTGCTTTGCCGAAATATGTGAAGATGGACGATTTCGGTAACGGAATTGAGTTTGACCATCAAAAGCTTTATGAAATAACTAAAGTGGTTACTCGAAACCTGAATAAGATAATAGATGTTAATTATTACCCAGTAATAGAGGCAGAAAACAGCAATAAAAGACATAGACCCATAGGGATCGGTATTCAAGGGCTAGCAGACGCTTTCATACTTTTACGTATGCCTTTTGATTCGGCGGAGGCTCAGAAATTAAACAAGGAAATATTTGAGACTATGTATTTTGCTTCTATGGAAACATCCATGGAGTTGGCGATAAAAGAAGGAACTTATCAGAGTTGGGAAGGCTCACCTATCTCCCAAGGTATTTTTCAGTTTGATATGTGGGATGTTAAGCCAGAATCTAATCGCTGGGATTGGGAAGACTTAAGAAAGAAGGTAGTTAAGAATGGGATACGTAATTCTTTACTGCTGGCACCTATGCCTACGGCGTCTACAAGTCAGATACTAGGAAATAATGAGTGTTTTGAGCCTTATACATCTAATATATATTCTAGAAGAGTATTGTCAGGAGAGTTTGCCATAGTAAACAAGCATTTGCTAAGAGACTTGGTTAAGATTAATCTTTGGAATGATAACATGAAAAATCAGCTCATCTCTGAGAATGGTTCTGTTCAAAACATTGACAAAATACCGCAAGAGTTAAAAGATTTATATAAGACTACTTGGGAAATTAAGCAAAAAGTGATTATTGATATGGCGGCTGATAGAGGAGCTTACATTTGCCAGAGTCAGTCTATGAATATCTTTATGCAGGATCCTAATTTTGGTAAACTTACCTCTATGCATTTCTATGCCTGGAAGGCTGGGTTGAAAACAGGAATGTATTACTTACGTACTAAATCAGCAGTTGATGCCGTTAAGTTTACAGTTGATAAGCAAGCACTTCAGCAGACGGCTCCAAGCACTGCAAAAAAAGTAGAGGAGGTTCCTTTGGATTACAAAGGGTACGCTACTAAAAATGAGGAGAAGGCCAAAGCAGCCAGTAGTTTTGTGGAAATGTCTGAAGAGGAACAAAAGTTTGCCGCGATGCAATGTTCTCTAGATGATCCAGAGGGCTGTGAAATGTGTGGTTCTTAAATTAGATTTCGACTTTCGTGTGATATAATAAACCCCGCCATTGGCGGGGTTTTCTCTTTGTTAGGTGTTCTTTTTCTTTGGAATAGGGCATAAAAAAAGAGGTGGTAACACCACCCCGCTTTTCTGTCGATCCTTAAATAAACTGTTATTAAAAGTCTTCGTCTAAAGAGAACGATTGAGAGTTTTCTGAGGTAAGACCTGCTTTTTGATACTCTCCAACACGCTTCTCAAAGAAGTTAGTTTTGCCTTGTAATGATATTAACTCCATGAAATCAAACGGATTACTTGAGTTATAGATCTTAGGAAGGTTTAATTGCTCTAGTAAATGGTCGGCTACAAACTCTATATACTGGCACATAAGCTCTGAATTCATACCTATAAGAGAAACGGGTAAGGCGTCACTCACGAATTCTTTTTCAATGTCTACGGCGTCTTTTATGATGGAAACGACATCCTCATCTGGTAGTTTATTCTTTATGTGGTCTGTGTATAAAAGACAAGCAAAATCCCTATGTAAGCCCTCGTCTCTGGAAATAAGTTCGTTTGAGAAAGATAGACCTGGCATCAAGCCTCTTTTCTTGAGCCAAAATATGGAACAAAAAGAACCAGAAAAGAAGATACCTTCTACTACAGCGAAGGCAATTAGCCTTTCTACAAAATTACCATTATCGATCCATCTCATGGCCCAGTCCGCTTTTTTCTTGACACATGGAATATGCTCCATGGCATTTAGCAGCTTGTCTTTTTCCTTTGCATCTTTAACGTAAGTGTCAATAAGCAGCGAGTATACTTCGGCGTGAATGTTTTCAATGGCTATTTGGAAACCATAAAAACACTTGGCTTCTGCGTACTGTACAGACGATATGAAATCTACCGCTAGGTTTTCATTAACAATACCATCAGAAGCAGCAAAAAAGGCTAGAACATGCGATATGAAATGACGTTCACCATCTTTTAGCGTTTCCCAATCTGTTAAATCTTGAGCTAGATCTAGTTCTTCAGCTGTCCAAAAAGAGGCCTCGGCATTTTTGTAGAACTGCCATATATCATGATGTTTTATGGGGAAGATGACGAACCTTTGAGGATCCTCAATCATTAAGGGTTCGATGAGTTTAAGTTCTTTGTCAGTCATTTAAGTCTAATGGAAATAGAGTATAGAATATTTACTGGCGGACTAGTTTCCGTAGTCAAAGGTATGGAATTAAGTTACTTACTCATAGTTAATAGGATCTTAAGTAAAATAAGACTTTCAATTACATGTATTTAAACGTTTTGAAGTTGGGATATTCTTAGTTTTTAGCTTCATCTGACAAAGAAGGAGAATTGAATTCTTTTGTTAAATTTGTTAAGGTTATTGGGCGTAAAAAAAGCTAATAAATAAACTATTGGAACTATGAGAGGGTCTTCAGGGCTTAAGATGCGTTTGATTTTGGGAGTTGTCATGGCGGTTATAGCCGTAATAGGTTATTTTGGCAAGACGCAAAAGAATCCACTGACAGGAGAAAGCCAACAGGTAGGAATGAGTCCAGAACAGGAAGTGGCTATGGGATTACAATCCGCCCCTCAAATGGCTGAGGAATACGGAGGCTTCTATCCGGATAATAAGGTGCAACAACAAATTAAGGGAGTAGGCAATAGGCTAGTGCATAGTTTTAATGCAGAATTACAAGGTAGGGGTATTCGAAATCCTTATCAGTTTGACTTTCATGTGTTAAGAGATGATCAGACGGTAAATGCCTTTGCCCTCCCAGGCGGACAAATATTTATAACTGCAGGTCTATTAAGTAGGTTAAAGTCTGAGGATCAATTAGCAGGGGTGTTGGGTCATGAGATTGGCCATGTTATTCATCGACATTCAGCTCAGCAGATGGCATCTAGTTCCTTCTTTCAGGGCTTAGCAGGTGCGGCCACGGCTGCCACAGGAAGTTATGGTGGTTCACAGATTGCTAATTATGTGGCACAGGTGAAGATGATGAAGTTTGGTAGGGACGATGAGTTAGAATCTGACGAGTTTGGAGTCAATTATATGATAAATGCGGGTTATAACGCAAGTTCAATGATAGAGGTTATGGAAATACTCGCAGAGGCTGGTGGCGGTGATATGAATCGTGATGAATTTATGAGTTCTCATCCAAGCCCTGCTAATAGGGTAGCTAAAATTAAAGAGCATATTAATACCTACGGAGGGAATTCCGCTAAGTCAGGTTTTTAGCCTAAGCTTTTTTAGTTCAAAGACCGTGATCTCGGGAAGAATGCCGAGTCGTCCGGGATAACCAAGATAGCCGTACCCTCTATTGACATATAAATGCTGATCTTCCTCGGTATAGAGCCCAGCCCATTCTTTGTATCTGAGGCTTACGGGACTCCATTTAAAATCACCTACTTCTACACCATATTGCATTCCGTGGGTATGGCCTGCGAAGGAAGCATCTATGTTGGTATGTTTAAGTACCTGGTGACGCCAGTGAGATGGGTCATGGGATAGTAAGAGTTTTGTATTTAGGTCATCTGTGTTTTTGAGGGCTTTGTCCAAATTTCCATACTGTGAAAAACCTGCTCCCCAATTTTGAATACCGAGTATACCGATGGATTCATTCTCAATAGTAACAGTTTTGTTCTCATCCATAAGCAAATTCCAATTCATGAGTTCATGAGCTTTCATGAGGTCTTTAATGTTGGCCATTTTGGCCGCTTCTGAAGGCCACGAAGTGTAATCGCCATAGTCGTGGTTGCCTAAGGTAGAATACACACCTAGTGGTGCTTTAATGCGTTTGAAGATATCAAAGTACGCTGTTAATTCTTCGGCTTTATTGTTAACGAGGTCACCAGTAAAGAAAACCATATCTGGTTTTTCTTTGAGGAGCATATCTACCCCTCCCTCCACGGCTGTTTTATTAAAAAAACTTCCAGAATGAATATCAGAGATTTGAATTAATTTAAGACCGTGAAATTGTGCAGGTAAGTTTTTTAGGATTAAGGGTGTTCTTCTTATTCTATAATCGTGAGCACCACTGATAATACCCCAAGTTAAGGCTCCTACGTGTGCAGCTCCTACGGCGAGGGCTGAAGTAGTTAGGAATTCAGATCGACTAATAGTGCCTGCGTCCTTAATAACTTCGGAGTTCGTGCCAAAACGTTTGGCGATACTGGCATAAAGTCCTTGGAGTAGACCAATAATGTCCGTAACCAATAAGAGTATTCCCGATATAAACTTAGATATATAAATAATAAAAATAATAGAAATAATGAAGGTGCGGACTTGGTAAGAAAGTCGGTCATTGAAGACGTATATGACACTTACAACAGACAGAATACTTGCTATGGGAATAAACCAGTATATGAAACTTAGCAGTTTTTGAGAAGTATCCGACCAAGAACGTGTAACAAATTTAAGACCGGAGAATATGTACCAATCTAAAAGTAGGAGTATAGTTATAAGTAAAAGAAATGCAATAGTTCTATTCATCGTTCAAAGGTGTAGTCTTCGTAAGCTGTAAAATAAGAAAAGGGAAGGCAGATGCCTTCCCTTTTCAAAATATAAATCTAAAAGGTGAATTACTTCACATCCCAGAATATCTTACCAGTCTTAGTGTTTCCACC
The DNA here is from genome assembly GCA_047623945.1 of Arcticibacterium sp. GTDB lineage: Bacteria > Bacteroidota > Bacteroidia > Cytophagales > Spirosomataceae > Arcticibacterium. The sequence continues at coordinate 60,654 of JBLHOT010000010.1, read as the reverse complement.
AATTGCAGATATAGCTGCACTAAGTGATTGACCATTTAATGTAGCCTCACTTACAGGGTAAAGTAATCTAGTAGGAATGTCAGATAAAGTAAGTCCTTCTGGTGCGTTAAAACCAGTAAAGTCCATTAATCTCCAAGCAGTCCATCCTTCAATACCACCGTTCTGAAACAGAGAAATCCATTTCTGAGTACCAATCTTTTGGTTCCATCCACCTGCTGCTGTTGTATAAGCTACAGACTCCTGAACTAAATACGTATCAGCATCAGCTTGTGAACCACCCAACTCCATAATTGAAGTAGATATCGCCTTATTGTAAAGCTCTTCAGCACTACCACCTACATTATAACCACGAGCAGCAGCTTCAGCTTTTAAAAACTCAACTTCTGAACAAGACATAATTATGCCTGGAGAATCCGCAGTATTGAAGAAGGCACCAACATGAGAAGCAGAAGGATAAGAATTAGCAGTACCATAAGTACCTCCTACGTATCCATCTTCTATGTTAGAATCAAAGTACATAGCTCTACGAGGGTCATTCAAAGTATTCATCACATCTATTAGTGTGTTTGCCCCCACAAAGTCAGCACGACCACTCAATACGAAATCTTCATACGCAGGATGTGTGTATGGAGAGGAAGTAGTATACTCCATTGACAATTGCTCAGACATTTCAGAGAAAACACCACCAGCAACAGCAGATTCTGCCATCGACTTAGATTTTGCAGCATCTACATCAGCGAGCCTCATAGCCATACGTAGTTTCAAAGAGTTTGCAGACTTTTTCCACATCATAGTGTTTCCTTGATTTATAAGGTCATTTTGTGATGCAAAGCTGGCGGCATTAACGTCTAAGTCGCTAATCGCTTGGTCAAGCTTAGAAGCAAGGTCAGCATAGATAGTGGCGGCGTCATCATAAACTGGACTTGGGTTTTCGAAATCCAAAGCTTGAGAATAAGGAATATTACCAAATAAGTCAACTAAAGTAGAGTACATCTGTACTTCAGTAATACTCATAATCGCCAGCTTGTTCTTCTGAATAGGAGCCGTGTTAGCGTTTGTCTCTTTAGCAGAAAGAAGTCTTTTAGCCTCTTTAATGTCAGACAAGCCATCTCTATAAAGACGAGCAAACCAACCTGCTGGAATACTACGAGTTACCATATTGTATTGTGACTCCTCAGGATACGAAGTTTGAGCTAGGTACTGAGCATAAAGTCTAAATACGTTGGTATTCACATTCTGATTATTCATTATGTGATAGAATCGCTCTGTTGCCTTGTTGAATAGAGATTCAGCAGGAACAGTGGCTAGGCTTTTCTTATCGGTGTTCAGTTCAGCAAAGTGATCTGTGCAAGACAAGAATGAACCTAAAATTAATATTGCTATTATTTTTTTCATATTTATATATCTTTTTGAAACTATCAGCCTTAAGGACACGAACCCATGGCTAATAGCTTCTTAATTTTATTAATAGTTCTTAAAAGTCAAGTTTTACATTGATACCGATATTTCTTACCGTTGGGTAAGCTCCAGTTAAGTACCCCTGTGCGTTACCAGCTCCTAAACCAGATTCGGGGTCAGCAGTAGGAACATGCTTCTTAATAATCCATAAGTTTCTTCCTACAATACCTATAGAAATGTTATTTGCGAAGCTACTATATAAAGAAGAAGGAAGACTATAAGAAAGAGAGGCCTCTCTTAACTTAACAAATGAGGCATCATACGTAGTTAGAGCACCAGGATTCCTTCCGGCATTCCCCCAGTAGAAAACACCACCATAGTAGTTTCCACGAGCAAATTCGGCATTTTGAGAACCGTCCTCAAGTACACCTTCTTGTAATACACCACCACCATCTGCTTTAGGTAAACGAAGCTCGTTTCCTAATTCATTGAGTACCGCGGTATAGTCTGGCTGACCTGTTCCTTGACCATAGTGAGTGTCAAGAGAATAAACCTCACCACCTTGAGATACAGAAAGTAGGAATCCTAAGTTGAAGCCTTTATAATTCAAGCTGTTATTTAAACCAGCTGTCCAATCAGCAGCAGCAACACCAAGTACTTGGTCCGCTACAGATACATAGTAACCACTTCCGTTGATAACTTTGTTTCCATTATCGTCAAACTGGAAACCAGTTCCTCGAATAGTTCCATAACGCTCACCAAGTGAAGCATTAAGAGAAATTCCACCCTGATAAGAGGCCAACTGGATGTTCTCAACGTCACCAAATAGCTTTTCTACTTTGTTTACGTTTTTAGCCCAGTTAAGATTCATATCCCAAGTGAAACCACCTACTTTAATAGGAGTACCAGATAATGCAATCTCTATACCTCTATTAGACAAGTCACCAGCATTTACATACCTAGAACTATATCCAGTAGCAGTCGTTTGAGACACTCTTAAGATTTGGTCGATAGTATTTACTTTGTAAACACTCATGTCTAATCCTAAACGGCCACCTAACGTATTTAACTCTAAACCAGCTTCCCAAGACTTAGTTCTTTCGGGTTTAAGGAAAGCATTGTTTTTAGTTCCAGGAAGAGAAGTTAATACAGACCCTCCAAGGTTATCAAATCTAGAATAAACATCATTCACGTTTAATGCACCAGTGTCGTTACCAACCTCGGCATATCCAAGTCTTAACTTACCAAATCTCAACCAGTTTGCATCTACTAAATTAGAGAATACAAAGCTACCAGAAGCAGCGTAATAGTTGTAAGAGTTGTTATCGCTAGGGAGTGCCGAAGACACATCATAACGGTCGGAGATATCTAAGAAATATGTGTCCTTAAATCCAAAAGAAGCACTTGCATAGTATCCATTGACTTGCTTCTCAACAAGAGATTCAACTGGGATAGGAGGCGTATTGATAGAGTTACCAATAGACCATATTCCAGGAACCGCTAATCCACCAGCAGAAGACTGAGTATTTCTTTCTCTGAATTCAGTCCGGATGTTTGTACCTACAATACCAGAAAAGCTAAAGTCATCATTGAATCTATGGTTAAAGTTACCCATAACATCATAGTTCATTTCAGTGAAATTGATGTCCGTTCTTTGGTAACCAGATAATTCATTAGCACCAGTGATACCGAAACCAGCTGCACCAGAACCTTCTTTCAGACGTTCTTCACGAAGTTCTGTATATGTATCTGTTGAAACACGACCAGTTATATTAAACCAATCCGTTACTTTATAATTAAGGTTTACATTTCCGAAGATTCTATTTCTATTATCTGAGTTATAGTTCTCGTAACGATTCCAATAAGGATTATCGGCATATATTGGAGTATAATCTCCACCAATCGGGTTCTTCATGTTGTAAGTAACATTTCTACCTGTAAGCTTGTAGAAATACTCTTGTCTTTCTACATCAACACTTGTTTGCCACCACTGACGCATAGATTGCATTGGGTTGATTCCAGAATATCCCGTTCCAAATCTACCAATTGTAGCTTGCTTAGAATAGTTTACAGCAGTAGTTGCCGTTAAACGCTCACCAAATTTGTACGAAGTATTCAAAGTAACATTATGTCTCTTTTGAGTAGAATTTGGAAGAATACCTTTGTCATCAAAGTTAGTGTAACCTAAACGGAAAGTTCCGTTCTCATTTCCACCATCTAATGCAATAGTGTTATTCCAAGTAGTTTGTTGCTCAAAGAAAGTATTGGCTGGAGTGTTCTCAGCAGCAACCCACGGCTGTGGCTTACCATAAAACTCAGACTCAGGAACAAACGCTTCCCACTGATATACCATTCTGTTAGGGTCAAAAGCTTGACCATAAGAACCATCTTCAGCTGTAGGAGCTACATCATCAATGATTCCGTCACCATTAATGTCAGCAGCATCAAAGCTACCATCCTCATTACTATAATAGTAGTTTGAATAACCAATACCATATTTGTCTTGATAGTCTACAAAAGTAGTCTTATCAATGGCACCGGTAGTTACGGTACTAGAGATACTGACACCGATTCCTTTTTGCACCTTTCCTTTCTTCATAGTAACCATGATTACGCCATTGGCTCCACGAGAACCATAAAGTGCAGTTGCGGCAGCACCTTTCAATACAGAGATAGAGGCTACATCTTCAGGGTTAATATCAGAAGCAGCGTTACCATAGTCAAAACCACGACGACCAGTTCTCTGGCCACCCGTATTTCCCTGATAGTTAGAAACAGGAACACCATCTACTACAAATAGAGGTTGGTTGTTAGAAGCCAAAGAGTTATTACCACGAATCAAAATGTTCGTAGAACCACCCATGCTTGTGTTAGGAGTGATCTGAAGACCAGCTACCTTTCCGTTAAGTGAATTAACAAAGTTTTGCTGCTTGTTAGCAGAAACTTCGTCACCACCTACTGTTTGAACAGCATAACCAAGAGATTTTTTCTCACGAGATACACCTAATGCAGTAACTACAACTTCAGAAAGTTGGTTAGCATCAGAAGTAAGAGCAAGATTAATGACACTTTGATTTCCAATCACGATGGATTGGCTATTCATACCAACAAAAGAGTACACTAGAGAAGATCCTTTCTCAGCATCAATTTTGTACATTCCATCTATATCAGATGTTGTACCACGCGTAGTACCTTGAATGGTAACGGACACACCTGGAAGGCCGATGCCATCATCAGCCGAGGTTACCTTACCGGAGACTTCCATGGATTGGGCATAAGTGAACACACTTAAGCTAACCAAGCACATGGTTAATAAAAATTTCTTCATACAGTTTAATTTTTAAGGATTAAAAATTTGTTAATGCTCAACTCGGCCTTCAAAACAAAACCGTAATCTATTTTACAATTAAACCTTTTGGGTTTATGCAGGCTCTACAGCAAAATAGATACGGCCTTACAATTACAGTACGAGTCAAAAGGCAAATCAATCTAAGTTGGGGGCAGTTTACTGTGTGATTTACAATATAGATATGAGTTATTCGTAATACAAGTGCCTAGGTTCTCCGTTATTTGCCATATTTGTATATACGAAGTCGTTAAGCTTTTAAGTATAGGAAAAGGCTCTTATAGGCTCTCTAGGGGTAAATGAGATGATGTATTTACAAATGTGTCATCTTGGTCGATAGAGGATTTTAGCGAATCAATTGATTGATTTCCCTTAAAAGGTGTTTAAAGTCTTAGTTAATGGTGATATTTGCAAGGTATAGAGAAGTGCGTTAGCTTTTGAAGTAAGTGAAATGTCGATTCAAATAAAAGAACTAGACTTGCGTATTTGCAAATGTGTTATCCTGAGGAGCATGGTCCTCGTGCCAAATCATTAATATAAGTTTTGATAACAGCTACTTGAATGTAATGATTGGCAAAATGTTTTTTAAGAAACTTTTGGGATATATACGATTGAAATGAGTGGTCTCCGCTTTATTTTTAGGACAAAAGGAGTCAATTAGCTTTTGAAAAGCTAGTAAAACAAATAGGACGGATTAAAAATCGCTTTATTTTATTCTTAGCCTTCTCTCTATTGAAGGTTTTAGTTTTAAAAAGGAATTCTACTAGTGAGTCGAAAACAATTATTCTTCGACTAATAGGAGAAGAAGAAGTCAAAAACGAATAAATAAAAAAAACCTATAAATCAACTTGAAATAACAGTATTCACTTTTTAGTATGCATGGAAAACTAGAAAAGTGAATTCAGTCCGAATAGACCGTTTAACGTTATCATTAGAGATACGAGGTAGAAAATCTACACGTACAGTGATACACTAAGTCGAATAAAGAAATCTGATTTGAACTTTATAGTACGCCCAAGAAATTTAACTTAAGCCTATGTATCCAGTTTTCTCCGAACCATTGTTTAAATGGGGGGGTGTAATTGTAGCAACCCTTTTCATGTTCCTTTCTTTGTTTATTCTCTCTCACAGCAATAAGGGTGGAGTGATAAAAAAATATTTATTCGCCCTTACTCTAGCTACGGGGGCAGAAACGTTTTACCTCGTTTTTCATAGCTATTTACCAAGTATTGTGGAGGACATGCTGATAGGTATACCTACTCTTTTGGGCCCATTGGTATTTTTCTATATCCAAAGTAAAGTAACCAGAAACAAGAAAGCTCAGGTTTCAGACTTTTTGAGTTTCGTTCCATTCTTTACCATACTTGCTCTGCCATTCGTCCCAGATTTCTATTATCGAGATTTTAAATTCTTGGCCATCATAATTGTAATTTTCCACTGGGGTTCGTTCCTACTCTTCTGTGGAGTTTGGATGTCTAGTAATCTGGATAAGCTGAACAAGATGAAAATATATGAAACAAATTGGGTTTTGACTTTTTTCGCTTTAAACGTAGTAATGTGGGTAGGGCACACGCTTCTATATTATATAGGTGAGCCGCTCCAACTATTTTATATCGCAACTGTCTTCGTAATTACGGTGAGCTTAGTCCTTTACTATTTTAAGTTCAGAGCCTATGAGTCCGCTTCAACCTCAAAAAAGAATAAGGCTAAATCCAGTCTATCTAAGCCCCCCCCCTTTGAGAATAGCCAGTTTATTGTCAATAAAATCATTAAACTTACCAAACTAATGAACGTTGATAAAGTCTACTTTGATCCAAATCTTACGATTCCTAAAATGGCCGATAAGGTCCAAATTCAACCTTATTTATTAAGTCAAATAATTAATACACACTTCGGCCAATCTTACCCAGACTATGTGAATACTTACAGGATCAAGGAAGCTAAATCGCTCTTAACCGACAACAGTTTGAAAATATCAAGCGTGGCGATGGACTCAGGTTTTAATACTCTTTCATCTTTTAATGTAGCATTTAAGAAAGCAACGGGTAAAACCCCTTCGAATTACCGAGAGCACGCCATGAATGAGTAATCAATTTACGAATAAATCATTGTGAATTGTAATATCAAGCTAAGCTTGGATGATATTATAGCGTCATTTGGAATTCGAAAAACCTAAGAAGGTTCAGTTCTTTTAAGGTTTTTAGATAATTACAAAAACATCATATATAGCCTAGGATTTTCCTGGGCTTTATTTTTTTAAGACATGAATACACTCTACCCTAGTTTCCTGTTGACTTCAGAGAAAATAATTGCGAGTTGGATTCATTTGAGTCTGGGGGTGTTGAGTCTTTCAATAACCACCTTTATAACAAACGAGATTCCATCGGTGTAAGTTTTGGTAGGATAAGGGACAGGAAAAAGGAGTATTATATAATCATATGCCTAATTTCAAAGAGAGGGAACAATAGTGGAACTATTGGAGTGTAGATGTTTTGGGTTCTTGCCAATGTTCCTCTTTTTCTCGAGAAGACCATACAATCTATAGTCTGAAAACAAAGCAAATGATGGAGGTTACGGACCAAGATTATTCTAAAGTCTTGATGCCAAGTTCTATTACAAGCCTACAAAATAGGTATTAAGAAAGGAGAGTATTTTACGGAATAGCCAACTTATCTCGAAAAGGTAAGATAGCTTTCACAATTAGACTGTCAATGATGAAGTCTATGGAAGGCAGAAGTGGTGGCTTCTAAGGAGTATGCTTAGAAATGGGCTGAACTATTTTTGTTATCCCAGATCTAGACGTTATTGGGTAGGACGGATATGAAGTCATCAAAACTGGCATCTATACTTTGGTGGAGTGGAGAACTTGATTACGCCAATGAGTAAGGTCATAGGATCGAAGAAGCTTGATTAGTGGGATCATAGTTTGAGTTTAAATTCTTTTCTATTATTCTGACACCTTGGATCGGTCTCGAATAGTTCTATTCATCGTTCAAAGGTGTAGTTTTCGTAAGCTGTAAAATAAGAAAAGGGAAGGCAGATGCCTTCCCTTTTCAAAATATAAAACTAAAAGGTGAATTATTTCTTATCCCAGAATATCTTACCAGTCTTAGAGTTTCCACCAATGGCAGATATTGCAGCACTAAGTGATTGACCATTTAGTGTAGCCTCATTTACAGGGTAAAGCAATCTAGTTGGGATATCAGAAAGAGTAAGACCTTCTGGTGCGTTAAAACCATCAAAATCTAATAATCTCCATGCAGTCCATCCTTCGATTCCTCCATTATGGAACATAGAAATCCACTTCTGGATACCAATCTTTTGATTCCATGCACCAGCAGCAGTAGAATATGCCACTGACTCTTGAGCTAAATAAGTATCAGCATCTGCTTGAGAACCACCTAACTCCATGATTGATGTAGAAATCGCTTTATTATAAAGTTCTTCAGCAGTACCACCCATGTTATAACCACGAGCAGCTCCTTCCGCCTTTAGGAATTCAACTTCAGAACACGACATGATAATACCTGGAGAATCAGCTGTATTAAAGAATGCACCAACATGAGTCGCTGAAGAATAAGAATTGGCAGTACCATAAGTACCTCCTGTGAATCCTTCAGAAATGTTAGAATCAAAGTAAATAGCTCTACGAGGATCATTCAAAGTGTTCATCATATCCACAAGTGTGTTTGAACCTACGAAGTCGGCACGACCACTTAATACGATATCTTCATAGGCAGGATGCGTATATGGAGAAGACGTCGTGTACTCCATAGATAACTGCTCAGACATATCAGAGAAAACACCACCAGCAACGGCTGATTCTGCCATTGACTTAGATTTAGCAGGATCCACATCCGCTAATCTCATTGCCATACGCAATTTCAAAGAATTTGCCGTTTTTTTCCACATCGCAGTGTTTCCTTGATTTACAAGGTCATTGTTTGAAGAAAAACTGTCCGCGTTTACATCGAGGTCACTAATTGCTTGATCTAGCTTAGATGCAAGATCAGCATATATTGTAGCCGCATCATCATAAACAGGACTTGGGTTTTCAAAGTCCAAGGCCTGAGAATAAGGTACATTACCAAATAAGTCAACTAAAGTAGAATACATCTGAACTTCAGTGATACTCATTATGGCAAACTTATTCTTCTGAATTGGTGCCGTGTTAACATTTGTTTCCACTAAAGCAAGTAATCTTTTAGCTTCCTTAATGTCAGACAAGCCGTCTCTGTAGATACGAGCAAACCAATTTGCTGGAATACTACGAGTAACCATATTATACTGAGACTCCTCAGGATACGAAGTTTGAGCTAAGTACTGAGCATAAAGTCTAAATACGTTGGTATTCACATTCTGATTATTCATAATGTGATAGAATCGTTCTGTTGCATTGTTGAATAACGATTCAGCAGGAACAGTCGCTAGGCTTTTCTTATCGGTGTTCAGTTCAGCAAAGTGATCTGTACATGACAAGAATGAACCTAAAATTAATATTGCTATTATTTTTTTCATATATGTTTATATCTTATTTGAAAACTATTAGTCTAATTGACCTAAGTCTAAGGCTGATAGTTTTCGTATTTTATTAATAGTTCTTAAAAGTCAAGTTTTACACTGAAACCGACATTTCTTACCGTTGGGTAAGCACCGGTTAAGTATCCTTGTGCATTTCCTGCTCCTAAACCAGACTCAGGGTCAGCAGTTGGAACATGCTTCTTAATAATCCATAGGTTTCTTCCAACAACACCTACAGAGATATTGTTTGCGAAGTTACTATATAGAGAAGAAGGAAGGTTATAAGAAAGTGAAGCTTCTCTTAGTTTAACAAAGGATGCGTCATACGTAGTTAGTGCTCCAGGGTTTCTTGAAGCATTACCCCAGTAGAATACTCCACCGTAGTAGTTTCCTCTAGCATATTCTGCATTTTGAGAACCATCAGCTAAAACACCTTCTTGTAATACTCCACCGCCGTCTGCTTTAGGCAAACGAAGTTCGTTTCCTAGATCGTTTAGTACGGCAGTATAATCTGGCTGACCAGTTCCTTGACCATAGTGAGTGTCAAGAGAATAAACCTCGCCTCCTTGAGATACGGAAAGTAGGAAGCCAAGGTTGAAACCTTTATAAGATAAGCTATTATTTAAACCGGCTATCCAATCAGGAGCAGCAACACCAAGAACTTGGTCTGCTACAGAAACATAGTATCCATTACCATCAACAACTCTGTTTCCATTGTCATCAAGCTGGAAACCAGTTCCACGAATAGTACCATAACGCTCACCTAGAGAGGCATTAAGAGATATTCCACCCTGATAAGAGGCTAACTGAATATTTTCAACATCACCAAATAGCTTCTCTACTTTGTTTACGTTTTTAGACCAATTAAGGTTCATGTCCCACGTGAAACCACCAACTTGTATAGGAGTACCAGATAATGCAACCTCGATACCTCTATTAGATAGGTCTCCAGCATTTACATATCTAAAACTGTATCCACTAGCTGTAGTTTGTGATACTCTCAAGATTTGATCAATTGTATTTACTTGGTAAACACTCATGTCAAGTCCTAAACGACCTCCAAGCGTATTTAATTCTAAACCTGCTTCCCAAGACTTAGTTCTCTCAGGCTTAAGAAAAGCATTGTTCTTAGTACTTGGAAGAGAAGTTAATACAGAACCACCTAGATTGTCAAATCTAGAATAAACGTCATTCACGTTCAATGCACCTGTGTCGTTACCAACCTCGGCGTATCCTACTCTTAACTTACCAAATCTTAACCAGTTTGCATCTACTAAATTAGAGAATACAAAACTACCAGAAGCAGCATAATAGTTGTATGCATTATTGTCAGAAGGAAGAGCAGAAGAAACATCATAACGGTCAGAGATATCTAAGAAGTAAGTATCCTTAAATCCGAATGAAGCACTTGCATAATAACCATTCACTTGCTTCTCGAGAAGAGACTCAACTGGGATAGGAGGCGTATTGATAGAGTTACCAATAGACCATATTCCTGGAACAGCTAATCCACCAGCAGAAGACTGCGTGTTTCTTTCTCTTGATTCAGTACGAATGTTTGTACCAACAATACCGGAAAAACTAAAGTCATCATTGAATCTATGGTTAAAGTTACCCATAAGGTCATAGTTCATTTCGGTGAAATTGATGTCCGTTCTTTGGTAACCAGAAGTTTCGTTAGCACCGGTGATACCGAACCCAGCTGCACCAGAACCTTCTTTCAGACGTTCTTCACGAAGTTCTGTATATGTATCTGTTGAAACACGACCAGTTATATTAAACCAATCCGTTACTTTATAATTAAGGTTTACATTTCCGAAGATTCTATTTCTATTATCTGAGTTATAGTTCTCGTAACGATTCCAATAAGGATTATCGGCATATATTGGAGTATAATCTCCACCAATCGGGTTCTTCATGTTGTAAGTAACATTTCTACCTGTAAGCTTGTAGAAATACTCTTGTCTTTCTACATCAACACTTGTTTGCCACCACTGACGCATAGATTGCATTGGGTTGATTCCAGAATATCCCGTTCCAAATCTACCAATTGTAGCTTGCTTAGAATAGTTTACAGCAGTAGTTGCCGTTAAACGCTCACCAAATTTGTACGAAGTATTCAAAGTAACATTATGTCTCTTTTGAGTAGAATTTGGAAGAATACCTTTGTCATCAAAGTTAGTGTAACCTAAACGGAAAGTTCCGTTCTCATTTCCACCATCTAATGCAATAGTGTTATTCCAAGTAGTTTGTTGCTCAAAGAAAGTATTGGCTGGAGTGTTCTCAGCAGCAACCCACGGCTGTGGCTTACCATAAAACTCAGACTCAGGAACAAACGCTTCCCACTGATATACCATTCTGTTAGGGTCAAAAGCTTGACCATAAGAACCATCTTCAGCTGTAGGAGCTACATCATCAATGATTCCGTCACCATTAATGTCAGCAGCATCAAAGCTACCATCCTCATTACTATAATAGTAGTTTGAATAACCAATACCATATTTGTCTTGATAGTCTACAAAAGTAGTCTTATCAATGGCACCGGTAGTTACGGTACTAGAGATACTGACACCGATTCCTTTTTGCACCTTTCCTTTCTTCATAGTAACCATGATTACGCCATTGGCTCCACGAGAACCATAAAGTGCAGTTGCGGCAGCACCTTTCAATACAGAGATAGAGGCTACATCTTCAGGGTTAATATCAGAAGCAGCGTTACCATAGTCAAAACCACGACGACCAGTTCTCTGGCCACCCGTATTTCCCTGATAGTTAGAAACAGGAACACCATCTACTACAAATAGAGGTTGGTTGTTAGAAGCCAAAGAGTTATTACCACGAATCAAAATGTTCGTAGAACCACCCATGCTTGTGTTAGGAGTGATCTGAAGACCAGCTACCTTTCCGTTAAGTGAATTAACAAAGTTTTGCTGCTTGTTAGCAGAAACTTCGTCACCACCTACTGTTTGAACAGCATAACCAAGAGATTTTTTCTCACGAGATACACCTAATGCAGTAACTACAACTTCAGAAAGTTGGTTAGCATCAGAAGTAAGAGCAAGATTAATGACACTTTGATTTCCAATCACGATGGATTGGCTATTCATACCAACAAAAGAATACACTAAAGTAGATCCTTTCTCAGTCGCAATTTTGTACTTTCCATCTACGTCAGATGTTGTACCACGCGTAGTACCTTGAATGGTAACGGACACACCTGGAAGGCCAATGCCATCATCAGCCGAGGTTACCTTACCGGAGACTTCCATGGATTGGGCATAAGTGAACACACTTAAGCTAACCAAGCACATGGTTAATAAAAATTTCTTCATACAGTTTAATTTTTAAGGTTTTTAAATAATTACAATGTGCCAAATTAAATAATGTTAAATTATTTAGGCTTTAAGAACTTGATAAAGTTCAATTAATGCAAGAATAGTACAATGGTTTGTTGGAAAAAGTCAAATAGTATGCATGCATACTATTGACTTTTGAAGTTACTTGGGAGCTTGCTTTCGTACTATTTTGCTCAATAAGGTGGGGAAGAAACGCTTTAAGTAGACTCCTGCGACTTCTTTGAAACCACCAATGTAAACCTCATTCTTATTTTTTGAAATAGCTTTAACAATTTGCTTGGCACAGGACTCTGCCGACAAACCATTCATCTGGTTCTGATCCATTTTGCCGTATTTTGTTCCATCTGCGGCTAACGCGTTTTTGGAGATATCAGTTTTGATATAACCTGGGCAAATAACAGTTACACCTATATTATGATTGAACATTTCTGCCCTCAGGGCGTCATAGAAACCCCTTAATCCAAATTTGGCGGCAGCGTAACCAGACCTACCTGGCGTAGCGACCAAACCAGCTACACTGGAAGTGGCAGCGACATGTCCTTCCTTACGGATAGCCATATACGGAAGAACTGATTTTGTTAAAGCAATAACACTTAGCAAGTCTATATCTAACATTCTTTTGTAAACAGATATATCTGTTTCTAAAACAAAGCTTCGCTGAGAAATCCCCGCATTATTGAAAAGGAGATCTATTTGACCAAACCTGTCGATGACCTTTTTAGTAAGACTATCAAAGGTTTCTATTTCTTCTGCGTCCATAGGAAGCACGAATACGTTTTCAGGTGGAAGGCCCGTTTGTAGCTTGACTCTTTTCAGCTCTACCTCTCGTCTGGCAGAAAGCACTAGTTTAACATTCTTCTTAGCAAATTCATAGGCCGTGGCCTCGCCAATACCGGAGGAGGCTCCCGTAATCCAGATAACTTTGTTCTCGAAGTCTGTCATTTATCTCTTAGTCTATTAAAACCGCATCCCCAGATGCCACTTCTTGTTCTACATGTTTAAACTTCACATCTCTTTTTACAGAGCCATCTTTGAATTGAACACTTACACGGTCGTTTCTACTAGCTACTTTTTGAGATTTGGCAGGAGTAATTGGGCCAGCCGTACCGCCTTCTCCAGATCCTGGAGTTCTATTTGTAGATAACTTAGGTTTATCTTGTTTTGGTGGGGCTACCTGCTGAAAACGCATTTCTACCACACCTGCTTTCATTAAGAATGAAACCATTTCAGCGTTTACTTTTTGGAGGAAGTTTTGGAATAGCTCCACTGCTTCAAATTTGTAAATCAAAAGTGGGTCTTTTTGCTCATAAGAGGCATTCTGAACAGATTGCTTCAGATCATCCATATCTCTTAAATGTTCTTTCCACTCCTGGTCAATAACTCCTAAGGAAATGGCTTTTTCCATTTCTTTGATAAGTTCTTTGCCATTAGTGTCCACACATTTTTGCATGTCACAGAATACCGCAATATTCTTTGTGCCGTCACCTACCACTGCCATAAAAGGCTCGTCTTTGATGGCATTTCTGTCCTCTAAAACTTTCTTTAAAACAGGAATTGTTTTTTCAGCAATTGCTGAGTTTTTCTCATTGTAGTGTTTATAGGCCATATCGAAGAACAGATCCTCTATATCACCTTTATTTCTATCAAATTCGTCTCTTGTGATTTCTGGCTTAAAGCCTAGGTTTTGAAGACTTCTGATTTCAAACTCATCGTAGTTTTTACCAGCATTCATCAGAACTGCATGACAGGTATCATATAGTACGTTGGCGATATCCAGAGATAATCTGTCTCCAAATAGAGCATTTTTACGTCTCTTATATATAGTATCCCTCTGTACATTCATTACGTCATCATATTCGATGAGACGTTTTCTGATGCCAAAGTTATTCTCTTCAACTTTCTGCTGAGCTCGCTCAATGGAATTGGTTATCATGGAGTGCTGAATAACTTCGCCTTCTTCCATGCCAAGCTTATCCATCATTTTGGCGGTTCTGTCTGAGAAGAACAAACGCATCAAACTGTCCTCTAAACTGACGAAGAATTGTGAAGAACCCGGGTCTCCTTGACGACCTGCTCTACCTCTAAGCTGTCTATCCACTCGTCTAGATTCATGACGCTCTGTCCCCACAATTGCCAATCCACCTGCAGATTTACTTTCTGCGGTAAGTTTAATGTCTGTACCTCTACCAGCCATATTGGTGGCGATGGTCACATTACCTGGCTTTCCTGCTTCAGCTACAATATCGGCCTCACGGGAGTGCTGCTTGGCATTAAGTACTTGATGATTTATTTTTCTAATACTGAGCATCTTACTCAATATTTCTGAATTTTCTACCGAGGTGGTTCCTAGCAATACGGGCCTACCCTTTTTTACCAGATCCACAATTTCGTCTGCTACCGCGTTATATTTCTCTCTAACGGTTTTGTAGACCTTGTCTTGCATGTCTTCTCTAACAACTGGCCTGTTAGTAGGAATGCTCACCACGTCCAACTTATAAATCTTCCAAAGTTCACCTGCTTCTGTTTCTGCAGTTCCTGTCATACCAGCAAGTTTGTGGTACATGCGGAAGTAATTCTGGAGCGTTACGGTGGCATATGTTTGTGTAGAATCTTCCACCTTAGCATTCTCTTTGGCCTCTACTGCTTGGTGCAATCCATCTGACCAACGTCTGCCATCCATAATACGGCCAGTTTGTTCATCTACGATTTTCACTTTGCCATCCATCAAAACGTAATCTACGTCTTTCTCAAATAGACAGTATGATTTTAGTAACTGGTTTATGGCATGAATACGCTCGGCTTTTGTGGAGTAGTCCCTGATAAGCTCATCCTTGTTAAGGATTTTATCTTGTTCGCTAGCATCGCTTTTATCAATTTCATCAATTTTGATAGAAAGGTCCGGCATGATGAAAAACTCAGGGTCCTCATCATGTCCAGTTAAATAGTCAATTCCCTTATCCGTCAGTTCGATTCCTTTATTTTTTTCATCAATCGTGAAATATAAAGGCTCGTCTGCCTGTGGCATTAGTTTATTATTCTCTGCAATATGTTGACCTTCTACGTCAAGTAAGATTTTCTTTATGCCGCTTTCAGAAAGGAACTTAATGAGGGGCTTGCTTTTTGGAAGGCCTCTATAAGCTCTAAAAAGAGCCAAACCGCCTTCTTTAACCTCGCCGTCTTTTATGAGTTTTTTGGCTTCATTGAGATAATTATTGACACTGGTTTTCTGAACGTCTACAATTTGAGAAACCCTAGCCTTTAATGAGGTGAAAAGAGCTTCATCTCCTTTTTTGGCCATGGGGCCACTAATAATAAGCGGCGTTCTGGCATCATCTATTAAAACAGAATCCACCTCATCAATCATAGCAAAGTGGTGCCTCTTTTGAACCAACTCCTTAGGATTGCTTACCATATTATCTCTTAGGTAGTCAAATCCAAACTCGTTATTTGTTCCGTAAGAAATACCAGAGGCGTAAGCCTCTCTACGAGCATTGGTATTTGCCGGATACTTATCTATACAATCACAGGTGATGCCATGGAATTCAAAAATAGGAGCCATCCATTCGGAGTCACGGCGGGCTAGGTAGTCATTGACTGTAACGATATGAACACCTTTGTCGGCAATTGCATTCAGAAAGGCAGGGAAAGTGGCCACTAAGGTTTTTCCTTCACCTGTTTGCATTTCAGCTACGTTACCTTTATGTAAGGCAGCCCCACCAATAATTTGCACATCATAATGAAGCATGTCCCATCTTAGAAGGTTTCCTGCTGCTTCCCAAGTGCTATTCCAAACGGCATTATCTCCCTCAATAGTTATATGGCCTTTTTTCATGGCCAACTGTCTGTCTAAATGTGACGCGGTAACAGTGATGCTTTCGTTTTCTTTGAATCGTCGGGCTGTTTCCTTTACAATAGCAAAAGCCCTAGGAAGAATGTCTAACAGTACTTTTTCAAGTTCCACATTTTCAGAGGCCCTTAATTCATCAATTCTCTTAAAGGAAGCCTCTTTTTGATGAATGTTAAGTTCTTGATTATCGTCTATTTCTTTTTGGATTTCAGTTATTTCATCCCTGATAGGAGCGAGGTAATCATTTATATGATCTTTTAACTCTTGTGTTTTAGCTCTAAAGTCGTCATTGCTTAGATCATGGAGCAAGTCAAACGCTGCATTAGTGGCTACCACATAAGGAGTTAACATCTTGACATCCTTATCAGACTTTGTTCCGAATATCTTCGAGATACTTTTACCTAGAAAATTTAACATTATATATATTTAAAATCGTGAAATCTTTATTCATAAAACGAGGTCAAAATTACTCATTTCAGTTTGGAACATAACAACAATGATGCTCGAAAAGAAATGATGCCAAATTGACTTTAATATCGCTCTCAAAGGATTTTTGGGCCATTGAAAGTGCTGACAAAATAGCCGAACCCTTGGAATTGAACCGTCAAGACGAACTTTACTCAAACCTTAGTACTACTGGTTTTTGAGCAATAGCACTGAAAAGTGGAATTAATAGCTTTTCTGCATTTAAACGAGACGTTTCTAAAAGATCGGAGGCTTTCGCCGTTTGTAAGATCTGTTTTTCAGCCGATTTGTAAGCTTCCTCAAAAAGAAGTTGTTCATTTAAGAAGGCATATTCGGAGTCATAGATTTTGGATTTCTCATGGTCTATTTTAAAATGGCAAATAGCAGGTTTCGGCAGGGTAACAATGATAGTATCTTGTTCTGTGCTTATACTTGACTCTTTCACTAGACTCAAATCTATACATCCTGTAGCTTCTCCATGAATTATTAGAAGTGCTTTAGGGTCTGGCAGATAGTCTCTTACGAGTTTTTGTTCAACAATATCGTTAAAGTGATAAGATGCTAACTCAAGATTTCCTAATGTTTTTATCTCCTTCAAAATGAGGGAATGGGTAGTCTCAGTGGTCTGTATTTTGAAAGGATTTTGGATTTTGGCCGAAAAGACTTTCCAAAGAGCAATACTTAATATGGCTACGAGGAGATAGGGGAAAAGATTTTTTATGATTTTGGTCATGCTAGAATGATAAGAAATAATATTAATTTTGCAATCTATTTGAATGACAAAACCTTTTTAAGCAATCATTGGTTTTTGAGTTATTCAATTTAGAGCGTCGTTTACAGATTTAAAACGAAACTTGTTTAGATTTAGTTTTATGCATTTAGAACCCATAGAAAGGAGAAGTAATTTGTCTAGAGAGGAATTTCTAGAAAACTATTTGAAGCCCAAAAAGCCGGTCATTTTCACGGATTTGGTAAAAGACTGGCCTGCTACTAACAAATGGACTTTTGATTGGTTAAGACAAAACCATGGGGACTTAATAGTTCCTCTAATTGATAAGAACTATCACGACCCAGATAAGTATTTCCAATTAGCGAAGAGAATGAAATTTGGTGAATATTTGGATTTGATAGAAGAAGGGCCGGTTGATTTAAGGATTTTCTTGTTCGATATATTTAAGAAAATCCCTGAACTAGTCAATGACATTCGCTACCCTACCATCATGGATGGTTTTGTGAAGAACTATAAATTCATGTTCTTCGGAGGTCAAGACTCTGTTACAAGTTTGCATTATGATATGGATTGCTCCAATGTATTCTTGACTCAGTTTCAGACAAGGAAAAAGATAATTCTTTTTGGGCCAGATCAGAGTGAGAAGCTTTACAAGCATCCTATGACGGTGATGAGTCATTTTGACCCAGAAAATCCTGATTACGATAAATTCCCGGCTGCTAAAAACTTGCAGGGGTATGAGGCTGTTTTTTCTCATGGTGAAACTGCTTTTATTCCGTCTTTATGGTGGCACCACATCAGATATGTGGATGGTGGATATAGTATAGCCTTAAGAGCTAATGACTCTGTATTTACTACCTTAAAGGGGGGGATGTATTTAGCTCGTCACTCTATTGTGGATAGAGGAATGACCAAGCTTTTAGGCAAAAGGTGGAAACATTGGAAAGAAGAAACCGCGGCTAAAAATGCTTTAGCTCATATTTAATAATCATTAGTAGTTTATTTCAAGAAGGTTCATGCTTATGTATGGACCTTTTTTAATATCTAATGACTGATTTTGTGATGGAAAAATTATCAGAAGTGACTTTAAGGATTAATTTTCCAGAGGTTTGCATAGTGTTTAAATCAAAACTTAAGTCTGCATTCTTGCTTTCCTTTAAATACAGCTCTTTTGTGGCTAGACTTTTTCCTGCTGAAGAGTATAGGTTAAAAGTATAATTCCCTGAAAGTACAGGTTTAAAGCTTATTTTCAAGAGGTTTCCTGCAGGATTAGGAAAAACACCTAAAGGGCTTTTTGACGTTTCGAGGGATAATAATGGTATGATTTCTACTTCTAATTCTGCCTCGCTAAGACAGTTTTTATAATTTGCTTTTAAGGTGTAAGTGCCAGCGGCATTGATAGTCACATGGTCAATAACTGGATTTGTTTTTTTACTCTCAAAGGTGTTGGGCCCGGTCCAATTTATAGTACCTAATCCATCGAATTCGGAATTTAACTCAAGCCTATTTCCGGCTAAAATGGGAGAATTGGAAGTTAGACTTGGCATGGAATAAGGGTTTACACTCACTTTAAATGTATCAGTCAAGCAAGCGTAAGGATCAGTTGCCAAAAATAAGGTATTGTTAGACAGGCTATCAATGGTGATTTCTGCCTTTCTTTCAGTTCTGGAATTCCAAATGGCCTCGCCGTTCCAGCTATTTTTCAAGGTAAGTTTCTCCCCACAATCAATGGTCAAACTCCCTGTCTTGTTGACTTCTTTCAGGATGGAGAATTTGTCTAAAATAACGCCTTTGGAGTTTAAGTATTTCAAATCCAACCTATTGGCCTCTATATCAAGGATTAAAGCTCCGGTTTCTATAGCATTAGAATATTTCATGGCATTATGTGGGTATCCTTCTGAAGTTACGCCAGCCCAGCCAGAAGTTCCCGCTACGACGTATACCGTCCCAGAACCAGACTTTATGTAGGGGCATGAATTATTTGTGCCGTCGAATTTGCCGGATGAGCTGCTTAAATTATGTTTTTCAGCACTAAAGGAGCCTTCATCACCTGTGTAGTTATGTATTAAACTTGTACGCTCATAAGTATGCGAATGTCCTGTTAGAACTAAATCCACACCGTATTTATCTAAAATAGGGACTATGTTATTTCGGATATCTATCAATTCTTGTTCTTTATCAGAGTCATGAGAGCCCTTTGTAAAAGGAGGATGATGAAAGTAGACGACGGTCCAGTCTTGTTTGTTGGTAGCCAAGTCTTTTTCCAGCCATGCCGCTTGTTTGCCTAGTAAATCAGACATTCTTTTTCCTTCAACAGTACCGTATGAATCTAATGCTATAAAATGAACATTGCCAATATCATAGGCATAATAGGCCTCAGAATTTGAAGGAATTCCGCCAGACTCACCATGGCTAGGCAGGCTAAACATATTGAAATAGTCTGGCTGCTCACCTGAGCTATTTGGCCAGACCAGACCCGCATAATCATGGTTTCCAGGAGAGGGCCAAAGCACTACGTGGTCTAGAAGTTCTTTTTGATAAATGGGGAAAAATCGTTGGTCGTACTCGTGGTCATAGCCAGAATTGTAGGCATTATCGCCCAGAAGCATAAGGCCATCTAACTTTTGGTCACCTACATAATTACTGACCGAAGCAAGGACTTCTTTCTGCATAAGTGTGCCTGTGCCACAATCTCCTAGAGCGATAAAACGCAGTTTGGGTTTGGTGCCTTTTACTGGAAGTGTATAAAAATAGGAGCCAAAAGGTTCAATGCCCACGCTAGAGATTTGATAGAAATACCTAGTATTTGGTTCAAGGTTTTCTAGTCGAACTTCGTGGTTATAAACTTGAGACTCACGGATAGTGAAATTTAGGTTATTGGAGTCTGTTCCATACTTGATTTCTACTTCACCAGAAGTGGTCGCTCGCCATTTAAGAATGATACTTGATTGGGTAGCACTTTGTAAATAAGGCCCGCGAAGGAGCTCTTGTGAGAGCGACACAAAAGGAAAAAAAAGACCAAAAACAAAAAAGAATCTTATCATTTAAGCCTAGAGAAGGGTAGCGGTTTCATCATAACAGAGACTACCTTTTCTACAATTTTCCCATCCATTTCAGAAGCTTTTTGTGCTGCTTTCCATTTTGGGTCTACCCTAAATGCATTCCAAGCCCTTTTTGAGGCCCATTCGTTTTCATGAGCTATAATGTAAACCAAATGAGGCTGTGTTCCTTCTTTTTCAATACTGCCCCAATAGGCAATGTTTTCCATATCGTGTTTTTTGAAAATTTTGCGAGTGTGGTCTCTAAACCGAGCCACAATATTTGGATATCTTCCCGGTAGGCAATAGTAAGAACGCAATTCAAAAACTCTCTCTGGGGATTCGGCTTTCAATTTGAATTTCTTGGTTAATTCTGGTTCTATTTTAAGGAATTCAGAATCAACGGATTTTACGATGTTACCATCTTTTTTAGAATCAGCCCACACTTTCTGCCACTCTTCGTCTGCCATAAAGCCTTTCCATGAAGCATCTCTAGCCTCCATAGAATGGTAGGCTAACATATAGATCAAGTCGTTAGACATCTCGTCTGAAGTAGGGAGCCAATAGGCAATATTCTCCATGCCATGTCTTTCAAAAATTTTAGTAGTAAAGTTTTCGAATCTAGAAATCAGGGCATCTCTTCGGCCATCGTGACAGTGATATGTCCGGAGCTCATATACTTTGGTATCTTCCTTGGCTATAGTAGTAAATGACATTAACATAAAAACAAGTCCAAATAGAGTTTTCATAAAATTAAATTTTGCTTTATGTAAATTTACAATAAAACGCTTTATCAAAAGCCTAGGACGAGGTCAAATTGATTAAAAACTGATTTATGAATAGAAGATTATTTTTAGCTACCACACTTTCTGGGTTTGCATTGTCGTCCTTTAAAAGTAAAAGACAACTTTGTTTTTCTACTTTGGGTTGTCCAGAATGGTCATGGGATAAAATCCTCAGAGCGGCTGACAAATATGGCTTCGAAGGTATAGAAATAAGAGGTCTTTTGGACGAGATTGACATTTTGAAAAGTCCAACCTTTTCTAAAGAAAACCTAAAGGTTTCAAAAAGGATGGCGGAGGATTATGGGGTGGAGATTGTGAATATTAATCCATCTGCAAATCTTCATGAAACGAATATAGAAAAGAGGAAGGAGAATATTGATACAGTTAAAAGATACATTGAGCTAGCGAATGAGATATATTGTCCATTTGTTAGGGTATTTCCTGACAAATTGGCTTTTAAAGAAGATAAAAAAAGGTCTCTGGATTTAATTGGCGAGGGCCTGGAAGAACTCTCCTCTTTTTCAAAAGGCACTGGGGTTAAAACGCTACTTGACGCTCATGGCGACGTGGTTTTCTCTTCTGATATTGAATACATTATGAAATCACAAGATTTAGAAACCACGGGAATTATTTGGGACTATTTTAATATGCACCTAAAAACTGGAGAAAAGGCATCAGAGATGGTTGGCAAGCTTAGTGAGTATATAAATTTTGTGCAGATAAAGGATGGTTATCTTAAGGAGGGAGTTCATGAATATACTTTGCCGGGCAGAGGAGAAGTACCTATTTTAGATATTCTGAAAGCCGTAGATTCTATGAATTATAAAGGTTTTATCAGTTTAGAGTGGGAGAAAAGGTGGCATCCCGAACTTGAAGGCTTGGAAAGAGCCTTGCCGCTTTTTAAGAAAATAATGAAGAAATAATGGGGTCTAACAAGACTAAACTTTTTAGGTCAATTCTGGTCTCTTTTCTTGGTGTTTTAAGCCTAGGCGTTTCAGCTCAAAGTGAGCAATCTCGTTTTAGCATTAGCCCACACTTTGGTCTTGGTATGGTGCTTCCCGGGAGGCAAAACGTGATAGAGGGAAATGAGCGAATGATTTATAAGTGGAGCTTTTATAACATTGGAAATGTCTCAAATGCAGCGGGAGAGCAGAGTTTTAGTTTTGAAACTACAAATAGGTTTGGCTTAGACTTTAACTATAAAATTTCTGATAAGTTTAAATTGACGCTTGGGGCAGAAAGGATAAATCAGCTAAGTGTATATAAACCAAGTTTGTCTTACATTAGAAACGGTGCAGAGGTCTCTGGGATTATTGATGATTTTCATTATTACAATATCAATGTGGGCTTTAGATATGATGCTCATAGCCTATTTTATGTTTTAAAAGGAGTTTGGATTCCGAATGTAAATGCGGTTTATGAAAAAAGAGCTAGAGACAATACAAGTTTGGGCTCTAATACGGTGGATTTTCTTAATCAAAACAATACGGGACTTAGATTTAGGGGACTGAGCAGTAATGACATTAAGGCTAGTATTTATCTCGGAATAGGTCAAGATATGTCTTTGGGATACAATGATTTTGAAATGGAAATAGGTGTTAATTTGGCCATAGTGCCGTTGGCTACATCAGAGGTTTCTTTTCTGAGGTCGGGTTCTACGGTGGGTGTAACGCAGACAAGTAGACTTATAAATACGATCTTCGTGAGCTTAAATCAAGAACTCAATTTTAGGAAAAGAACACCTAAACCAAAGAAGAGAAGAGAGCCTAAATTAAAGAAGGAAAAGATAGAAGAGAAAGTAGAGGTGGGCAAGAAGGATATTGAAATAGGAGAGGAGTTGGTTTTAACAGGCTTGATTTTTGAGCGTAGTTCTGCCGATATAAGTCCATCAAATGAGAGTGACCTTATAGATGTGCTAAACTTTATGTCGAACTACTCCAAAGCCAGAATTCAAATAGCCGGTTACACGTCAGACGAAGGAGATAGAAGAGCAAACATCAAGCTCTCAGAAGAAAGAGCCGAGGCTTGTAAGAAGTATCTTATCAAACAAGGCATCTCTTCCAGACGGATTATTACGATAGGTAGAGGACCAGATAGCCCAGTTTCTGACGTAGATCCAGAACTGAATAGACGTGTAGAAATGAAAATATTAAGCTTGCGTTAAGCAAATGGGACTTTACAATAAGAGGGGTGTCTATTTGCTAAACTTCACTATTTGACATCAAGATACTGAAACCATCAAAAAGCTGATACGTCTTTTATTCCTATGTTCATCCCAGTTATTGTTTGCCCAAGATTAACCTTACGATATCTCTCAGAGTGATCCTTATGGAAAACTAAACCCTTCTGCTCCAGGTGAGTTAATAGATTTTGGCCAATTTTGGCCATTTTTTTGGCAAGTTTAACTGTCCCTCCTATACCAAAAATAAGGCTCAAGAATGGAACAGTCCAGAAGAGATTATATGGAGATAGAAGTATATCATGAATGGATTGGCTGTACAGGATGAAACGCTTAAGCCAGAGGGCTCCCATTCTGGAAGTATCCAAGTTTATGATACTGATAGTCTCACTTGACGAGTACATTATTATGCTAACTTAAAGCCTTCTCCTATTTTGAGATCTTGGACTGGAGGAAAAATAGATAATGGAGATATTGTCCTTTTTAAGGACCAAAAAGCTCCCAAAGGCATGGATGGTTACTATAGGATAACTTTTGCAGACATTAAAGAAGACAGCTACGAATGGGTAGGATCGTGGGTAAATAAAGCGGATACTTTAAACCTGAGTTGGACATAAGGAAACTAGTTAACTCACTAACCTTAAGCACCTTAATGATAAGTTTGTCACGATTTTGGCTTTATAGACTAAAATTCCGCCAAACTAGAGCACTTTCTAACACATTTGCGAGGGGTTTTACCCCTCGCTACCTATATATCGCTCCTCGGGAGCTTCAAAGGCTGTTCTTGCATCGAACTCAGGTTTTAAGCTTTCCTACTTGGAAGATAAGCTTGTAAAAGAGACTGGCGGTCTTCAAAATTGGAGCTAATAATGGCATTAAGAGGCATGTCAAATAGACCTATGGCACAAGTTTAGACGAGGCTTCTTTTTCTTTAGAAGTGAAAGCATAAAAAAAGCGAAGAGCCTTCCGACTCTCCGCTTTTTGAAATTCAATTCTTGATATCAAACGTCACAAATCCTAACACATCTTTCTAGAGAGGCCAGCATTCCTGCCTTGTCTTTAGGTGTAGGAATAAACTCTTGGCCTAAATAACCCTTATAACCAGACTCTATCAAAGCTTTCACTACGGCAGGATAGTAGATCTCTTGTGTTTCATCTATCTCCTTTCGGCCTGGCATACCACCCGTGTGATAATGACTGATATACTTACCGTAGGTTCTTATATTTCTAATGTGGTCGCCATGCATACTCTGCATATGGAAAATGTCATAAAGCAGTTTGAAATGCTCAGAATTAACCATTTCACATAAAGAAACACCCCAGTCTATATGATCACACATATAATCTCTATGGCTATCTCTAGAGCTTAGTAGCTCCATGGATAATATGATGTTGTGTTTTTCTGCTGTTGGAATAATCCTCCTGATAACATTAGCACAATTCATCATGCCTACATAATCATTCATGCCATTTCTATTGCCCGAAAAACAAATAAGCTGAGTAAGCCCTGCTGCTGCTGCTTGAGGAATTAAATCTTCATAAAAAGCTACAAGTGTATCATCGTTTTTAGGATTGGCAAAGAAGTTATGAAGTCCCATACCTTTTGGCCAGTCTCCCCAACCAATGGCGGCTGTTAAACCGTATTTTTTCAAAACAGGCCACTCTTCTGGACCGGTAAGTTCAATAGAAGCCATACCTATAGCCTTCACGCCTTGGCATAATTCTTCAAAATCAATGCTGGAATAACACCACCTGCATACAGAGTGTTTTATGTTATTTTTGAGCTCTGGCTTAGTCTCTACGAAACTATTACCTGCCATTGCCACACCAGATAAAGAGGTTGCTGCTACCGTACCTATGGCTTTTATGACGTTTCTTCTTGTAGTTTTATCTTCCATTTTATTTCAATTGGGTTCTTTTAAATTTAATCATTCTGGAGCACTAACGCAATCCATTAATATAACTCGCTATTTTCAATACATCTGCTTTAGGCACATGAGGCATAGGAGCCATTGGTGTGGCATAGTCAGGCCAGTTTTTTGGCTGAGGAACAGCTATCAATTGAGCCATTTTCTCATCACTATATTTCCTTTTAGCAATGTCCTTAAATGCAGGACCAATCACTTTTTTGTCTTGAGAGTGGCATGCTAAACACGTATGCTTTTGTAACAACGGTTTTACTTCGTCAAAGGTCGGAGCAGTGGCAGAAGCCTTAGCTTGACCTTGACCATCTGGAGAAACTAACTTCTTCACTATTTTAGAAGCAGACGAAGGTTTGTCTTTTCCAGAATCCGTTGTTTTTAAATCAGATGTTGACATCTTTTCTCCGGCAGGAATATTATTTAAAGTGTAATATACCGTAGGGTGAATTAGAGAATAGTACGTACCTGCGGCTCTAATGCCGTTAAGGTTCAATTCATGAACAAAGTACTTTCTTAGTCCGTCTAGCACTATTCTCATTTTTTTGCCATCGGCAGAAAGTCTTACACCTTTGATGTTTAGGTCTTCTCTGAAAATAGGAGGTGAGCCGTAGGCTGGGTGGTGCTTGTAATTAAAGCTGGACGCAGAGATAGAAGCTAAATCTTCAGCAGATTTTCTATCAACAGGTAAAGTGAATTCTACTTCAAAACCATCAGGCATGGCCTTAACGGTTAGCATTTCAAATGGCATTTTACCATTCCATACTAATCTTTGGAAGCCTTGGTTAGCATCACCAGCAGAACCCCATCCACGGTTAGTTTCTCCCACAAAAAGAGAACCGTCTTTGGCCCAGTCCATTCTCATCACACCAGATTGAAAACCACTTCTGAAGTCCCAGGCGGCACCTTGGTATTCACCATTGATTTTCTCCATGAATACTCTCATGATTTTAGACTGCCCTTGGTCACCTATGAAAACCTGATTGCTAAATGGACCAAAAGAACCTTTAGTATCGTCTTTTATCAATTCAGAATTAGAAATACCAAGGATACCATGAGGAAGCCAAACTACGGGCGTCTGAACCTGCGGATATTTTTCTTTAAGCTGCCAAAGCATGTCTGGCGTTTCGTTTACTACGTTTTCTGGTTTGATATAGGTACCAGCGGCGTTTCTTACTTTTCTGTTATCGCGTTCAGCAAAAAATTGCTCTTCGGTTAGTTTTGTAGGCGAGTCTTCATTCGTCCAGGCTAAACTTGCAGGGTGACCAGTAAAAGCACCTTTTTTTAAATGCCAAATCCCACCAGAACCCATCCAGTCGCCTTGGTTATCTGCATAAAATAATTCACCGTCAATTATTCCTAAACCGGCAGGCGAACGCATTCCGGTAGCCCACTCTTCTCTATGGCCATCAGGAAAAACTTTAAAAACAGAACCTCTACCAGGTACTCTAGCTTCACCTCTCCACCATTCTTCATTTCCGAAGGCTACGTTTCCACTGACAAAGAAACTGCCGTCTGGAGCAAATTTCGGCCCAAACGAATATTCATGATAATGACCAGAAACAGGCCAAGCACTTACGGTTTCATATCGGTCTGCTTTACCATCTCCGTTTTCGTCGGTTAGTTTGGTAAGCTCTCCACGTTGAACGCAATAGAAAGAGCCATCTCTGTATTCTAAACCAAGAATCTCATGCAGACCAGAAGCAAATAGCTTGTAATAGGGCTTTCTGCTAAGTGGGTTTTCCAGAATCCATACATCACCTCTTCTGGTTGAAACAGCTACAGAGCCATTTGGCAATGTACATACACCACCTACCTCTAAAAGTATTCCTTCAGGAACAGGAGGCGTAACAATCTTGTAGAAATCTTCCTCTTTTGGAGACTCTTGAGCTTGCAAAGAGAAGCAGAAGAGACTTAAAAGTAATATTTGTATTTTTTTCATTTATCTAAGTCTTTTAACATC
The DNA here is from genome assembly GCA_047623945.1 of Arcticibacterium sp. GTDB lineage: Bacteria > Bacteroidota > Bacteroidia > Cytophagales > Spirosomataceae > Arcticibacterium. The sequence continues at coordinate 33,107 of JBLHOT010000010.1, read as the reverse complement.
AAAATAATAGCTCGTAAGTCAACTTGTCTTTAACCGCAACCGTTAGCTCTTTTTTATTGCCATTGGTACTAATAATAACATAAGCATTCGGGTCTAATTTTATGTACCAGCTTTTATTATCAATAGCATATAGGTTGTCAGTCACTTTTTCAATTTTCGAAGCACTTGTTAGTTTGGCAAACAAATCTTTTGAGCCGTCTACTGTAATAGTTCTTTCAAAGTTTTTTCCGTCTTTAACTCTGATTTTATCACTAACCTTAGAGCCATAAATTTCGTAAACGAAAGTTGGCATGTTGTTGTCATCTATGGTGTAGCCTTTTGGTTTGTAACTAGTGCCTAAGGTGTCTTTTGGCCAGGCCAAAACCGTTTTAGCCAGCGTCAAATCATTGCTCAATTGCGTTAATGAACCTCTTGGTCTGGAAGAACCATCTCCTCTGCTATCCCACATTGGGGTAGCGTCCAGGAAGTCTCCTCTCCAAAATTGAAGCAAAGCTCCTTTGTCAAGGTCATACGTGAAGTGAATGTTTTCAGGTGTACCTACGCTGATGGCGTGAACAATTCTGATGCGTTTATCACCATTGTCAAAATCCATAAAACTTCTAAGGTTTGTATTGGTTTTCGCATCAATCAAAATTGGGTCAGAAGCTTTATTTCCAAACATAGAGCTTGGAGAGTGAAGAGCTACTTTTCTAAAACCAGGGCCTGTCACTAAAAGGCCAAGTGTTGGACTCATCCATCCATCATATTTAGCATTATAAATCGCTAAAGTATGTTTTCCTGCTTTCAGCTCTATTTCACCAGTTCTCTCGTCATTTGGACCTGTATACTTGTTGTCTAATATCTCTTTACCATCAATACTCAATGTATTATTGGCTGAAGAAAACTGATTGAATGTATATTTTCCATCTGCAGGAGCAATGAAATCTCCTTTAATAGTATAAGCGTATTCGTTAGGTTGTTTCATGAACTCCCATGAAAGCTCCTTTAATTCTCCAGAATCGTCAATGGCCAAGTTTTTAGGGTCTGCACTTGGGTCATACGGAGCATAAGAAACAGCATACGATAAGTTATTTAGGCTAGCAATAGGCTTGTCAAAGTTGCTAATAATGATGTTTTTTATTGCCAAAGAACCATGATCTCCTTGAAGTCTAAGAGGACCTTTTGCTACATCTTTAGCGGTCATAGCACCTCTAGTTACACCAGAAAGCTCTACATTTTCATGAATCAACATGCCGTTGAGTTTAATAGAAAGCATTTGGGCGTTAGCCGTCTTGTTTCCTTTAGCGTCAAACTTTGCGGCTTGAAAAGATATGTCCATATGCTGCCATAAGCCAGGGGCTTTGGCCGCATTTATTCTTGGGGCGTATCCTTCATAGCCTTTTTGGCCTTCGGGCTTACTTTCGTCCCACCTTTGGTAAATACCTCCGCAGTCTCCGTAAATAGGGCTTTTCGTTCCCCAGCTATCAAAGAGTTGAATCTCGTAGTTTCCTTGAAGATAAATGCCCGAATTAGAGCCTTTTGCCATCATGAAGTCAAAAGAGATATCAAGGTCGCCATGCGTAAAGTCAGAGACCAATTCATACTGAGAACCATATTTACCGTGTTCATGAATATTGACCAGTACGCCTTTACCAGCTGTAGTTTCAAGATTGTTGTCAAGGAAAGGGTTGGCTGTGGCAGCACCTACAATACTCCAATTTTTTTCTTTACATGAAAACCCAGAGAGGTCATCAGATAAGATTTTTTCCTGAGCAAATAGGAGATTGGCACTCCCAAGAAGGAGTAGCCCGAGAGCATTTTTTTTCATATGTTAAAGTATTTTCTAAAATGGAATGTCAAATATAAGTCTAGAAAACCCTATATAAAACCTGATTTGTCAGCTTTTGAGCCTAAAAAGTAGACGAAACGCTAAATTCTTAATTATTAAAATTTATTAAAATATCCAAAGGAGTTATTTATTTGTTTGATAAAGTGGTTCTTATATTGTAAAATATATAACCAGTCTATTTTCCTTTGGCCGCGGCCTAAAGTTTATCAAAGCTTAAGGCTTAGGCAGGACATACATTCTTTAAACATTTCGCTTTCGTAAGCAGTCTCGTTCCGCTTTATTCTCCTTTTATCAAAGCCAAAACATCGGCCATTTCTTTTGGGGAAATGGCTCCTTCTAAACCATTTGGCATAGCAGAGAGCCTTGCTATTTGGCGAGATTTAATAGCCGTTTTTACAATGTTTTCAGTTTTCCCACCAAGCGTTTTCAAGCTTATCGAATTTTCGTTTTCAGAAGTAATAATACCTGATAAATGATCGCCGTCAATTGTTTCTATTTTCCATTGACCATATTTATCTGCTATCGAATTATTCGGATTAATTATTTCGGTAATGATTGAATGCTTACTTCTGCTTTTAAGCGTAGCTAAGTCGGGCCCAAAATCTATACCATCTTTACCGTCTATTTGATGGCAAATGGCACAGTTTTGTTCAAATATTTTTTTACCATTTTGAGCATTACCTTTCATGTTGGCCGCGGGCAAATAGTTTTGAAGCACAGCTTTACGGTCTTCGTTAATAGCGAATACTTCTCTAGCGTAATTTCTAATATTGGTGTCATAATAATTCATCAAATCAACTATTTGTGGCCACTCTAAATCTGCTTTTGGAATTTTGCCCAATTCTACCTGTCTAATTAATTCTGATACTTTGTCCTTATTTTCCAATAAGTAACTCACCCAAGCCTTTTTTGAGGACCTTGTTAATACCGAATATTTCTTATTTATAAGGGCTAGTTCGGATTCGTTTAATGTGCTAGGTAGAGCCTTTAGGCTAGCTAATTGGAGTTTTTCATCTTCCGAGGCAAGTATGTTTTTAAGGACTTTATCCTTGATTTTGGCGTCGCCTAAAGTAGAGAGTAAACTCATTCCATCAATTTGGAAATCGATATCCTCATTCATTTTGGCATAGATTAAATTAATATTCAATTCTTTGGAAACTTTATTCACATCAAAAACGCTAATGATACTTTTTCGAAGATCTTGGTTTTGCGTTTCTAGAAACCTAGATAAAAGTTGCTCTTGTTCAGATTTCGTTAGCGTATTCGGTGAACTATACTCTTGAATTTTAGACAAACCGGATAGCATAGCAGCTTGCCACCAACTATTAGAGTCTTCACTTTTCTGGAGAATCTTCGATATCAGCCCTAAATCTCCTTTTTTATACAGAGTGGCAGCTGTATGAGCGAAAAATAAACTTTTATTCTCTGAAGCCTCTGATCCAAAATCTCTGACTGCATTTTGGAATAATGTTTCTTCAGAACCAGAGGAAGCAGCAATAGCCGCAATCCCTACCCAATTATCTTCGACGTCATTCTTTAGAATAGTAGATTTTGATTCTTCAATGCCAGGGAAATTAAAAAACGCAGAGGAGCAAAGCCATTGAAACCTAACCCTTTCGCTTGGATCATTGGCTGTTTTTAACAAAGCTGATTTTAGTTCTTCTGTTTGAAATTCGGGGTCTGACCAAGCCCTATCAATTAATTGCAAAGCATTTTCTCTTACTCCCGATTCTTTGGCAGTTAAAGCAAAAGTTAAATCATTACTGTTTAGCTCCTTCCAGTCATGTAGAAGCCATAAGGCAGGAATCTTGGCCTCTTCGTTATTTTCTTCAAGAACTTTATGAAGTATTGAAGCCACGGAATGATCATCTCTTTGAAAAAGAAGTCGCTGGGCAGTTCTTCTATACCATCCATTTTTATGATTTAAAAGCTCTGCCAATTCTTGAGTGGTTTTTTCAGATAAGTTTAAAGCACTCATCCAGTCCATTTTTAGGCCCCTTTTTGGTGTTATTCTATAAATACGCCCCTTTTTTGTGCCTTCATACAAAGCTCCACTTTCATTCACTTCATCACTCATCCATTCGGGGTGCTCCACTATTTGGCGGTAATAATCCACCACATACAATGCTCCATCAGGTCCTACATAGAAAAAAACTGGCCGAAACCAAGGGTCTTTTGAAGCTAAAAACTCCTTATTTTCTAATACCCTTTTCCCCGTAAAGGTGGCTCCCTCGCTTTCAATGTGGTCTATATGTACCAGGTTGTGAACAGGTTCCCCAATAAGGGTGGTTTTTTCAAATTCTGCACCAAAGGCTCCTCCATCGTACCAAGTGATGCCACAACTTGACGTAATTTGGCCAACATCGGTCAGAAGTTGATGATTTGGGTTTTCTGTAATCGGAAAAACTTTAGCTGCGTTACCATGGTCTGAAAACTTTTCCATGGCTTCCTCTATGGCCAAATTAGGATTTGCATTGACATATCGAGCATCCATAACTTCATGGAAAAGGTGATTGGCATTGTCTGTATAAAATCGATGTCCCCATGGGTCGGTAGTATGGCCATATTGTGATTCGCCGGATAGTTTTTCTAGCTCTACTGTGTTAGGTTTAAAACGTACATTCCTTCCATCTGCATTTCTTGCTAAGCTTGGTGAATTCTGTTTATTAGGAAATTTTATTATAGAGCCCTTGTCGTTAAAGATATGTTCATAAGCAAAAGAATTTATGGCACCAGAGTGAGCTACGTATATCCAATTATCAACACCGAATTTTGGTGTGTTCATATTGTGTTGCGGATTAGAAAGAGAGAAACCTGTAATCATGGGCTTTCTGATTTCGGCTTTGCCATCGTTGTTCTTATCCTCCAGATAAAGCACGTCTGGAGCATCAGCCACTAAGAATCCATTTTCCCATTTCATTAATCCCATAGGTAACGTAAGGCTGTCAGCATAGATTTCGCTTTTATCCGGGAACCCATCCCCATCCGTGTCTATTAGTTTTTTAATTTTTCCTGTTTTCGTTAAATCCAAAGGATAGCCAGGCATTTCAGCTACATACCAATCTCCTTTTTCGTCAATTTCCATGGCAACCGGATCTGAAATTAAAGGTTCTGCGGCTACTATTTCAATGTTAAATCCATCCATGACTTCAAAGTCAGACAGAGCTTTTTGAAGTTCGGGCCTTTGGTCCAAATAGGTCGAATTTGGTTTCTCACAGGAAACTAAAATGCTTAGGGCTAGTAGACTTAAATACTTCATTGGGTCAATTTTACTTTAATTTATATTCCACATAAGACATACATTCTTTAATCACCTGACTTTCATATTGTGTGTCGTCATATTGCTTTTTTAATCGCCTAAAAAAACTTTGGAAGGTGGGCAGTACTCCTTTGGTCATTTTGACGTCATAACGGTTTAGCTCTTCAGGATTATATGTGTTTGGTTTACCTTTTGCATAAGCCAGGTAGTATTGGTTTTTTTCGCACAAGGCACCCATATAACAGATTTGAGCTCCGAGTTCTGGATCAGGATTAGCGGCTAAAGCTTTTTCAAAACACTCTTTTGCGTAGGCGTTTGTAAAATAGTCTTCGTCGGTGGTTTCTCCATAAAGAATCTCCATGCTGCTCCATTCTCTATCTGAAAACAACCAGCCATTTCCCCAATAACTCATGCTATATGCTGCTAAACCTAGCTGATACCAAGCTCTGGCATCCTTTGGTTTCTTATCTACGTTTTTCTGATTTAGAACCGCATTTTCAAGGAAGATTATCGGATTTAGAAGTGACTCATCCATAAGCTCGTTTCCTATGAATTGATTTGGGAGTGGGGAAAAGTAAGAGGCAAACGGACTTTCCATGAGCGTGGGGTCTTCAGAACTTTTGAATACAGCTAAAGCTTCCTCGTAAGCTTGCATTCTAACTAATTTTCTACCGTAAGCCATCATTAACTCTTGGGTGTTTATCCCAGCCAGTTCTATTAGTAAGGCATCTTCTGAGCTAGGTGTATTTTGATTAATAAAATCTAAAGTAGCTTTTAGTGTTTTTGCGTCTGCATCTTTAAATAATTGAGCCTCTGAGAAGGTATTTGAATACAGAGCATAGTCCTCTTTTTCCGCTGGAATATGCTCGGCTAAAAACGCTTTAACAATTTTCGAATTTACTTTAGGTGATTCTTCTTTAGAAGAATAGCAAGAGCTAAGCCAGCCCGACTTTTCCTGAACTTCGTCTGCTTGGTTTATGTATTTTTTCTGAAGTTTTGAGCTAAGGAAGGTCAGCACATTGCTATCTCTAAATCCATTAATGACTTTGAGGCCTTTGATTTCCTCCAACATTTGTTTTTCATCATTTTTAATGTTGGCGTTCTCTAGGAAATGTAGAGCCTTGAAAACCTTAATTTGTGTCGTCAAGTTGTTATTCGTGTTCTTTTCATTTTCGGCCTTGGTCAAAAAAGACTTCATTTTATTCATGTCGCCCTTTATATAATTCAGGTAGGCTGCAGTCGTTAGCCAGAACGCTTTTTTTGCCAACCCTTCATTTTGGACAAGAGATTCGTTGAACATCAGAAGATCTGCAAAATATCCTAGGCTTTCTGTCTTGATAGCATCTACTTTATTGGAGTCTATTTTATAGTTGTCATCATAGATGTCAAGGTCATAAGTATATGATCCTGCATTCTTTTCTGCGTAGAAATTTACCTCGTTTTTGTTTATTTCTCTGGCCATCACTAGTTCCAGCATCTGATAATTTGGGTCTATTTCGGCCATTGATTGCAATAATTTGAGCCCGTCCTGATGAGGCTGAATAGCTTGAAGTGCCATAACCGCAAGTTTTTCCTCCTTTGTCTTAGAGATTTCTAAGGCCTTCTTAAAGTCAAGATTGCTTAAATGACGAATACTTAGGTCTGCCTGATTTCTTCTGGTAGTGGAGGTCTGAAATACCTTAGCGAACTCTAAAATACCTTTGGTCTTTTCGCCACTTTTTAATAGAGCCCCAGCGTACCTACTTTGGCTCCATTCTGAGATGAATGATTTGTTTTTAACTTTTGACTGAAAGTTTTGATAGTCCTTTATTAGCCCGATCCAATTATCCAGTTTTGCGTCAATTTTGTAGCCTTGGAAAGCATATCGTTCTATGAGGAAATCGTCTATCGTCAGGGAAGCTAGCTGAACTAAGACCATTTCTCTGGCGTCTCCTAGAAGCTGTTCGTTTACCGGCTCTGTGGTTTCCCAATCAGTAGGAAACTTTAATACTTCTTTATCTATTTTTTGAGCCAATAGAACATATTTTGCAGCTTCCGTTTTTCCAATTCCTGTCAATTGATTGGCGAGCTCCTCACCAGTATCTTTATTGTACAGGCCAGCTTTTATATCTTTTTTTGAGATTTTTTTATCTACGTAGTGATACCAACTTTCCAAATTCAGAGAGTCTGCTAAGTAAGCAGAGCTATTCATGAAATACTGTTTGGCAAGTACATCATTGGAGAAAAAATAAGATTCCGTAGCTAAAGGGTTTTCTGCCGCTTCTGGATTTAAAATACTGAAATACTCAGAAAAGTCTAAGGATGGGCCACAAGCAAAGGAGAAGAGGATGAGATAAGAGAGTAGTTTTTTTATGGAGGGCTTTTTCATGAGTTCCGAAAGGAGGTGTTTTGTTTATAAAAACATGATTCTAAATAAAATTCTTAACTAGAAAGGAGTTGGGTGTATTGCTCAGGAGTGAAATTGTCTAAACTATTTTCATCTAAATGGAAAAATATAATCTCAGCCTTTTGACCGGGAAGGCGTCTGAGGATAGCCTCTTTCACCTGGTTTAGGTGCTTGAAATTTACTGACTCGTATCTAAAAACATCCCCTTTTCTAAAAGAGTGTTCTCTGAAATTAATGTCACGGTCTAGGGTGAGAACGTTCCCTCGTTCGGAAGCCTTCAAATTAAACTTTTCTTTGAGCTTCTGATTTGAAAAATTCTTGAAAAATGTTTCAAATTTTCTATTCCTATAAACCACAGTTTGGTGAAAGATGGGGAGAGCGATGGCTAATTTTAAGGGATATTCTGGCAGTCTATAAATGTATTGGTCAATGATATCAGGGTCAAAAAGAGAGTTGGGTGTATTTATATTCATAAAATCGCCAACGTTATAAAGCATTAATGCTCCCTTTTTTACTGGGGGAACTCCAGTTAACTCTCTAAATTTGATTTGGTGAAGTCGGAGTGTTACAGACAGTTCAGCCAAGTTAGAAAATTCAGTTTTTAAAGCATTCAGAAAGCTAAAATAGTTGCTTTTAGTACTTTTAGACCAATCACAATCTACTTGAACTTCGTTAAAAGATAGCCCATGTTTTTCGGCAATACCACGGACTTTTGAGGCTGTCTTGGCAGCTAAAGGGCCTATTTGGGTTTCCCTTATCGACTTGAAGGTTCTGTTGGTAATAAAAACAACGGGGATAATATTACCTTCTGGCAAAGTCTTAATACGGATAACACTTTTAGGAATGACCTCTTTACGTTCAAAATCGTAATCTATGTCAAAAAAGTGGAGGTAGCGTTTTTTAATTTTTAGGACTTCAAGTGTTTCTTCTGATGAAGGAGAAGGCTCATAGGTGGATTTCCAATGATATATGGCCGCTGTAATGTCTTTAGGATTTGACTCCTCCGTACAAGATGTCAGCAGTAGTATTAGTCCCAATAACAGAAAACGACTCAACATAGACCCAATTTAAAAGCTAAATTTGCAAAAGAAGAAAATTGGTGAATTAAAAGAACGAATGAATACCTACTTTAAACTATTGTCCTACGCAGGTAATATACGAAAATTCGTTATTCCCTTTTTGTTTACGTCACTTATTGCGGCCGTTTTTGGTGTTTTAAACTTGGTCCTCTTAAAACCTCTTTTGGATGTTTTGTTTGGTCAGGTAGACGGGGAGGTTCTTCAGAGCATGTTACAAAGGCCTTCTGGGTTTAACCTCCTAGATTGGTTCAATTATTATTTTGCCTATTTCCTAGAAACAAAAGGAAAGTTGGGAGCTTTGCAATTCGTCTGTGTTACCTTAATTTTAGGAATATTTACGGGGAATGTCTTTCGCTATTTGAGCCTGAGACTTCTGGAAGGCTTTAAGGTCAACATGGTTTCAAATCTTCGCCAGGCCATTTTTAATAAATCGTTACAACTACCTATTGGCTTTTTCAATAATCAGCGAAAAGGCGACATTATTTCTAGAATTACCACAGATGTGCAGGAGGTAGAAAACAGCATTGCGAATACGTTTTCGGCGGGCATTAAAGAACTATTTTTATTGGTTGGCTATTTGGCCGCCTTGTTTTATATGTCCGTGAACCTCACACTTTTTGCTTTAATTGTTATTCCAATAACCGGTACGTTTCTTGGCTTAATGCTAAAAAGGCTAAGGCACGATGCCAGTGATGGCCAGAGTCGATTAAGCAATATTTTAAGCTTAATGGATGAGGCTTTTGGAGGAATGAGGGTCGTGAAGGGATTTGTGGCTGAAAGGTTTATTGGAAAGAAATTTGAATCTGAAAATCAGGCGTATAAAAAATCAATTTTTTCTTATGCCGTTAGAAGAGAACTTGCCAATCCTGTTTCTGAGGTGGTAGGAGTGAGTATGGTAGCTTCTTTGTTACTATATGGCGGAAGCTTGATTTTATCGGACCAGAGTAATCTGGACGCTTCTACGTTTATGGCCTATATTGCTCTTTTTTCTCAGGTGGTTCGTCCCGCCAAAACCATTGCACAGGCTTTTAGTGCTTCGCAAAGGGGAATTGCCTCTGGCGAAAGGATATTAGAAGTACTTAACATGAAGCCGGAAATTATTGATGCGGAGAATGCTATCACAGTAAGCAGCATGGAATCTTTTGTGGAATTCGAGAAAGTTTCTTTTTCATATGAAGCCGGACAGCAGGTTTTAAACGAGATTGATTTTAAGTTAGAAAAAGGGAAGACTGTGGCACTAGTAGGCCCTTCTGGTGGAGGCAAATCTACTTTGGCAGATTTGCTCCCTCGTTTCTATGAGCCAGATAGTGGTCAAGTTAATTTAGATGGGAGAAATATTAAGGATATATCTCAGGCTTCTCTCAGAAGTCTAATGGGTATTGTGACTCAAGATCCCGTTTTGTTTAATGACTCCATTTATAACAATATAACTTTTGGGAAAGACGTAAGCAGGAAGGATGTATTGGCTGCTGCCAAAATTGCGAATGCTCATGAGTTTATTGAAGAGCAGCCAGAAGGCTATGAAACTGTTATTGGTGACCGTGGCGTGAAACTTTCGGGTGGCCAACGCCAACGCATTTCTATTGCTAGAGCGATTTTGCAAAACCCACCAATTTTGATTTTGGATGAAGCTACATCGGCTTTGGATACTGAATCAGAAAAACTAGTTCAAGATGCCATCATGCATTTGATGAAAGATAGGACATCGCTGGTTATCGCTCACCGACTCAGTACCATTCAACATGCAGATGAAATTTTGGTTATTGACAAAGGCGAAATTGCAGAGCGAGGTACTCACCAAGAGTTATATGCTAATCCAGCTGGTATATATAGACGTTTGGTGGATTTGCAGGAGATTTGATATGGGGTCAAAACTAATAAGCGTAGCCATCTATCATAACATTTAAGGGTTCTATTATTAAATAATCAAATTGTCTTTGACTTTAAAGAAGATCCTATCTGCCGAATGCTTCTGAGGTTTATAGGAAACTCCAATAGCACGTGTAAAAAACTGAGCGAAAGTGCTGCATAAAAACCTAGTTTATAATTGGTTAAAAATAAAGCTACCAGGCTAACCCAAATAATTAAAATGTAAGAACCTCTTTTATAATCAATGCTTTTGTGCCATCCGATCATTGAAGTCTTTACAAACCAATTAAGATAATGGTGGATATAAGCGAAAGAAAGAAATACCTGCATCCTTAATTCTAGGTTTTCATAAAAGTAAAAAGATGTGCCATCTGAAAGCCCTAAGAATTTGGAGAAAAGTACATTGGTATGATGAAAATGTATATCCAAAAATGAGTTTTTGATGAAAGAACTACTTTGATAGCCTGCAAAATCAAATGGAATAAAGGCTATTAGCAAGGGAATTAGAGCCAAAACTCCTATATTGACGAAAGGCCAACTGGTTTTCTTTTTTAAACCCCCTGAAAGCATAAACAATAGGGTGAAAATATACACGTGTACAACGGTAGGAATTAATAAGCCAATTACCACCAAGTATAATGGATAGGTATTTAATAAAACGGCAAGGATTAAAGCCAAAACGACGATAATCGCTTTGACTTTAACAGAGATAGATTCAGCGATAAAAAGCCAAGTCAGAATCAAAGCTAAAAAAATCAAACCATTGGAGTATTGATCAAAAAGGCTAAACCCAATAAATAAAAAACTAGTTTTTCCGTCTGTTAAAAAATAAGTGAAGTATATTTTTGGAAGAACTATGCCTATGGTAATTAGGATGACCAGTATCAACCATTTACGTTTGGCTTTTACAAAAAAACCTTTGTCACGTACCCAGTTTATTTCGGTCAAATAATGCAAAGGCCCTAAAATGGCATAGGCATATAAAAAAGATTCATAAGGCAAATAGAAAGCCACTATCAATGCTAAAACAACAGCTAATGAATTCAATAAGTCCGAATTGTTTTTCAAGCCATTTTTAGTTTTGAGCCATATGTTTAGAAGCCAATAATAAATCCAATTTATTCTCCATTTCTAGTAGCCTATTTTCATATAAAGATATCGTTTCTGCATTTGTAGAAATCAGTTTTTCTTGTTCTAAGTTTTTGGCTGAAAGCTCCTTTACAGCTTGTACTAAGGGAACCACAAATTCGGCATATCGTAAGCCATAGGCCTGATTTTCGTTTTCTGGGACTTTGACTCCACTAAAATTAAAAGCTAAATCAGCAGCAGCTTTTTCTACTTCCTGAGCAATGAAACCTGTATACACCAGCTTATCCTTAGCCGCATTGGTGGCAACGTTATTTTGAAGAATCTTACTCATTTTTTGCGTATCAAAGTTATATGAAACGGGTCTTAATTTATTCACAAAACTTAGCCCTGGGATATTCTCGTTTACATTTTTCTTAAATCGTGCATCTGATGTGGCGGTCCAGTTAACGGAGCCACCCACACTTTCTGTTAGGGCGTTACCCAGAAAGACTTCATTATTGGCTGTTAAGCTTATAGACTGACCAATGCCCACAGAGTTAGAACCTGTGGAAGAGCTTCCTTCGCCAATAACTATACTACCATTTCCCTGGACAGAAGTATTAGACCCTATGCCTATGGCCCTTGAACTCGTGGTAGAGCTTTTATAACCAATAATGATGCTACTATCACCCTGTATCGTTGCATTAGAGCCAATGCCAATGCCCCCAACATTGTCTATATCTACACTATAACCTATACCAACGGCATAGCTTTTAGAAATATCGATTCCTCTTCCTATGCCGATAGAATAGTCAGATCCTGTTTTTATTTGAGATAAATAACCGATCCCGATGGCACCAGTAGAAAGTACATCTGAATAGTTTCCTATACCAATTCCAAATTCACCAGAAACAAGGGCATTATGGCCTAAGACGATAACATCATTATTATCTACATCCGCAGAAGCTCCCATAAAAACGGTTCTACTTCGATCTGTGCCATTAAAATCGGCTAATGCACCCATGCCTACATTGTCTTCTCCATCCCTATTGGTTCCTCCTGTATATGCACCCAAATAGGTGTTTCTATTTGCATTAGTTGTAGAATTTGTTCTATTGTTATCCCACCCGGCTGCAAAACCTATGAATGTACCTAAATCAGCATATTCACTGTTTGCCCCTGAAGAGTACCCTAAAAAAGTATTTGCGTCTCCAGTACCATTGTCAGCACCAGCACCAGCACCAATTGCCGTATTCCCCATACCTGTGGTGTTATCTGCACCTGCCGCATCATTCCCAGAATCAAAACTTAATCCATAATTAAAATCCATGTGATATCGAACAACGGAATTATAAGCACCCATAAATGTATTTCCTTCACCAGTGGTATTATTATATCCAGTTCTAGACCCTACGAATGTATTATCACTTGCGGAGGTATTCAAATATCCAGCATCTTCTCCAATGAATGTATTATCATCTCCTGAAGTATTGCTATAACCTGCTTGGTCGCCTATAAACACTACATCAGCACCATTATTATTATTATAACCAGCTTCTGTTCCTATTATTACGGCATCGGTGCCATAATGATTAAATCCAGCACGTGCTCCAATTATAACGTTATCCGTGGAGGAGTTTGAGGAAGGAGTACCTCCTAAAGCATTGGCTCCAATTATAACGTTGTCACCGGACAAAGTTGATTCTAAGTACATTCCTGCCCGGTAACCTATCATGACATTTTGTTGACTCGAAGTAATGGAATAACCAGAAGAATCCCCATACATGGTATTATAATCCCCAGTGGTAATATTTGCTCCTGAGCCAGAACCCTGAGCTTCATTGCCAATTTGGGCGTTTGCAAATCCTACAAACACAAAAAATAGGAAGCCACTGTAAAGTGAAACCCTTGAGGCCTTCTTGGTATAGTTTAAATAATTCATGGGCTTAATTTTTTAAGATTATTTTAGAAATGCTGTTCAGTTTTTATTTAAAAGACCTAGTTTTTTCGAACGCACCTGGCATTATGGTTTGCACTTATGGTCTTGAGGTCTGGGTCTGGGCCACCATAGTCCAGCCTTAAAGCATAGGCATTCGTAATATCTTTTTCGGTATCGCTCCAGTATTTAGTAGTCGCGGTTTCGTCTAGACCTGTAATAAGGTAAGATTGTTTGTACATGGCATTCAGTTCTGATAAAGTAGGTAGATACCAATCTGCATACCCAAAAGCATTTACGGCGGTACAAGCAGACTGTGCACTTGCCCAATCTACTGCTTTGGCATTATCCGAAGGGTAAACATAAATTAAACTTCCTTGATATTTTAAAGGAATAGGTACTGCTGTGCCTGGCACGTCCGCAATCCAAGTGGCTAAACCATCCGAATCCGAAGTAAGAATCTTACCATTACCTTGGTTTCCATCCACTATTTTTATGTTTCCTACCACGTGTAGTTTAGCATCTGGTTTTGCAATGCCTATTCCTACGAAATTTGTAGTTGTCGTACTATCTTGATTCTTAACCCAGCCAGCATCTAGCTCCTGAGTGATGTACCCATTGTCACTTACCATGAGGTCTACCTCGGTTTCGGACAAAATGCTGTCTTCGAAACTACCACCGCTATTGCTTAAGGTAACAGTATTGCCGCTTTTAGAAATGGTCTGAATTTCGTTGCTTGGGCTAGCATCGGCATCATTGATAGAAACTGTGCCTCCGCCATCGCTTAATGTTAGGTTGGAAGTGCTTAATGACAAGGTTTGTACGCTGGCAAGTCCATCAGCTCCTGGAGGCCCTTGTGGGCCAGTAAGCACAGGGGTAGTAAAACTGCCCCCATTGGTAAAATTAAAAGTAAAGGTGCCGTTTTCGTTATCCACCACATTGGCAATTCCATTGCCAGTACCACCTACAAATGTAGTGGCATCTCTAATGGCAAATGTCCCATCATTCAGTCTCACGACAACACTATCGGCTGTATTTACTTTTTGAGTTTGTTTAACTTTAAGCTTTCCCGTGACTTCAAGGTCCTGGGCTATTATATTCAAAGAACTGAATAATAAAAAAAATAAGGCTGGTAGCCCTTTAAGGTGTAAAAAATTCATGTTTCATGCTATTAAACTAAAGTGTAATTAGCTGAATAGTAATTCATAAACAGCTAATTGTATATTGTAAACTAGCAGATTCTTCTTACTTCAGTTATTGAAAATACTGCTAGTTCCTCGTAAGATGATGGTTTTACCTGAGTTTCTAAGCTAGAAACCTATAAACGTTTTGGTTTAAATGGTAGAATACTTTGGTGGATTTGTATAGATTCCATGCCAGATATGAGTAGTTATCCATGAAAAACGAAAATTGAATTTTTGATTTACATGTTAAAAATTGGCATAAAATTTACATCTTGAAGTTTTTAAAGTAAATAATAATTGTACTTGTCTCTGATATAGAGGCTGTTACATACGAATTTTTCTTTATTGAGATTGGCTGAACTTATGAAATGTGTTACAAATGTTAAAGCCAAGTGAAGTATTATGAACCTTTGCAGATTCTTCTATCAATTACTTTATAGTTTAATCATGAAAAGCTAAAGTAGGATATTCAAATTTCATGAAAATTTAAGCCAAACCTTTTTAAATTAAGGCAATTTATAAGATGCCTTCGCACCCATAACCACCAAAACAAAATCACTACCCCACCCATTAGACCATGGCGTAAAAACTGGATTCTCGGTTGTTTTAAATAGCCCCATGCTTTTTGATTTTCCACTTCTTGGATTATACCAAAAAGCTTCTATTTCTTGGTTCTTAGCTTTTAACTTAGTCAGATCAAGCTGAATAGGATTTCCTGTGGGTGTATAAGCAATAATGAAGTCGTTGTCGTTACCAATAGATGCCACAATATGTGATTCGTTTTCAGGATTTGGATTTAGCACTAAATCAGGCTCATAAGTCATGCTTTGCCACGGGAAGCTTTCAAAAAAGGCTTTTAGGTATTTCATTTGACTTGCCCCTGGGAGCTCTAAAGCTGCTCTCCATCTAATTCTTGCCTTCATATGGGGGGCTTTATCAATGTCATACATTTGCCAAACATCATTACAGCCGTAGGTATATCCAGCGGTGCCAGATAAAATACTCCAATAGCCACTAATTCTGGCATCAGCATCATCTAGCCAACCCGTTTGGTCTTTGTCCCAAAAACGGTCTCCAATGTTCTCATACCTGGCCTCGCCATTTATGAAGGGTCTATTGCCAGAGACTTTATTTACGTATTCATATTCTTTTGAGAGCCTACTATGCCCACTTTGAAACATATCTATGTCTAGCCATTCGTCGTCAAAGTATTCACTCGCGATACTGGATCCTGATGGATGGTAAGTTATCAAATGCTCTTGGTCTATCGCTCTTATACCTTTTGCCATGGCTCTCACAATTTCAAAATGGACAGTTTCTTCAGGTATTCTATCACCTCCTAAGACCCAAATGATATTGTTATGATTCAAATAACGTTTTGCCAAAAGTTGTCCAAATGATTCGGCATTTTCTAGCGTAAAAACGACGGGGCCTTCTCCTCATTTTAGGTTAAATTTATCTCCCCAAGTGGGGAGTAAAGCCACGTAAAGTTCTCGTTTTTTTGCTTTTTTGAGTACATAATCTACCTGTTCAAAGTAGGCTTCATTCAGCTGAGTAGGGTCGTTGTTTATAAGTGGCTTTTGACCATAGGCGTTTGGTGTGTTTAGATCATCCAGTTCTGCTAAAATAACAGTTTGAATTACATTAAAACCCTGGGATGCTCTTGTGGTCAGGTAATGATCAACCCCCTCTCTGTTTAAGCGATGAATTAATTCCCAAGCCGTATCTCCCATCCAGAAAAATGGCTTACCCTTTTCAGTGCTTAGATATTTTCCATTCTCGCTGATTTTAAGCTTTTGACTAAAACCACCAAATGAGAGAAGTAAACCAACTAAAAGACTAATAAGTACTTTCATGCTATATGAAATTATCAACGATCTACTTTTCCAAAAGTAACACCTTTCCAAGAGTCTGTTCTGAATGGAGTCATCGGCAATCCATCACGGTTATACATATTACAAACTGGGTTATTTGCCCAGGCGTATCGCACAGAAATAGGGTTCGCAATACTTTCGTGTGATATTTCCATTTGATTACCAGAGATTATTTTGGCTTCCGCCCAAACGAATTTTTTATCTGCTCCGGCTATAGCAAAGCCTTGAGGTTCTCTAGTGTCAAAGGAATAAAGCCCTTGGCCAACCTTGTCAAAAGTCAATAGAATTTTATCTCCCATTATCTCCATAGATTTATATGAAGGCCCTTCGTAAATAATGGCTTTATGATAATCTCTTGCTAAGGCTATTCTAACTAAGCGGTCGGCTACGGTTTGTTTAGTTCTTGGATGAATATCTCGGCCTTCTCCAAGGTCAATGATGACAGCTTCACCTACATTTGAAAGCCTATCTTTGGTCATGGTTTGAGCCTCACGGAGCTCAGCCCAGCCACTTTCTTCTGGTTGATCAGATTCTACCATGAAGTCTGCCAGTTGTACATAATAGAATGGAAAGTCGCCTTGTTTCCATTCGTTACGCCAGTTTTGAATCATTAACGGAAATAGGTCACGGTATTGGTATGAGCGACCAGCATTTGATTCGCCCTGATACCAAATAACACCTTTAATTCCGTAGCCAATAGTTGGGTGAAGTACACCATTATAAATATTCGCAGGTCGATGATTTCCTGTCATTAAATTCCCTGGCTTTCTTGGCATGCCTTTGTCTTCTTTATTGGTTTTCCATGTCTCCACAGCTTTCTGCCATTCCTCTATTTCCTCATCATAGTTATAGGTTTGTTCTGTTTTTTTCCATGAAGCCATGAGTGCTGTGTAGTTTTCATCGGCTTCTAATACATCTCTATTTACCCATGCTTCGGCAGCAGAGCCACCCCAAGCGTTATCAATAAGCCCAATAGGGACATCTAGTGCATGATGTAATCGCTGCCCAAAGAAATAACCTATGGCAGAAAAATCAGCAGCGGTTTCTGGTGAAGCCGCTTCCCAAGAGCCTTCAAAGTCATCCTGCGTTTCTGAAGTACCTACTCTGGGCACTGTGATTAATCGGATATTGGGGTAATTGGCTGTGGCAATGGCTAATTCTCCGCTATTGGTATTTTTGAGTTCCCATTGCATGTTTGATTGGCCAGAACAAATCCAAACTTCGCCCACTAGTACATCGTCAAAAAAGAACTTTGAAGATGCTCCTTCAATATTCATTTTGTAAGGGCCTCCAGCAGGAATTGGTCTTAGAACTACACGCCAGTTACCTTTTGCATTGGCAATGATGGAATGGCTTTGACCGTTTATTTCTACGGTAACTTTTTCGTTTGGTTGAGCCCAACCCCAAACTGGGTTATTCTGTTTTTGTTGCAAAACCATGTGATCCCCAAAAATGGATGGCAGCTTGATTTGAGCATTAGCCTGAAGAGCGAAAAGGAGGGTAATAAATAATGGGATAAGTCTTGATCGAGTCATCGGTATACTTTTTTTATAGGGTTGAATAGTGAAGGCTGTTTATACTTTACTGGACTAAGATACTATATAAAACCGATGCCCTTTCAAAGAATAGTCTAAAACAGGATTTTTGCCTTATACAGTCTGTCTTAAAATGGATTAATTCATTTTTGAGTGGCAAGGCTGAGGTTTAAAGGAGTACTAATCAAAGATTCTCAAATTCGGAATTCTCGGTGTCTGCAGTAAATCTCACTATCCAAACTTGTTTGGAAAAATCATCTTCTCCTTTTTTGAAACGATTCGATTCCGAATCTTTCATGGCTTAGACAGCTATTTTTTTCAAACCATTTTAAAATCTAACAAAACTTCTCCTTCGATTGAAGCTTCTAAACGGTCTCCTTTATGAATTTGCCCAGTTCCAGATGCTGGAGTGCCCGTAAAAATAAAATCACCCGGCTGCAATGTCATGAACTTTGAAGTGTAGCTTATAATTTCTGCGAAATTATAAATCATCAGGCTCGTATTGCCAGCTTGTAATTCCTTTTCGTTTATTTTCAAATTGAAATTTATGTTTCCTAAGTCTGAGAAACTTGATATTGGTTTAAAGCTGGAAATGGGTGCACCACCATCAAAACCCTTACCTAAATCCCATGGACCTTTGCCTTCTCGCGAGGCATCAAAGATATCTTTGGCCGTAAAGTCAATACCAATGCCTATTTCAGAAATATATTCGTGTGCGTTCTCTTCTGAAATGTCTTTGCCTGTCTTTCCTATTTTCAGAACTAATTCGACCTCATAACGTAGGTCTTTTGTAAAGGAAGGATAAGAAACGTCATTATTATTTAACACCAAGCTAGACTCAGGTTTAGAGAAAATGATTTGGCTGCCAGACTTATTGGCACTTATTTCTTCAAAAGTGTTGACATAGTTCTTGCCAATGGCGAGGATTTTCATCAGGATCTTAATTATTTTTTTAATAAAAATGAAATTAAAGTATTTGAATTACAAGGCTTCGAAAGCCTTCTTTTTGTCTGCAAACCATTGTTGCATAGCTCCTGGGTTTTGCATTAATTCTTTCATTTCTAACATTGCTCTTAAATGGGCTTTATCCCCCTTTTGAAACATTTCTGTTCCATGTTTTTTGCTCATTTCGGCCATTTCTTCAAATGTTTCGGCGTGAAACTCAAGGTCGCAGGCTCCACTTAGCTGCTTACAGGTCATAGTTTTCATAATGAATTGGGTTTAAATTTTCTTAGACATATATTAAATATAAGAATTTGGTTTGAATCTTTAGATAAACAGGAATTCTGAAAGGAAAGCATCCAATTCTTTTCTTAAATTTAGAATTCAAACATTAAGAGATAATGAATGGCGAATTTTAATATAGACGCAAAGAATGATATGACCTATGACGCCATTGTTATAGGCTCAGGAATTAGCGGTGGATGGGCGGCAAAAGAACTTTGCGAAAGCGGACTAAAAACCCTAGTTCTAGAACGGGGACGGCTAGTAGAGCATGTGGTAGATTATCCTACTATGAATAACGACCCTTGGGACTTGGAACTAAGAGGTGCTGTAGCTGCTGATGAAATGAAAGGACATGAAAAAGCAGCTCGTTCAGGTTTTATAGGAGAAAACAATAAACATTTCTATGCTAAGGATGATGAGAATCCTTACAAAGAAGAAAAGCCATTTATGTGGTTACGTGCCAACCAAATGGGTGGGCGTTCTCTGCTGTGGGGTAAGCAATGTTATCGTTGGTCCGATTTGGACTTTATGGCAAACGCAAAAGACGGTCATGGAGTTGACTGGCCTATTAGATATAAAGATATAGCTCCGTGGTACACACATGTTGAGAAATTTGCTGGAATCAGTGGAGAGGCTATTGGTTTGCCTCAATTACCAGATAGTCACTTTTTGCCTCCTATGGAGCTAAATTGTGTAGAGAAGGACGTTAAGAAAAGAATTGAAAAGGAGTTTCCCGGACGAAACATGATCATTGGTAGAGTGGCTCATCTAACCGAGCCATTAAATGGCCGAGGCCAGTGTCAGTCTAGAAACAGATGCGATAGAGGATGCCCTTATGGTGCTTATTTTAGTAGTAATGCTGTTACTTTGCCGGCTGCAAACCTCACGGGAAATTTGACTATAAGACCTTTTTCTTTGGCAGATTCCATTATATATGATGAGGAGAAAGGTAAAGCGGTTGGCGTACGCGTAATAGATTCTGAGACTAAAGAAGTGATGGAGTATTATGCGAAAATTGTTTTCTGTAACGCCTCTACCATTGGCACAACCCAGCTATTGTTAAATTCAACTTCTAATCGTTTTGAAAATGGTCTAGGAAATGACAGTGGAGAATTAGGGCATAACTTAATGGACCATACTTACCGCGTAGGAGCCATGGGTAAATTTGATGGCCATGAGGATACTTATTATAAAGGAAGAAGACCTAATGGAATATATATCCCTAGGTATAGAAACATTGATGAAAAGTCTACCACAGATAAATTTGTAAGGGGTTTTGGTTATCAGGGAGGGGCAGGAAGAGCTAATTGGGGTGCGGGAGCAAACCAAGAGGCTTTTGGAGGCGAATTTAAAGATGCCTTAATGAAACCAGGTGATTGGGAGTTCTTCATAACAGGCTTTGCGGAGTGCTTACCTTATCACGAAAACCAAGTATCTCTAGACCGAGAAAACTTAGATAAGTGGGGAAGACCTACTTTGGTGATTGATGCTGAATTCAAAGAAAATGAGCTGGCAATTAACAAGCAAATACAAATAGATGCTGTGGAGATGCTAGAAAAAGCAGGGCTAAAAGATATTGTAGGTTTTGACAATGAGCATGGCATGGGGTATGGCGTTCATGAAATGGGAACGGCCAGAATGGGACGCGACCCTAAAACATCTGTTTTGAATGCTACGAATCAAGTGCATGCTGTTAAAAACGTTTTTGTGACGGATGGAGCATGTATGACTTCATCTTCTTGTGTCAATCCCTCTCTTACTTATATGGCTCTTACGGCTAGAGCCGCAAATCATGCCGTTTCGGAACTTAAAAAGAATAACCTTTAATACTATGGAAAGAAGAGAAGCATTAAAGCAAACAGCCTTATTTGGAGTGGCTACGGCCATATTTCCATCTTTATTACAATCTTGTAAAGACGTGTCTAGATTGAATTGGCAACCAAAGTTTTTGAGTGTTAAGCACGCCGAATTGGTTTCTGCCCTTGTAGATACGCTTTTGCCTAAAACGGAAACACCCGGAGCCTTAGAGATGAAAGTGGATATATTTATTGACTTAGTTTATGGTAAACTAAACGGCAAAGCGGGCCAAAAGGAGATGGACAAAGGGATGGATGATTTTAACGCTACATGCAAAGAGAAGTTTGGCGAAGCGTTTGCGGATTTAAGTCTGGAAAACAAAACTAAGATTCTTAAAATGGAAGAAGTCAGTTCTCCTAAATTTAATGGAAGTGTTTGGGGGACAGCCGTTGGAAAACAAGAGCCCGTAGGTTTTTACAGGAGCTTAAAATCAACGGCACTTTGGGCGTACTTCTCTTCGGAGGATATTGGCTTGAACGTGTTAAGTTATGACCCCGTTCCTGGTCCATATCAAGGGTGTATTCCATTATCGGATGTTGGGAATACTTGGAGTTTATAGTGTTATTTCTTCAGATTTAGTTCAGACCAGATAACTGTTTTACAACCAAAATGCATATGAGTTTTCTCTTTTCCAGAGAACGAGTGTTTTTGACTAAATGGGGTCGGCACTTATTTTTTAAAATTTCATTAAACCTTCATATTTGTCATAGATGAGGGTTTGACTTGATTTTATTTCGTAAATATTCAAGCCGTTCGCTTTAGGTATTAAGAGGTCAATTTCGGTTTGATTACTCTCCTTATAATAGAAAAACTCATTCCATAAGATATTATGGTCAGCCATTTTGTTTAATCATTTCAGACATAAATAGGTTTTCGAATGAACTGCCTCTGTTTGTATATTTTTTTAAGATTTCTTCATCATTGTATCCTGATTGCTGGCATAATAAGCCCGTTTCATAGAAGTATATTTTAGGATTTTTTTATTCCCTTATCATAGTTTAGTCATCAAAACCTTTCCTGAAGTTATTGGATAGGAAATCTTCTTCGGCTCTTACGATAGTCGGGTAAATGAACATAAATATAGGGTGGTGATCACCATAAAAAGCAGTGAATTAGATATCACACTTAAACCGGTCTTGCATTAAAATGTTTCCTGCGTATAGTCAATAAGTGAAAAGGCCTGTTGTTACTAAAACTTTGGCATAAAGTCTTCTGTTTTTTTTCGCCTCATTTGATACACCAATCTAATGGTAATACTACGAGTAATCTGACCGATCACAGCAAAATTAAACCAATGAGTACGGCGGTATTGGGGTGCATAAAACCGAAGTGAAAGGAATAAATAGAAAAAGGTAATCGATAGAGAAGAGCAAATTTCTATAGTTAGAAAGAAGGTCGCCATCTTGACCATGAAGTCTCAGTGGCGGGGGAGATTTGAGTTATCTACCGTCTTCTAGGATTGTGGTAGATCTCTTAATGATTTTGAGAATAAGGTAGACCACCGCACTTATGGCAAATGCCCAAAACCAAAAGTTCTTTTGAAGGTTTAGTTGACCAGACTCCAAATAGTTCTTTAAAGCGTCAAAAAGCCAAAATAGACCAAAGAGAGCGGCTACGCCGTTCTTCTCCTTTTTAAGTATTTTTTTAACGCTTAACGGATATTTGGGTTTTGTAGGGATACTAAGCATAGGAATAAAAGCGGGTACATTGGCGGCCCAGCCAAGATACTTTTCTCCAAACTTATTTCTTAAAAAGGCTTCTTCTGCAAACATGATTCGCTCATAATATACCCAGTATACGAGTGTAAAAGAGATGATAAACCAAAGACTAGCAGTGAGCATGGCTACCGCCAGCCACATGAGATAGTTACCAACATATAATGGATGCCTTACAACAGAGTATATGCCTGTCTGGTTTAATTCGTCCGCCACCTGTCCTTCAGAAGTATTTCTGCCTGAGGTATTAATAGGTGTGAAACCCACAGTAAAAACTCTAACCATCAGTCCTAAAAGGCCGATAGCCAAAGCGAAGTACCAATAATTTATAGAGCTTAAATAGCTATTACTTTGAATGACTTCAAAATAAAAAACAGCAATAGTTACCAAAAGGAAAAGTAGGGGAAAGTAGCTACGATGTTTAAAGAGAAAGTTTCCTTGTTTGTCTAGTTCTTCTATGAATGCCATAATCCGTTAAGCTTATTTTGTCGCAAAGATATTATTTTAGGATTAGAACCGAATGGTTCTCTTAAAATGAAGAGATATAAAAAAACGTAAGGCAGTTTGGCCTTACGTTTTTTTATGGTTGCAGAAGTTCTGAATTAAGACCTGGGAATCCATTTAGATAGCAGTTTTGGCTAATTGCATTGAGCCCTTGGCTTTATAATAGTTTGATGAACTAGTCCCTCTTTAGCTTTTTAAAGTCAGTTTAGCGGGGAGCCACTACCTTTTACTTTTCCTTAAAGTAAGTATCCCTTACAATTTTGGCTGTCTGGTGTTCTCCTGTATGACTCCAACCCGGTGGCATCCATACATAAAGGAATTTATTCTTTAACCCGGGTGCTTGCCAAATATCCTTAAACAAGGCAATGAATTCTCCAAAATAGACATCTAGGATGTTATTGGTGTTTACATTTCTGGTGATGCCATATTCAATTACCACATTTTTGTCTTCTTCTTGAAATGTGCCAAATACCCGATCCCAAATATTAAGCAAATTACAATAATTGGTATCTATGTATAGAGGATTTCGGGCGTGATGAATGCGATGGTGAAGCGGCGTTAATAGCCATTTAGTATAAATCCCAAGCCTACCACTTTTTGAAATACTTTCTCCGATGTGAATAAACCCACCATAAGTGCCGTCTATAAACATGATTAGAAATAACAATGCAGGATGTATCCCAGCTAAAATACAGATAGTACCTCTAATAGTGTCTGCATAGGCCCCTTCCAAGAAGAAATGGGCGTAGGTAACAGAGAGGTTCATGTCTTCTGGGGTGTGATGCGTAGAATGCAGGCACCAAAACAATCTAACTTTATGCCCCAGATAATGATAGATGAAATGTGCAAATTCCCACACCACATAGCCATAAATAAACCAATACCAGGTCATGCTCGTCTGAAATAACGCGTATGGCTGTAAGTGAGCAATAATGATAGCCGTCATTCCTATGGCTATTACTCTAGATATGAGCCTATTTAACACATAAATAAGAAACGTGATTGGGTAAACTTTGGTGTCAGGCTTTTTATTTATGTAGCCCATAACCAGCTCTAATAATAACAAGAATGGAATAAAGGGGATTAGCACAGCTTTTATTCCTGCCCAAGTGAGAAAAATACTAAAATCGCCAGATTGCAATAGTTTCCATACCTCATTAACACCCAAAAAGCCTAAAATTTCATTTTTAAGCATTTCAATAACTTCCATATTATCTAAGATTAGGTTTTCGGTGGGGACTATATGTCATTTTTACCTTTCCAATATTTTGAAGAGGTAATGCAATTTAAGGTTATTTCATTATTGTTAACCTTTTTATGTATTACTCATCACAACTGTTTGTGCAGCGTTTATAAAGGAACTCTTAAGTTAATGAATTTTATCATTCTCCTTAAAAGCAAAAACACAGAGCCGATTGACCCTGTGTTTTAATACTTCAAATGTTGGAGTTCTTATAAACTCTTCAAAAGTGCTTCGTTAAGTCTTACATAATCCATATTACCAGCTGTTTTTGCTAATTCCATAGAGGCTTTGGCGGCTTCTGTGGCATCAGCTTTATTACCCACTTGGGCATTTACTTTTGCTAGCAAATGTCTTACCCAGTATGCTTTTGGTTGAGCTTCTACAGCCTTTTTTGCCCAAACTAAAGCCTTGTCTATATCTTTTCCTGCTTCAAAGTAATAAGCAGCCGCTGCGTAATAAGGCTTGTTGTCCTTATTCATTACGTTGTCTATTTGAGACATGATTTGTGAATCAATATCGGCAACCACAGGAAAGCCAACATACGTATCTGCCCACATCAATCCTATGTTGACCGAACTAGGAGTTTGATCCCCAAGCATGATGGTAAAGTTTTCAATATCTAAAGGCATACTTATAGCAGGCACTTTGAAACGTGCTACGTCATTGGCTACTTTATAGTTGGGAGCACTCGTTCCTGCTTCAGCAAAAATGATTTCCCATTCTGTTTTACCAGGGATAGTTAAGAGCGTGTATGTACCCGCTTTTATCATTTCACCACCCACTTTCACATCTTGGCCAAAAGCCACTGTAGTAGGAGCATTAGCACCAGTACGCCACATATCACCGTAAGGGACTAAGCCACCAAATATTTCACGACCCTTTACACTTGGACGAGAGTACTTCACTTCAATGGAAGAAAGTGCAAAATCTTGTGTGATAGTTTGTGTAGGACTAGGAGCCGGAGTGTTAAGGTTTTGAGCTGTTACCGAGAAAGAGAAAAGCACGGCAAAACCTAAAAATAATTTTTTCATTGCGTTTGAAATTTTGTTTAGAGTTTAAAATCTTTTCAAAGATAGTGAATTGAAGTATGCCGTAAAGCCTCTAAGTCTTTTTAATCATTGCGTCAGATTTAGCTCTTAAAATGCTAGCCCTTTTATCCTCACCGTCATGACTCCAACCAGGAGCCCATAAAATGTATTTTAGTTTGTCGCTAAAAGATTGGGCTCTGTTTACGTCTTTCCAGATAGCCCCATATTCATGGGCCACCACTTTATCTGGACGAAAAGTGTTTATGTTTTCAGTTAGGCCGTAAACAGGTTTTTCTGTGTCCAGCTCAGCAGAAAAAGTACCAAATAGTTTATCCCATATAATAAGAGCACCAGCATGATTTCTGTCTAAATACCTAATATTACTGGCATGATGCACTCTATGGTGAGAAGGCGTATTGAAAACGGCCTCATACCATTTTGGTAATTTATCTACTAACTCTGTATGCACCCAAAACTGATAGAAAAGGTTCACGGATATCATCACGAATATCATCAGCGGGTCAAAACCTAGTAGGGGAATCCAAAGCCAAAAGAAAAACTTATGAACCCGCTCTCCCACGCCTTGCCTTAGGGCGGTTCCTAAATTATAATGAATGGAGGAGTGGTGTGGCACATGCCCTGCCCAAAAAAGTCTTACTTCATGGTTTAGCCTATGAAACCAGTAATAGGTAAAATCATCGGCGAAAAATAGGATAAGCCAGGCCCACCATTGCCTCTGAACAATGTCCTTTAATGGGCTCCACTCATGCAAGTAAAAGAAAGCTATGAAGGCTAGGGCCTTGGGTAAAAATTCTACCACCGCGGAGAAAACACCCATGGATATGGAGACCCAAAAATCCTTCTTTTGGTAGAGGTTTGGGTGTTTGTCTTTGGCTAAGAGAAATTCAAGTGCCGCTGCCACCAAAAAAAGGGGTACCGCAAAAATTAAAAGGGTGTCGTTTTGGAGTTCCGCTATGGCCTCGGCTAAATTCATTTTTAAGACATTAGATGTCTAGGCAATTTACGTAAATCTATTTGGCCTTTTTGAAAATGAGATAGGTGCCGCCATCTCTTGGGTGGCTATCTGGCTTTCTAAAGTTCCCTAGATGTAGTTCACCTTCGCTGCTAATGCTGAAGTCATTTGCTCCCTCCATAAAACCAAGATACCGCTGCTCGCAATTCATGAGTTCTGGAGGACCTGCTTTTTTGGTGGAGCCTATGGGTCCCACTTTTAACTGGCCTGTCCTAGAAGCTTCGTCAAAACTCAGGATTTCTAAAGAACCAAAGAAGGCATTTACGGCCGAGTTTCCACTAAAAGAATAAGACTCACCCTCTTTTGTGACTTCAAAAGTCAAAGGCTCATGTTGGCCAGCCTCCCAGCCACAGGGGGAATCAATGGCATCACTTAGGAATACGCTATCGAGTAGCCAATCACCTATCAAGCCGTTTTCATTTTGCATGTTTGTTTCTTTACAAGACTCCATATTGAAGGAAAAAGATAGTAGAATTACTAAAAGTATTTTTGACATGATATTAGGTTTTAACTATGACATTAAAACGATCACAAAGGTTGTATTCGTGTACTACTTATACCCGTCCGCCTGCAAATTAAAAAGTTCTGAATATAGAGCTTCATTCGCCATTAGTTCCTCATGGGTACCTATTTCCAGAACCTTTCCATGCTTTAAAACCATGATTCTGTCTGCCATTCTTACGGTGCTAAACCTGTGAGAAATAATAACAGCGGTTTTGCCTTTTGTTAAGCCAATAAAACGTTGAAAGGTTTCAAACTCGGCCCTAGCATCTAAAGCGGAGGTGGGCTCGTCTAAAATCAATACATTGGCATCTTTCATATAGGCCCTAGCCAAAGCTATTTTTTGCCATTGGCCTCCAGAAAGGTCTTTGCCGTTTTTAAAACGTCTACCGAGTTGTTGATCAAAACCGGCTGGCATTTCACTGATAACTTGGTCTGCTAAACTCTTTTCGGCGGCGTTTTCTAATTGAGCCATATTATCAATCTCGTTAATATTTCCTACGGCCACATTCTCTTTAATGGTCAATTCAAATTTGACGAAGTCCTGAAAAATGACTCCAAAGTATTGCTGATAATCTGCACGCTTGTAAGATTTAATATCAAGGCCGTCTAGCAGTATTTGCCCTTCGGTGGGGTCATAAAAGCGAAGGAGTAATTTTATCAAGGTGGTTTTGCCAGCTCCATTTTCTCCAACGAAAGCCAGCTTCTCATTCGCTTTAACGCTGAAATATATATTTTTCACGACCCATTTCTCTGAATTAGGATATTTGAAACCAACATTCTTGAACTCGAAACCTGTTTTGATTTTAGTAGGAAGGTCTAAGGCGGCCGAGCCTATACTTTCTTTGTTTTCGATGTCTAGAAATTCAAAGTAGTCTTTTAGGAACAGAGAGCTTTCTGTGATTTGATTAAAACGGGTGAAGAAACCTTGGAGTTTGGCTCTTAGCCTATTGAAGGAGCCAGATAAGAAGGTGAGGTCTCCAATGGTGATGACACCAGCCACAGTACGCATAATTATTAATACATAGGCACCATAATAGGCCCCCGTGCCTATCACATTAAAAAACGAACCCCAGGAGGTTCTTTCAATGGCTAGTTTTTTACTGGCTAGATAATATTTATCAGAGAGGGTTTTGAAACGCTTAGCTAAGTAATCTGCCAGACCAAAAAGCTTGACTTCTTTGGCCGTGACATCACTGGCTCCGGCATAACGTAGATAATCCAACTCGCGGCGTTCGCTGGTCCAGCTTCTAGCTAGGGAGTAGCTAGTACCGCTAAATTTGATTTCATTTATAATCGTTGGCACAATAGAAACCACCAAAAGAACTAAAAGCCATGGTTCAAAAACGACTAGACCACCTAAAAGCGATAGAATAACAATAATGTCTTGAGCCTGTGTCAAAATATTCGACATGAGTCCCACTCTGTTCGTTGTTTGGCGTCGGGCTCTTTCTAGTTTATCATAAAACTCCGCGTCTTCCAGTTGGTTGAGATTGAGTTCCGCTGTTTTTTTTATGAGCTCTACAGAGGAGGCATTGGAGTATTGATCGCCTAAAAGGCCGTCTGTGAGATTGACCCCTCTTTTTAATAAATCAGAGAGTAGGGCTAGGCCAAACTCGATAGCGATAAGCACCCACAATTGGTCAAAGACTTTAGGGTCTGCACTCACTTGTAAAATGACTTCGTCTATAATTAGTTTACCAAGCCAAAGCATGAGTACTGGCAAAGCAGCATCAATAAGCCTTAAAGTAATGTTGATGAAAAAG
The DNA here is from genome assembly GCA_047623945.1 of Arcticibacterium sp. Classification (GTDB taxonomy): domain Bacteria; phylum Bacteroidota; class Bacteroidia; order Cytophagales; family Spirosomataceae; genus Arcticibacterium. The sequence continues at coordinate 4,215 of JBLHOT010000010.1, read as the reverse complement.
AGGGATCGGCTGGTTTCTTTTACTTTTTTAAAGAAACGTGGGATATATCTCAAAGCCTCAAAGCTCTCTTTGAAGTTTATTTTCTTGGTTTTGAGTGATTTTAGCGTAGGGGGAGCCATAGATTATCAAAACCCTAATAATCTGTATTAAATTCGTCTAAAACCACAAAAGCTTTTCAAAATGAGTCTTTTTTGGGCCAGTTCAAGGCACTTTTTATTGAAATGTCCACTTTTTGTCCACCCCTAAAATTATTGCACCGCAACAAACTTATCTACATTGTCGGTGAACAGAGAAATAAAGTAGGGATGGACGAGGAAAATTTGAAAGACAAATTATCGCGAATACAAAATAATAATCAGCGGAGGGCTGCTGTTCAAAAGGAATTGGCAATATTGAAGATAGAAATTGATACGCATTTCCAAAAACACCTCAAATTGATTCAAATCATGAGGGATGCAAAACGTTCTGAGTGATTAAAAAAGTGCGAATGTGCACCATAATACAATGAGGATCTTTCTCCTACTTACATGCCTATTAGCAAGTTTCGGCAGTAATGCCCAGCAAGTTGATGACTTACTAAAACAGAGTGATGAACTGCTGAACGAAGACCCGCAAAAGGCAAAAGATTGGGCATTTAAGGCCTTAGAAATAAGTAAAAAGCCCAAAGATAAGGCTGAAGCCTTGTCGTATGTGGCCAATACCTATTTCATTTTAGAGCAAGATGATTCCGCCAAGTTTTTTGTGGAGAAGTCTATTCTGCTGGCTCGGGAGCACTCCTTTAAGAAAAGGCTGGGCAGAAACCTGAGTTTGCTAGGTCAGATTACCGTGTATGCAGGAGATAATAGCTCGGCACAAAGCCAATTGGAAGAAGCGAGAGAATTATTGAAGGAAACTGCCGATAGCAGTGGACTGGCAAATGTTTATTTAAGGCTTGCCAGTGTGCAGGTTAACATAGACAAGCTGGATGAAGCCATGATTAACAGCATGGAATGTTATGCTATTAGCAAAGGGTTGAATGATTTAAAAAATCAAGCATACGCCCTGAATCAGATGTCTGTTATTCATACTAAAATTGGCAATACTCAAAAGGGGATTAGTATGGCAAGTCAAGCCATTGAGATTTCTAAAAAGGCTGATTTAAAATTTATTGAATTTCAGGCTCTTAATAACTTGGGAATACTTTACAAAAATGGCAAGCAATACCCGGAGGCACTTTTGGCTTATGATCGTGGAGAGGAGTTAGCCCATGAACTTAATTTTGAGAGAGGAGTGATGGGGCTTGCTGGTAATCGGGGTATATTATTTAACCTCACGGGCCAATATGTGAAGGCAAAAGCAGAGTTGCAACGGGCTTTAGAATTGGAGAAAAAGTTCAATATGCCGGTAGTAAAAGCAGACCTCAAAATAAATTTGGGAAACAGTCTTTATACTCTGGGTGAGCATAAAAATGCCTTGGTAGAAATAAAAGAGGGTATTGCCCTTGCACAGCAAATTCAAAGTCTTGAATTACAGGAGAACGGCCATGAAATAGCCAGTAAGATTTATTTAAAAATAGGCTTGCCTAGCCTTGCTTTGGAAGAAATGACGGCGTATCAGGCAGTGCATGATAGCATATTTAAATTAGAAAGGAGTAAGCAAATTGAGGAGCTGCAAACCCAGTACGAGACGGTAAAAAAAGACGCTCAGATTAAAGTGTTGAATACAAATGCGAAACTTGACAAACTTCAAAAAATGGCCCTTTCTATTGGGGTAATCTTACTTCTTCTGATAGCTGCCGCCATCATCTTTGGAATGTCTCAGAAACGAAAACGAGAAGTAGGTATAGCCGAAAAAGAAAGGATCATTGAAGCTGAAAAATTGAAAAATGCTCAACTTGAATTAGAACACAAGCAAAAAGTACTAACTACCAAAATAGTACAACTCGCTCGAAAAAACGAATTCTTAGGTTCCTTAGAAACGGAAGTTGAAACGTTGAAATTGAATGTAGATGACTCTGTGCAAAAGACATCAAATAAAATTACAACACTCATTAAAAGAGATTCTCAAGATAACGAACTATGGGACCAATTTTCTTCCGAATTCAGTAGTCTCAATCAAGGTTTTTTTGAACGGCTTGTTGACAAACATGGGTCTTTTTCCAAAAGTGAAATTAGGCTTATTTCGCTCTTGAAAATGAATATCTCTTCTAAAGACATTGCCGACACCCTGAACATCACGGATGAAGGCATTAAGAAGGCCCGTTACCGCTTGCGGAAGAAGCTAAATCTAAGTTCGGAGTCGGATATTCAAGGATATTTACTGTCCTTTTCTTGATTTAAAAATTTTCGTACGCCATTAAAGCCCTCTTGAAACCACATTCAAGAGCCTTTTTTAAATTGTCCACTTTTTGTCCACCCCCTAAATTCTTGCACCGCAACAAACTTATCTACATTGTCGGTGAACAGATAAATAAAGTAGGGATGGACGAGAAAAATTTGAAAGACAAATTATCACGAATACAAAATAATAATCAGCGGAGGGCTGCTGTTCAAAAAGAATTGGCAATATTGAAGGGAGAAATTGATACACATTTCCAAAAACACCTCAAATTGATTCAAACCAGGAGGGATGCAAAACGTTCTGACTGATTAAAAAAGTGCGAATCTGCACCAAAATATAATGAGGATCTTACTCCTACTTACATGCCTATTAGCAGGTTTCGGCAGTAATGCACAGCAAGAGGCTAACTTCGAATCTTTAAAAACGATTTACCGAAATACCACAGACCTGCGTACCCGCACCGAAACGGCTATAGATATCAGCAAAGAGTACCGTGAAATCAATATTGATTCAAACGCAAAATACTTAGCCATTTCAAAACGCTTGGTTGCTGAGCTAAAAGACAAAAAATTAACTGCAAGGTATCATTTACAACAGGGAAATCGATTCAAAATTACGGGTCGTTTTATAGAAGCAATAAAATCTTTCGAGCTGGCCATTGCTCTTGCTGAAGAAGCCGAGGATACCATGTTAATGGCAGGTTGCTACAATTCATTGGGGCTAGTGTACAAATTACAAGGTGGCCGAAACGGCAATGTAGCGTATTCTCAAAAAGCCCTACTCTACGAAAACCGTGCATTGGAGGTATACCAATCTGTAAAAGATACTGTAAAGCTTCTTGGCATCTATTCTAACCTGGGCATTATCCATCGTGATTTAAAAGACTTCAAAAAAGCTGAAGAGGCTTTTTTGAAAGGACTATCCCTGGCAAAAGAAGCTGGCATTAATACATATAATATCGGAATCCTAAATGCCAATCTTTCTCAAATCTACCTGGATTACTACAAAAACTACGACAAGGCGATAGCACTATTAAATGAAGCCATCCGCATTTATAATATGAATGGAATCCGAGCTAGCCTAGAACACGCCTATCGGAACATCTCATACAATTATACGGGGAAGAAAGATTACGCAAAGGCCATTGAATACGCTAATAAAGCCATTGCTATTGCCGAAGAAGTAGATGACGACCACCGCCGCATAAATGCGTACGAATCTTTATCTTTCGCACAAAAGAACGCAGGATTGTTTGAAGAATCTCTGGCAAATTACTTACATGTAAAGGGGCTAGAAGATAGCCTGTTCTCTGTTGAGAATACCAATATCATTGCGGAAATGGATGCGAAATTTGAGACGGTAAAAAAAGACGCTCAGATTAAAGTGTTGAATACAAATGCAAAACTTGACAAACTTCAAAAAATGGCCCTTTCTATTGGAGTAATCTTACTACTTCTGATAGCTGCCGCCATAATCTTTGGAATGTCTCAGAAACGAAAACGTGAAGTAGGTATAGCAGAAAAAGAAAGGATCATTGAAGCTGAAAAATTGAAAAATGCTCACTTAGAATTAGAGTTCAAGCAAAAAGTACTAACCTCCAAAATAGTACAACTCGCTCGAAAAAACGAATTCTTAGGTTCCTTAGAAACGGAAGTTGAAACGTTGAAATTGAATGTAGATGACTCTGTAAAAAAGACTTCAAATAAAATCACAACCTTAATTAAAAGAGATTCTCAAGATAACGAACTATGGGAGCAATTTTCTTCCGAATTCAGTAGTCTCAATCAAGGGTTTTTTGAACGGCTTGTTGACAAACACGGGTCATTTTCCAAAAGTCAAATCAGGCTTATTTCGCTCTTGAAAATGAATATCTCTTCTAAAGACATTGCCGACACC
>JBLHOT010000009.1:0-80443 GCA_047623945.1 Arcticibacterium sp. | reverse complement strand
TACAGTTGCCCGTGTTTAAGCCAACACCTTTTAATGAGTAGGCTGTTACATTTCCATCTTTGTCAATTCCAGCCTTAAATCTATATTTTACGGCAGGTCTATAGTAGCCGCCTGTTACATCGTCTTCTTTAGTCCAAGTTACTTTGACAGGTTTTTTGATGATGCTCGAAAGTTCGGCTGCTTCTAAGGCATAACCATCATCCAGTCTCCTTCCAAAACCACCACCCATTTTAGTCAATTCTAGGGATATCTTTTCTACTGGAACGTCAAGTAATCTGGAAACAGAGCTAACTGCTCTTCCCGGAGTTTGGGTAGGTCCGGCTAACTCTATGGTACCATCTGATTTAACGTTAGCGTAAAAATTCATAGGCTCCATAGGGCTATGAGGTAAAAATGGGCATTGGAATTCTCTTTCTACCACTTTATGAGCTCCTTCAAAAGCTTTTTCTGGATTCCCATCCTTCCGCATGACTTTACCCGAATTAGGGTCGTCTAGGTTGGTTTGGAAAATTCTTTGATGGTCTTCATCACTTTCTAGGTCTCTATCTTTTGCCCAAACGATGTTTACTTTTTTACGAGCTTGCATAATTTCCCAAGTAGTGTTTCCCACAATCGCCACTTTATTACCAAAGGAAACGACATCTGTTATGCCGGGCATTTTCAATGCTTCTGTGGCATCAAAAGAAACCAGTTTTTGGCCAAATGCAGGCGGACGCTGAATTTGAGCATTCACCATGCCTTCTTTTTTTAGGTCAATGCCATATAATCGTTTTCCAACCAGCAGGTCATCATTATCTACTCCAGCATGCCATTGGCCTATCTGCTTATATTCTTTGGCGTCTCTGAGTTTTATATTCTCTGGTGCAGTGAGAAGAGAAGCTGCTTCTACTAAATCACCGTATGCTGCTTTATCACCTTTAGGTGAAATAACGAAACCATTTTCTGTTTTTAAATCAGAGATAGCGATGTTCCATTTTTGGCCTGCAGCGGCCTTTAATACTTCTCTGGCCGTGGCTCCAGCAATTCTTAACCTATCCCAGGAGTGTCTAATGGCTCCACTTCCACCTGTGAGTTGGCGGTCAAACTTGTCAGAAAGATTAGCCTGTTCTACATGTACATTTTTGAAATCTACATCAAGCTCTTCAGCCACAATCAGTGGGAAAGCTGTTTTTATACCCTGACCTATCTCAGGATTCGGAGAAAAGATGGTGATTTTTCCATTTGGAGAGATGCTCAAATAGGCATTGAAATCATGAGCCAGAGTAGATGAGTCAATCACCTGAGCAGCCACAGCTTTATTTATAGAATTGAATCCTATCACCAATCCGCCAGTAATAAGGGAGGCAGATTTAAGGAAATTTCTTCTTGTATTTTTATTATTCATTTTGTTAGATTTAAATGGGAGATATTAGTCCTGTTAGCTGTCGGGAGGATGTTCGATGTTCGTTTTTCGATGTTAGAAAAACATCCAACACCTGACATCTATCACCAGTCCACCGAAGCGGTAGCTGAGGCTCTCGAAGCTACATTTTCTCCCCGGCCAGTTTAACTGCTTCCTTAATTCGATGATAGGTGCCACATCTGCATATGTGCGTTGACATAGTGGCTTCTATTTCCTCATCGGTAGGTTTATTGTTCTCTTTTAACAAAGCACTGGCCGTCATCATTTGGCCCGCCTGACAATACCCACATTGAGGAACGTCCAGAGCTTTCCAGGCTTCCTGGACTGGGTGGTCACCATTTTCTGAGAGTCCTTCTATGGTTGTGATTTCTGTTCCTTCCACAGCGGAAATAGGCATAACGCAGGAGCGAATGGGACTTCCATTCATATGTACTGTGCATGCACCACACTGGGCTATACCACAGCCATATTTAGTTCCCACTAAATCTACATGTTCTCTAAGGTACCAAAGCAGAGGAGTGTTTGGGTCAATGTCCGTCTGCTGCGTCTTGCCATTGATTTTAAGCTTAATTGTTGCCATAAGGTTTTATGATAGATTGAAGATAATTGTGACACAATTTAAAGAGTTTTAAAAGCTAAGACAAGTTTTCGGTTCTTTAGAGGACAAAAGATTGGAGGAGAAAGACAAAAAAAGCGGCCTTCAATATTGAAAGCCGCTTTTGATTAGATTAAGAATGTTTTTTCTTTATTTCTTAAACTCAATCGTCTTAAATCCAAAGAGTGGTTTTCCTTCAATTGCGTCATTTTTGAAAGTGATGTACAAGTCACTTACACCTAACTTTCCATCAAAACTCATTTTCAATGGAGCCATACTAGATTCTGGAACAACTACGCTACCAATAACTTTCCCTTCTGGGCTTCCTAATCTAAATTCGGCCGTACCACCAGCAGTTTGTCCTTTCATGCTAAAGGCTCCAATCTCAGCATTTTGAATGCCGGTAAGATCCATTTTTTCAAACATGATCCATGTTTTGTTAGAAGCCACCACTATTTCGCCCACGTTTGGTACATTAAAATTCATGGTACCGAGGTTTTTATCAAAGGCCGTGGCTGGTATCAAAGCACTTCTTAAAACTCTGGTAGCAGAACCACTTTGTGGGCCTACTACTTTGCCTCCTCTATCTTCATAAGTAGCTTGGATTACATATGCTCCCGACTTTTTACCTTCATGATCTTTGGCAGTATAGGTACCCACAGAAGGTAAGGAAGCTTTTTCGTCATTTACAGACAGTATATATCTTACCATAGACTGCACATCATCATTTTCTAGTGATGGGTGTGCTGCCATAGCTGTTTCTCCCCAAACGCCACCACCACCTTCAATGATTTTGTCGGCTAGGTCGGCAATGTTTCTTCTTGTTTTCGGGTACTTCGTAGCAATTTCTTTGAAATTAGGTCCTATAGATTTTGAAGCCATTTGATGGCAAGCTTTACAGTCGCTTTTATCTATTAATTTACGACCACTGGCGTTGGCTATGTTTCTTTGGTGGCCAATAGCCACGGCATTTTTATCATAGCCTTCCAGATAGTCAATACTTACTACCACGTCCTCACTTTTGATGCCTTTGCCAATCACGCCATCTTCGCTGTCTTTTACGGCTACGTTATAAGCAATGTTTTCCTCTCCCAAATAAAAGCTTTGGTTTCCATTTACCGTAATTTCCAATTCAGGAACCTCGTTGCCAACTTTTACAATCAGGCTTTTTTTGCCTTTGTTTCCTAAAGCATCTTTTACCTCTAGACTTACATTATAAATCCCAGGTTTTTTGAACGTAGCGGTAGGGTTTTGTTCCATACTGTTTTTGGCTCCGCCATCAAAATCCCAAGTATATGTCAACTCATCACCGTCGTAGTCTATGGTTCCTTCAGATGTGAAGGTAGCTTTTAGTGGAGCTTTGCCTACTGCTTTATTTACTGCAAGTTTAGCTACAGGAGGACGATTGTGAGCATTGTATTGAATTCTAGACAGTGTAGCCTCCTCATTTTGAGAAGACCACTTAGGGCCGTACTCTAGCAGATACATGATGCCATCTTTGCTAAAAGTAATGTCCATCGGATGGTCGAAGCTGGTACTCGGCATAAATTTCTCCATGCTACGGTACTTTCCGTTTTCATCCATAGTGATAGCCATAATCCAGCCACGCATCCACTCAAACGCAAAAAACTTTCCGTCAAAATAAGAGGGGAACTTATTCTCATTGTCTGAGTAGTCTTCTGAATAATAGATAGGTCCGGCCATTGGATTACATCCGCCTTGACCCACTAAAGGATGCTCTTCTGAAACGCCATAGCCATAATAGAGAAGTGGTTCTCTGGCAGGAGGAAGCATTTTAAGTCCAGTATTATGCGGAGAATCATTCACGGGTTTAAATACACTATATTTTTCACCAGATTCCTTCGTTTCAAAGTTATACCTATTGTAAGGTCTATTGTTTCCTACAATGACAGGCCAGCCATAAAAACCTGGTTCTTTAGCTTGATTAAATTCTACCAAACCTTCAGAACCTCTGTCTTCTTTGGTTTTTCCTGCATCTGGACCCACATCACCCCAATAGAGGTAATCCGTTCTTTTATCTACTGCTATTCTATAAGGGTTTCTGCAGCCCATAACGAATATCTCAGGTCTCGTGTTTGGAATGCCCTCAGCATATAAGTTTCCTTGAGGAATAATGTAAGAGCCATCTCTAGTAGGTTTAATTCTTAATATTTTACCTCTTAGGTCATTGGTGTTTCCAGCAGAACTTAAGGCATCCCAACCTGCTCTGTCTTCTCTAAAGTCAATTGGGCCAAAACCATCTGACGCGAAAGGATTGGTGTCATCACCTGTTGACAGGAAAAGGTTTCCTTTGGAGTCCCAGTCTATAGAGCCTCCGGTATGGCAGCAGCCATCTCCTTTTACGCCTACTTTGAGCATAACCTTTTCCGAACTCATATCGAGTTCATCTTTGTCTTGATTATAAGTAAACCTTGAAAGATACTGCTCGTTGTGGGCGTCAGTGTTTGGGGTGTAGTAAACATATACCCAGTTATTTCTACTAAAGTTAGGGTCAAGTCCAACCCCCATTAGGCCGTACTCATACTCGCTAAAAACATCTAAAGATGCTACCGTTTTGAATTCCTCTTTTGCTGGAATCCAAACTTTTACATCTCCTCTTCTTTCTACCAAAATCACTTTACCATTTGGCATGGCAGCTAATTCCGTAGGTTCATTAAGGTTGCTCGCCAATACGGTTTGTACAAATCTATTCTCTTCAGGAGCTCTTATGCTGTGGGATCTTGAATAATCCAGACCATCCGCCAATACAGACTTAAGTCCTTCTGATAAGTGTTTTTGCATATTGGCATCTTCCCCAAAAGTGGACTCTACATGACCGAAATTGGTGTAAAACATCTTTCCTCCATCAAAATCTTGGAACCATGCCATTGGATGCCAGTCGCCCATTTTACCTTGTTGGTAGGAGTTCTCATCCACACTAATTAGAACCTTAATGGCATCCTTTTGTACAGACTTGAAATCATAGAATTCGTCATCTCTAGTAAATGTACTTGGAAGATGTTTGGTAGCTGGGTGGGTTTGGTCATGAACTGTCATTTTTCCGTCTTGAATATTAGAGACAGAACCACCGGGGTGAGAGGCAAACCAAGCACCTACTAGTTTATTATACCAAGGCCAGCCATATTCAGTATCCGCGGCTGCATGAATTCCCATAAATCCACCACCAGCTTGGATGTATCTTTCAAAATCGGCCTGCTGACGATCGTCTAAAATGTCTCCAGTGGTGTTTAAGAAAACTACCGCACTAAATTGTTTTAAATTTTCTTCGTCTATTACAGTTGCATCTTCAGAGAAGGTGAAGTCTAAATTCACCTCAGGGGCAATCTTTTTAAAAAAGGCCTGACCGGCTTCAATAGAGCTATGTCTATAGCCAGCAGTCTTTGAAAAAATAAGGACTTTTTTGTTTTGCGAATAGGCAAAATTCAAACCGACTACCATCACAAGGAAGGTAGCCAGTGTTTTACGGAATAAATTCATCAATGTTTTATAAAGCTTAAAATGTTGAAAATACAATACTTACTCCCAAATGACAGAGCCCTTGGTTTCAAACCACGGCTCAAACTGAGATGCAAATTTCTTTTCGATAATTAGTCGCTTGATTTTAAGAGTTGGTGTTAAACAATTGTTTTCTACATTCCACTCGTCTTTTAGCACCACCATCTTATTAATACGCTCGTAGGGTTTTAAAGTAGGGTTAAGGGCTTTTAAATTTGCAGTTAAAGTGGCCACTACCTCTTCATTGGACGCTTTTAGGCCAATCTCGGATAATACAACCAGAGCAATCGGCTGTGGAAGGCTTTGGCCAACCACACAAACCTGATCAATCATGTCATTATCTGCAAAACCAAACTCTATCTGAGCTGGAGCAATGTACTCTCCTTTGGAGGTTTTGTACATTTCTTTCACACGACCTGTGATTTTTAAGAAGTTTTCACTGTCTAGCTCACCTACATCACCTGTATGAATCCATGAATCACTATCTAAGGTAGCCGCTGTAATGTCTGGGTCTTTGTAATAGCCTAGCATGTTCCACTTAGAGCGTGTCAATATCTCACCATTTTCAGGAATAATCTTAACTTCCATTCCTGGGTAAATTTGACCCACTGTACCGTCTTTGATATTGTCTTTTGGCATCATACTTACGGCTCCGTTATTTTCGGTCATGCCATAAGCCTCTTGGATTATGATTCCGATTTTTCTATACCACTTTATAAGAGAAGCGGGCATTGGTGCTGCTCCTGTAAGAATAAAGATGGCATCTGAAAGTCCAAGGCCAGCTTTTAGTTTTTTCTTTATGATTCCTCCCAAAAAAGGGATACTCATCAGAAGATTTAATTTCTTTTGTGGCATTTTGGCTAAAACGCCTAATTGGAACTTCGTCCAGATTCTAGGAACTGCTAAAAAGTGAGTAGGACTAGCCGCTCTTAGATTATCGGCAAAAGACGCTAAGGTGTCCGCAAAATAAACAGTACCTCCAGAGAATACACTTCCCGCCTCTACTAGGTTTCTTTCTGCAATGTGAGAAAGTGGAAGGTAAGAGAAGAATCGGATATTGGGTACGTTTAATTTAGTAAGATGACGCGTACTGTAAATACTTTCAGACATGGTCTTATACTGCATCATTACTCCCTTTGGGTTTCCTGTAGTACCTGAGGTATAAATGATGGTTAACAAATCGTCTAAACTTGGATAGTAATTCTCTTCTAGACGCTCTGTCTCCTTAAGAATAGTATCCCACTGATGATGTCCTTTATCAGGATTATACCTTGGGAAAGAAATACAATTAATGTCTTTTGAGATTCCTGGTTTCATAGCCTCCCAGTCATCTAGTTTTCCTACAAATAGCCAGTTACAGCCGCTATGAGAAAGTACTTGGTTGATTTGGTCGGATGTAAGCGTTGGATAAAATGGTACGGAAACATGCCCAGACATCATAATGGCCAGATCTGAGATAAGCCATTCTGCACAGTTTTTGGAAACTATTCCGATATTACTCTTTTCAGGAAGATTCTGCGACCTAATAAAATTTGCCAATCTCCTTACTTGGTCAGCGGTTTCGCCCCAAGTGGTGTCAATAGTGGCGTCCCCAAAAGGTTGCTTTAGGTAAACTTGGTCTGGGCGAGTTTTTTCCCAATGATAGAGATAATCTAGAAGTGTTTTTTTATTTGAAATTTCCATTTTAGAGAAGTTGAAAAGTGTTGAAAGCCTAAATATAACTATTATTTGAAAAAATGGGACAGCTTAGTTTCTAGCAATAATAAAAATTGATAACCAGTAGTTTTCATTTTGAGAATAAAGCGGCCAATTTTGCGGCATGCAGCACATGCCATTGGCCGAAAGGCTCCGCCCTAGAAATTTAGATGAGTACATTGGCCAAGAGCATATTCTTGGAAAAGGAAAACCCTTAAGAAAAGCTTTAGAGGCTAATTTAGTGCCCTCTATGATACTTTGGGGGCCTCCTGGAGTAGGTAAAACCACCCTGTCACTTATGCTAGCCGAACTCACCAAAAGACAATTTTTCTCTCTTTCTGCAATTAGCTCAGGTGTAAAAGACCTACGTGAGATATTAAAAAAGCCATCTGGATTATTCCCTCCTATTTTATTTATTGATGAAATTCATCGATTTAATAAATCGCAGCAAGACACCCTTTTAGGTGCTGTGGAGAAAGGAAAGGTGACGCTCATAGGTGCTACCACAGAAAATCCATCGTTTGAGGTCAATTCAGCTTTGCTTTCTAGATGTCAGGTATATGTTTTGGAAGCCTTTGGGAAAAAGGAATTAGAAGGAATCTTTCTTAGAGCAATTGAAAAAGACGGACTACTTAAGGAGCTTAAATTTAAGGTAGAATCAACTGACTCTCTATATAGAATTTCGGGAGGGGACGGAAGAAAGCTTTTGAACCTTTTAGAAATGGTGGTTAATAGCCAGTTTGGAGCTAAGGAAATTGTGGTAAAGGATGAGTTGGTAGAGGAGGTGGTGCAGAGGAACATCGCCAGATATGATAAGTCTGGCGAGCAGCACTATGATATCATTTCTGCTTTCATTAAGTCTATGCGGGGTTCTGACCCCAATGCAGCTCTGTATTGGTTGGCACGGATGCTGGTGGCAGGTGAGGATCCCAATTTTATAGCTAGAAGAATGTTGATTTTGGCTTCCGAGGATATCGGGAATGCTAATCCAACAGCCATTATTATGGCAAATGCCTGTATGGATGCAGTTAAGAAAATTGGGTACCCTGAAGGAAGAATTATACTTTCTCAAACTGTTATTTATCTAGCCACTTCACCAAAATCAAATGCTTCTTATGCAGCAATAGATAAAGCCATAGCTTTGGCGGAGAAAACGACACATTTGCCAGTTCCTTTAGATTTAAGAAATGCACCTACAAAGCTGATGAAGGAAATTGGTTATGGTAAAACCTATAAGTACGCCCATAGCTATGAGGGGAACTTTGTAAAGCAAAATTTCTTGCCAGATGATTTAAAAGGGCATAAATTTTATGAGCCTAGCAACAATCCTAGGGAAAATGATATTAGGAAGAACCTCCAAAAATGGTGGGAGGAATGGTATGGATACTAAAAAAGCTCCGTTGGGAGCTTTTTTAGATGAAAGATGTTGTTTGACGTTATTGCTTTGTAAAAGATAGAGTAAAATCAAATTTCACCAGACTACCCAGCAAAGCTTGAGCCAAGGCTTGGGAGCCTAGGTCTAAATCAATTGTATCTGCGAAGGCATCAGTTAGTTCTTTTTTTGTGGTTCTCAAATTCATTGTAGTTTCTTCATTAATTTCTGTAATGAAATATATGCTCAGTGGCCTTTGAAACAAGGCATCATCGTAAGTCAGAGCTAAAATATTGTTTTCGAATTCATATTTGTTAGTAAAAGCCGAACCACTTCCTTTTGAGAATTTCCCTAATTCGATGTCTGAATTAGTGGTGTAGGTACCATCACTGTTAAATTCAATATAAAGCTCCTGATCTGCTACATTTTCATTAGAGTTTTCCATTGGAAACCCTTGAACTTCTTCTTCTAAAGTTACAGTTTGGAGATTCCACCTTCCAGATACTGTCTGAGGGGTTATATCTTCGGTGCTATTGGTTTGGCAGGCTCCCAAGAAAAGAGAAACGATTCCCAGGAAGAGTATGCTCTTGAAATTAACATTCATCGGTTTATTCTTTTTTTTCTAAAAATGTGCTAAAACCGTGCCTGATTTACTCGATTCCAAAGTCTACTAGGTTTTCATTAAATTGGAGGGCAGTTTAACAGCCAAGGCCTTCAAGCTATAGATGTGGTCTGACTTGTTCATCAGAAGAATGGAGTTAACCTCTTCAAGGTCTAACACTTCAAAAATGGAGGCCAACATCGCCTTATTCCACTAACTGTCTCTAAGTTATACTTGACTGTGTATTCTGTTATTGGATTCGTGAAAACTGAAAACTAATTTATTTACTTTCAGTACTTTATGCCCGCTCTAGAAGGACCATGCTTCTCGCATTTAATGGGGTTCTAGTACTTTATAACCCCCGTTTGCACATCAATTCCCTATGGTCGTCGGTCTGTCTTAATACAAGAGTTCAAAGGCTCATGGAGCAAAATACCATGTAAATACTGAGTTTACACAGTTTCTTCAATGATGTACTCATTAGATTGAATGTTCTGTTTTACAAAAAGCTCACCTAAGAAACCAGCTAGAAAGAATTGAGTCCCGATCAAGATAATACTCAAGGCCAAGAAGAATAAGGGATTGTCCGTCACATTTCTATATGGAATATGCTTATAGAGGTTGTATATTTTTTCGGCAATCAAAAAGAAAGTTATCGCTGAGCCAAGAAGAAATGATAGCACACCAAAGGCCCCAAAAAAGTGCATAGGTCTTCGTCCAAACTTATTAACAAACGTGATACTTATTAAATCTAAAAAACCATTAATAAAGCGGTCAAAACCGAATTTGGTCTCACCATATTTACGAGCTTGGTGTTGAACCACCTGTTCCCCAATTTTGTGGTAACCATTCCATTTGGCTATAACTGGGATATAGCGATGCATCTCACCATAAATCTTAATATTTTTCACCACTTTTTTGTCATAAGCTTTCAAACCGCAATTAAAGTCGTTCAGCTTTACGCCAGAAATTCTTCTTGCAGCCCAGTTGAAAAGTTTGCTCGGTAAATTCTTAGACAAAAAGGGGTCATGTCTTTTCTTTTTCCAACCACTTACTAAGTCATAACCCTCTTTTGTGATTTTGTCATATAGAGCTGGGATTTCCTCAGGATTGTCCTGTAGATCGGAGTCCATAGTAATAATCACATCACCTTTTACTGCTTGAAAACCAGTGTCTAAGGCCGCTGTTTTCCCGTAGTTTCTACCAAATTTTATTCCTCTAACAAATTCGTTTTTTAATGAAAGGTCAGATATGACTTGCCATGAGGAGTCCGTGCTACCATCATCAATGAATAGGATTTCATAAGAGAGAGATGCTTTTGTAAGTGTACTGACAATCCAATCATGGAGTTCAGGAAGAGATTCGGCCTCATTTAAAAGAGGAATCAACACACTTATTTGCGGGTTAGACATTTTTTAGGAAGGCATTATTACTAAGACAAATTTAAAAAATAATGTAGTAATCCTTCATAAGAGCCTGAAATTCCTGAGTGTAAGTCGCATTATCAGTTTCTCTAATTACAAATTCGGATATTTGGGTAGGGATGTTGTGCCTGTTAAATACTGTTATTTCTCTAAAGGGTGCTTTTTCAGAATTGTGTTTGATAAGGGTTTTGGTATTGATAAAGAAACCTAGGTTGTACATTTGAGTTTCAAAAACTCTCATTTGAGCCGATGGAAGTAGGATATTGGCTGTGCCCTCGATTTTTAACTTCTCACTTATTTCAGTTGCCAAATCTTCAAGCAAAAGACTTTCCTGATGCATAGCCTTGTTTCTTTGCTGGTTGGGTGAAGTTAGTTGACCGCTGTAAAATGGCGGATTGCAGATGATGACATCATAATCAGTTTCCTTGAAATCTGATAGGGCGGCATGAAACGGGATGATGTTCTTAGAAAAGGGGCTTTGACTAAAGTTTTCGGAGGCTTGATTAAAAGCATCTTCATCAATTTCAATAGCGTCTATGTTAACCTTAGCCTTTTGTGCTAACATCAGACTTAGTAGCCCTGTTCCTGTGCCAATATCTAAAATTTTATTTCCTGAAGAAACTTGCGTACGAGCTCCCAAAATACAGCTGTCTATACAGACTTTCATACCGCATTTATCTTGCTTAACAACGAATTGTTTAAAGGTGAACATTTGCTTATTTCTACCTTATTTTCTGCCGAAATCTGCAGGGTTTTCGCCCCAGTTTTTGGTTTCCCATTTTAGTATTGGGTTTTCATACGTATTGGCTTTAAGCCATTCTTCGGCTCTCTTATTCAATTCGAAAAGCTCAGCATTGTTATCTGTAGGCTTAAGCTTAGTGTTCGCACACTTTTTTCTAACCCAGCTCATAGCGGTCCTAGAGTCGGTATATATGGGTAGATTTACATCGTGTTTTTTTAAGAGGGCTAAAGCATGTACAATAGCTAGAAACTCGCCAATGTTATTCGTTCCGTCCTTGAAAGGCCCTTTTTTGAACAATAGTTTACCTGTTCTAAAATCAAAACCTTGGTATTCCATATCACCAGATTTGGTATTCCAAGCGGCATCTACCACCACGCTCTCTTTAATTGGAGGTGTGGCGTTTAGGTTTATAGCGGCTTTGCCTTTAGAGCCACCTTTAGTAACGGACTGAGCATAATTTTTAGCAAATGCGTCAATAGCTGCTTGCTGAGATTCAAATGATTTATACTGTGCTCCGGTAAATCCGTCTATTTGTTTTTTGCAGGTATCCCAGTCTGAGTAAATTCCTCTTTTTCTGCCGGCCCAGACTACATAATATTTCTTCTTTTTAGCCATTATCTGAAGTTTCTTTTTCAACTAAGGAACTCCCAGATATGAGCTCATCAAAAGATAATTGAAGCTGGCTCTCTTCTATTTTTTCAACCTTAAAGTTGACATCACCAGCGTAAAGGTTTCTTAACACTTCCGTCTTATCTATTAATTTCTGTATAAAAGCGTGCTTTGGAGCTCCAATAGCAGAACCAAACTCTAGAATGCCAGATTTGTACATAAGGGTTATAGGAATAAGATAGTGATGTCCATTTTTGGCAGCACAAATGCAGGTAGGTACAGAATCTTCAGATGCAGCTAGTTGATTATATTTAGATTGTATTGCCATGTACTCTTCCTCGTTTTCACCAAAAATTAAAGCAATTTTTTTCTTAGCTTTTGATTTGGAGGAAGCCATATTTTCGTCAATCTGAGAAAGTATACCCTTAAAATGATGGGTGTTTTTTCCATCTCTAATGCGTTGATTAAGGGACTGTCTGATTAGATAATTTATGGATTGACTAACATTCAGTCCAATTTCTGCCATTTGCTTGAAAATTAAGCTGCTTGGTGACATTCCAGGGATGGTATTCGGGTCATGAAAGATAACTTGATCATCTTCTGTAAGAAACCCGTCAATTCTACAGATAACGTTTTGTCCCAAGTCATTGAAGGCGGTAATTCCTTCTTTTTCAATTTTTGATAAATTCTCAAAATTGGTTTCAATGGGAATTCTTTTCTTGGTAGCGTTAGATTGATATTTAGACTTAAAATCATAGGATTCGATGTCTCCATAGATCTCTGTAGGTGGCAAGGCAAAAACCTGAAAGTCGTCGTCTTGGATAAGACCCATTGAAAATTCCTGACCCTCAATAAATTCCTCTATGAGGACATAGTCTTCAGAATTGTTCGAGGTTAAAATGGCCTCTGAATTAGTTTTTAGGTAAATGTTTAAGGCTTTTAAAAGCTTATTTGGATGAGAAACTTCTTCTCCATTAAGTACCACAGGGAAACCTATTCCTTCACCTAGAGTTTGCATTTTCTCTAAGATGTTTTTCTTTTGACGTGCGGTAAGCTTAGTCCAATCTTTTTGATAAATAATGGTATCAAAAAAACATTGAAACATCTTTTTTGAGAATTCTTCCATGCTTCTTTTTCGGACAATCCCCACACCGATTGAAGAACCTTGATGAGGAGCTTTAACAACCAAAGGGAACCCCAATGTCTTAGTTAATTCACTAAAGAGGCTTGATTTGTTTGCGTTCTCCCATTCTTTTCTAGAAATAACTCGGGTCTTTTTCTTTTGGCCGTTTGATTTGGCTAAAAGATGATTTTGAAACGGTTTGTTGATGCCAATAGCAGAGCCCAAAATACTAGGTCCTACATAGGGGATTCCATACCATTCCAGGAGCCCTTGAATACTGCCGTCTTCGGCGTAGGGTCCGTGCATAATAGGAAAGGCTATATCAATATGCTCTTTGAGTTTATCTACTTTTATTTGCTTCCCAATCTTGTATATAAGCTTGTAAAGCTGAGTTTCATTTAAAGAACCAAGAGCCTCTATGTACACACGGAAGCCATTATTTAAGTTTTTAGAGGGATAAAAGTCCTTGATAGAATCTGCATCAATAAATTCAGGTCTGATTTCAATAAAATTACCTATACTATCGACAAAAATTAATACAGGTTCATAAAGACTTTTGTCCAAATGGTTATAGGCTGTTTTACCACCTTTGAAAGAAATCTCTCTTTCTCGTGAGGGACCACCGAAAAATATGCCGACTTTAAGTTTGGTACTCATTACAATGGGAAGCGAAAATTATTATAGGAAACACGATTAGTAGTGCTAAGATAAATAAAAAAGCTACTTGCTTTGGCAAGTAGTTCAATAAAATGCTTTTATAATTTATATTCTATGCTTATCCCGCTGGAGTTAGATTTACTGCTACTACTTTTTTAATCTCAGGAACGGATTTTAAAATGGCCTCTTCTAGGCCAGCTTTAAAAGTCATAGTAGACATGGGACAAGAGCCACAAGCCCCCAAAAGTTCTAACATAACCGTACCTTCTGTTGTTATTTCTAGTACGTTTACATTGCCACCGTCGGCCTCTAAATAAGGTCTCACGCCGTCTAAGGCCATTTCCACACGTTCGTTTATAGAACTCATCTCTTTATTATTTTAACAAAAATAGTTTACCCTAAAATAATTTCCTAATACCTACTAAGCTACAACTACTCTTTCCGTGGCGGGTGTAGAGGCGTTTCTTATCGCCAATTGTTGGGCGAGAGCTTCTGCTGTTTTTTTGAAAGCCTCTTTAGAAACGGAATCTTGTCCCATCATAACTGGCCTGCCTGCGTCACCAGCTTCTCTTATTCCTTGTACTATAGGTATCTCTCCTAATAGAGGTACATTAAACTTAGCGGCTAACTCTTTACCTCCGTCTTTTCCGAATATATAATACTTATTATCTGGGAGTTCTTCGGGTGTGAAGTAGGCCATATTTTCTACTATACCTAATATGGGTACGTTTATCTGTGGCTGCTGAAACATAGATAAACCTTTGGTAGCATCTGCCACAGCTACTTTCTGCGGAGTCGTTACTACCACAGCACCAGTTACGGGCACCGTTTGAACCAAAGATAAGTGTATGTCGCTCGTACCAGGAGGCAAATCAATTAGTAGATAATCTAAGTCACCCCAGTCCACATCTCCCAAAAATTGTCTAAGTGCCTGACTGGCCATTGGGCCACGCCAAACCACTGCATTGTCTTTGGGTGTAAGAAAGCCTATTGAAATCATTTTAATTCCAAATTGATTGACGGGATGAATCATGTTTTTTCCGTCTTTGGGCGTTATCAGCGGTTGCACATCCTCTGCTCCAAACATAAGAGGAATAGAGGGTCCAAAAATGTCTGCATCTATGATACCTACTTTTGCTCCAAAATCCTTGAGAGCCAAAGCTAGATTCGCCGTTACCGTTGATTTTCCAACACCGCCCTTTCCTGAAGAAATTGCTATAATGTTTTTGACACCAGGAAGTTGTGGATTGTTGTTTCTAATGGTAGTTACTTCGGCTGTCATCGCGATGTCTACCTCTATTTCGGTGCCTAACTTTTCCTCTAGGGCATCCATGCATCTTTTTCTGATAACCTCTTTCAAGGGGCATGCTGGAGTTGTTAATACTACCGTAAAACTTATTTTAAAGCCCTCCACAGCTACGTCTTTAATCATATTGAGAGTAACCAGATCCTTTTTCAAGTCAGGTTCTTCTACATTACTAAGAGCAGCTAAAACATCTTCTTTACTTATCACTAAACTTCAGTTTGAATTCGTGCATAAAACAGTATTATGTAGCGGAAAGTTTTACAAAGTCTTTAAATATTTAAAAGATTAAATGAGCTGAGCCTTTACCATTTCTAGTTCATTGTTTACGTCCACCGAACCTTTTAGTTTTTCTAATCTTTGAACCAATTTTTTAAGAAATTTTTGGTGTATTTCTGAGTCCGACTGAAAGGGCCGGTGATTAATTTGATTTCTAATTTGATCCCACTCAGAAATAAAATCGAGAAGGTCTTTAGAAAAGGCTGTTTTTTTAAAATGCTCTATGACATATTTCTGACCAACTTCATTAACATGTATCATGTCCTCTGAGTAGTATCTATAATCTCGTAAGTCATCCATGAGAATTTCATAGGAAGGGAAATAGGAAATATTTTTACTCTCTTCAGTGAATTGCTGTGAAGCTAGTCTTAAGATGCTCTTGCTAAGGCTATTACCCGGAAGTGTGTCCTTGATATGTCTTACTGGGCTAACTGTGAAAATTAGTTTGACTTTGGGGTTGATCTGTACAAGTCGTTCGTAGAATTGTTTAAATCTAATATCTATTTCCTTTAAAGAGAGTATTTCTTTTTTGAAGAAAGTCGCTTCCTTTTTATGGCAATTGGCCACCACATAAGAATTCTGGAAAAGCCGATATGCAAAGGCTGTCCCCAACGTTATAATTATGTAGTCCGTTTTTTTTAGAAATTCACCTACTTGTTGATGAAGATCATTCAGCTCACTTTCCAAATGACGTTTGTCTTGATTGCAATGTTTAGAATGAAAATCATAATGATACCAAAGTCCTTGATTCTTAGTGAAATAGTTTGTTTTAACCGGAAGGTTGTCTAGGCTTTGACTGAGTAGCCTAAAAATAGAAACAGGATTAAAAACTATCCCATACGGATTATGCAAGCAATTGATTTTGCTCCGCGTTAGATACTGTCCCAGGCCGTCGGAAAAACAAGAGCCAATGGTCAATACTTTTGACGATCTATCTATTTTGAATGGCAGCTCAGAAAGTTCGATTTGGGTTCGAAAATTCATCTTTTATATGATACTTTAGGGTTACTTGGGTTCCTAAAGCTACACAATGATGTCTGAGTAGCCAAACATCTATACGTAAAGGCCGTATTAGTGTGATTCTCTATTAACAATACTTCCTGATTTTCCTTGTAGAAAGCCCATGTCTGCACCTTCATGGGCTTGGTTTACGGTGTCTATGTATAGCTTAATATAACCTCTATCAAAACCTAAATCCAATGGCTTCCACTTTTTACGTCTTTCTGCTAATTCCTCATCAGAGACATGCAAGTGGATACTTTTATTGAATACATCGGATTCAATGATATCTCCATCTTCTACCAAGGCTAAGGGACTTCCAAGGGCAGACTCTGGGGAGGCATGTAAGAAAACAGTTCCGTATGCTGTTCCACTCATTCTTCCATCAGAGATTCTCACCATATCGGTAACGCCCTTTTGTATAATTTTCTTAGGTAGAGCCATATTTCCAACTTCTGGCATGCCAGGGTAGCCCTTTGGGCCAACGTTTTTCAAAACCATGACGCAGTTTTCATCAATATCTAAATCTGGGTCATCTACTCTAGCGTGATAATCTTCTATCGTTTCGAAAACCACAGCACGCCCTTTATGCTTTAATAGTTCTGGGCTGGCAGCAGAAACCTTGATGACTGCTCCTTCTTTGCAAAGGTTTCCTTTAACTACTGTAATACCGCCTTCTTTAATAATGGGGTCTGATATCGGCCGTATTACATCCGAATTCCAATTTCTAGCCTTTTTTGAGTTTTCTGTAAGCGTTTTGCCATTGACGGTTATCGCCTCTGTATTTAGATGGTTCTCTAGCTCTTTAAGAATAACTTGAATTCCGCCCGCATAATAATAGTCCTCCATAAGGTATTTACCGGAAGGCATGAGATTAAGTAAGAAAGGAATTTTAGAACCATGAACATCAAAATCATCTAGAGTAAGGGGTATTTCCATTCTTTTAGCTATCGCTAATAAATGCAAGACGAAGTTGGTAGAACCGCCAACGGCAGAATTCACCTTAATGGCATTTAAAAATGCTGGGCGGGTTAATATTTTAGAAATGGTTAAATCTTCCTTAACCATCTCCACTGCTCTAATTCCGGTCATATGAGCCATCATCTTTTTTCTAGAATCAGCCGCAGGTATTGAGGAGACTCCAGGCAAAGTAAGTCCGAGAGCTTCTACCATAGTAGCCATAGTGGATGCGGTTCCCATGGTATTACAGTGACCTATACTTCTGCTCATGCAGGCCTCAGCCTCTTCCATGTCGTCCAAAGTCATTTTTCCAGCTTTGTAATCTGCATCAAAACGCCATACATCTGTGCCCGAACCCAAATCTTTACCTCTGAATTTACCATTTAACATAGGGCCGCCTGGCAAGACAATAGAGGGGATGTCTACACTAGCTGCTCCCATGACTAAGGATGGAGTTGTTTTGTCACAACCTGTCATTAAAACTACAGCATCAAAAGGATTTGCTCTGATACTCTCTTCTACAGTCATGGCTGCTAAGTTTCTGTATAGCATAGCCGTAGGCCTTATTATTGTTTCGCCTAAGGACATTACAGGGAATTCTAGAGGGAACCCACCAGCCTCATAAACACCGTTTTTTATAAATTGAGCCAGTTCTCTAAAATGGCCATTACAAGGTGTCGCCTCAGACCAGGTATTACATATTCCTATAACAGGCTTTCCTTTGAATTGATGAGCAGGGTAGCCTTGATTTTTTATCCAACTTCTATAGATAAAGCCATCCTTACCCTCTTTACCAAACCAGTCTTCACTCCTTAGCTTCTTCTTTTTGCTTGTGGCCATAATTTTATCTTGA
Source organism: Arcticibacterium sp. (assembly GCA_047623945.1). Lineage (GTDB taxonomy): Bacteria > Bacteroidota > Bacteroidia > Cytophagales > Spirosomataceae > Arcticibacterium. The sequence goes on along the minus strand of JBLHOT010000009.1, from coordinate 62,313 downwards.
AATAGGGTCGAATTAATTGAATCGAATTAAAGGCAAATACCTCTTTTTTTTGTTTTTTTGCAATCTAATACTAGATTTTGATCACAAAAAGTGCAGAAAAATGATGTTGTTTGAGAAGTATGAGGCGAGCCTGTCGGGGCAGGTGATCGAGAATTTGAAAGCTTTAGGAGAGAGAAACTTGGGAGATACCAAAGGAGCAATTGATGCTATATTCTACACTTTATTGGCTGGTTTGATTAGGAGGGCTAATAGTGACATGAGTACAAATATGTTAGTCAATCAAATCCAAAGGATTTTTGACAAAGATTTAAAGGCTTTTAATACTGAAAAAAGCTATGCAGAAGGAAAGGGTTTAGCGGAGTTTGTTCGGATCGGAGAAAGAAATATGAGTCAAATTTTTCCGTCTTTTAAAAGTCAATTGCTAAACCTTGTTACTTCTCACAGTGGTACTAGCAAGAGTGAAACCAATAAGTACGCTGGTTTTGTAAACTCATTAGTGATTAAGTTTTTAGCCGAGAAGTTAAATGATGGAACTAGTAAGGACGAGTTGATGAATTATCTAAAGGAGCACAGAGACCCTCTTTTTGATAAAGCTCCTGAGTCGTTAATAGATAAAATGATTCCTGCTCTTGGTATTCATGATTTAAGAAACATGAAGCTTTATTATGCCAAGAAGAAAGAAGAAAAGGACGGTAAGTCGGAAGAATACTTCATCTCAGGAGAAGAACTTATCTCTGAGAGTCAGCAAACTTATGAGGATGAGGAATCGAAATCTTTCAATAAAAGAACGCTGCTAATCGTTGGAGTGGTTGCTTTAATAGCACTATTAGGATACTTCTTGTATGATGCTCGTGAAGAACTATTTGGATCATCTGCTCCACAAGAGTCTCAGGTTATTGATTTAAATGAGGACAACACCTTTCTAGCCGATAGTTTGGCTAGTGTTGTTAAAGAGGCGAGCTCTATGGGTGACGCCGGTTGGTTGGCCCTAAGAGAGTTGCTAAATTCTTCTGATACGGAATCACTTGGAACAGATGTTAAAATTGAGTCGTTGAGTTATGGTGGAGATTCTATAGATCTATCAAACCCGGCAAATAGTGTGATTGATAGTATTGTTTCTGAATTTAAAACTAATCCTAGATTGCAGCTGCAGGTAAAAGGAGGGCACTCTGGAGGTAATTCTCAAATAGGCCTAAAAAGAGCCTTTGCGATGAAAAGGTTACTTCAAAGTAGGGGAGTAGATACGATTAGGATAGATGCTATTTCGGACTCCGAGAATTTAGATTATTTGAAATTTAAATTAGTATCGAAATAGTTTTTAAAGAGCTCTAATTTGTCGCTAGGCAGGATATTACCTCATAGGCATATATGGCTTGGTTTTGGAGAGCTGTTCACTATTTTCTTATGCGTCTTTCAATACAAAACTGCTAGTATAAGTGCCTCCACACTTATACTAGCAGGGAGGATGATATATCTAGGAATACCGGAATATGGGCTCAGTCAGAATTTTACAATAGGGGTTATTGATGATGGTTACTTTGACACCGTTAATCTCTTAGAACGAGGTAGTTGTTCTTGTCCTCTACTGATTTTATATTACAATTAAAACCAGAAAGATGGCTGACTAGAGCAGAGAATCAATATTTGAAATAAAGTATAAGTTTGAATTCGAAGCTGTGCTGTAGGCTTGTGGGTTTAATTTATACAAGAAAGCTCCTTTTTTTGAATGGCCTTTTTGCTTTTCATCTAACTTGTCTAATATGCCATTTGAAAGGATTTTGCGACTAAAGTTTCTTTTGTCAAAACGGACATCAAAAATAGCCTCATATAAGGTTTGAAGTTCGGGTAAAGTGAACTTCTCTGGTAGAAGTTCAAAACCTAAAGGGTGAAAGGCTGCTTTGCTTCTAAGTCTATTGATAGCATGTTTTACCATGTCTCTATGATCAAAAAGTAGGTCAGGAAGCTGATCCATATCAAACCATTCTGCTTGATAGCCCCCAGAGTCAAAAAGGGAATAGTCCTCTACATTGATCAGAGCAAAGTAGGTAACAGCAACTGTTCTTTCTACAGGATCACGTTCAGGAAGCCCAAAAGTGGAAAGTTGTTCTAAATAGATATCTTTCAATCCAGTTAGATTATCTAAAACTCTAGAAGCCGCCTCATCCAAACTTTCGTTAAGCTTTAACCAGCCACCCATTAGTGACCAAACATCCTTGCTCTCTTCTATCCCTCTTTTAACCAGAAGGAGTTTAAGTTTAGAACCGTCAAAACCAAATATAATGGAGTCCAATGCCACCAGACATTTGGTTTGCTTACTGTATAATTCTAACATTTATAGGGATAGGGCTTATCTAATTTCTAACAATTTCGCCTAAACTTAAGACAAGGAATTGGGAATTGCCTATTATTACGCTAAATAATTTTTAAAAACGTTTTGGAAAAAGTGCTAGAGATTAAGGATCTCAATTTTAATATTGAGGGTAAAAAAATAATAGATAATATTAGTCTTTCTCTTGAGAGGCATCAGATTTTTGCACTTCTAGGAGAAAGTGGGTCTGGGAAATCCACTTTATTGAAGCTTATTTCTGGCCTACTTGAACCTCTTTCTGGAGTGCTTGAGATTGACGGAGAAAGTATTAAGCCACCCTCTAAAAAGTTAATTCCTGGCAATGAAAAAATTAAGATTGTTCGCCAAGATAATCCCCTCTTTCCTAACATTTCTTTAAAAGAGAATATTGAATACGAATTGCGTTTTTTTAACGACGAGTATAAAGATAAACGCGTAGCTAAGTTGCTCAAGCTAACAGGGTTGAATGCAGTGGCAAATCAGTTACCAAGGCAGTCGTCTGAAGGAGAACAACAAAGAGCGTCAATCGCTAGAGCCCTGGCAGATGAGCCTTCACTTTTATTGTTGGACGAACCCTTTAGTAACCTCGATTACAAGAATAAAAGTACGTTGAAGAATAAGATAAAGAATATCGTAAAGGATGAGAAAATGGCTTGCGTTTTTGTCACGCATGATATTTCAGATGTTTTTGATACGGCAGATAAATTGGCGATTTTAAGAGAGGGCCAAATAGCTCAAACTGACAAGCCTATGAGTATCTATAAATATCCCCAAAGTATTTATAATGCAGCGATGACAGGTGAGTATAATTTGGTTTCTAGGTCTGAAGCTAAGAATTATCTGAATGTATCAACGGATAAAAAAGCAATACTGATAAGACCTGAAGAAATTAAAATAGGGCAAATGAGTTTACTAAATGGGAAAGTAATAAACCAAATAGAAAGGGGCGTTTACAATGAAATAATTTTAAAGGTGGCTAAGTTGAAATTAAAGGCATTTAGTATGGAGAGGTACAAATTTGGACAAATTGTGAGTTTCAGACTAGGGGAAATTAGCTTTTTTGATTAATCAGAACTATCTGCTAAGACCATAACCTCGTCAATGTTTCTACCAAAACCGTCATAATCTAACCCGAACCCTACTACAAATTTATCTTTGATAACAAAACCTGTGTAATCAACTTTAAGGTCAAATTGTGTGGCATCTTTTTTATGTAAGAGTGTTAATATTTTCAAGGAAGCGGGTTTTTGATCTTGAAAAACGGGTAAAACTTCCTTCATGGTATTTCCAGTATCAATAATGTCTTCTACTATAATGACATGCCTATCAGTAATGTTTTCGTTTAAACCTATTAATTGTTTAACGTGACCTGTGGAATGCATTTCCTCATAAGATTTCACTTTAATAAAGCTTACTTCACAGTTTATTGATATGTTTTTAAACAATTCCGATAAGAACATAAAGGAGCCGTTTAATATGCCTACAAATAAGGGGTCTTTACCCTCATAATCTTTTTCAAGAACCCGTGCCAAGGACTTTATCTGTGCCACTAAAACATCTTTTGGAATTAAAGGCACAAACTGTTTGTCTTTTATCGTTTTCATTGAGGAAGAAATATATGATGAACCAATAAAAGAAAAAATTAGCTATATATACCCGATGAAAGGATATTTGAGCTAAATATGTTTATGAAAACTCTACGAGATATAGGAGAAGTATTGTGGCTTGTGTGCATTCCGTTTTTTGGGATAGCACAGTTATATGATGTGGTAGAACCCCCACCAAGGCCTACCAGATTGTTGATGGATAGGGGGATACAGATAGAGACGACCACTGCTATTGATAATATGTATAATTTCAACTTTGCAGCCGCTGAAAGAGAGTTTAAATGGCTTTCGGCTAAATATCCCTATCACCCAATTGGCTATTTTTTGCTTGGGCTAAATTATTGGTGGCGTATAGTGCCTGACACAGGTATAGAAAGATATGATGATACGATTCATAGTTACATGGATAAATCAATAGATCTAGGTTATGATCTATACAAAGAGGATGAAACAAACAAAGAGGCGGCATTCTTTATATCGGCAGCATACGCATTTAAAGGTAGGCTTTATGCTGAGAGAGAGAATTGGGTAAGGTCTGCATGGGCGGGTAAACAAGCCTTGAAATACTTGGAGCTAAGTAGGGGAGACGAAAACATAAATCCAGAACTTTTATTTGGGGACGGCCTTTATAATTTTTACTCAAAATGGATTCGTGAAAATTACAAGTCATTAAGACCGATTCTGACTTTTTTCAGAAAGGGTGATAAGCAATTGGGTATAGCCCAATTAAAGAATGTGAGTTTAAATGCTTTTTATACTCGAATGGAAGCTAGGTACTTTCTGATTCAAATTTATGCGATGGAGAACAGGAATGCGGAGGCTCGCCAGTTAGCAACTCAAATGCACTTACTTTATCCGAATAACTCTTTTTTTCACAGGTATGCGGCTAGATCTAGTTTCGTGATGGGGAAAATACCTGAAGCCAAAAGAATCGCACATGAATTATTAGATAATATAGCTGCTGAAAAGTATGGATATGGGCCGAACGAAGGAAGATACGGAGCCTACATCCTAGGTTATATTTATCAGAACTATAACAAGGATTATAATTTGGCTATTACTTATTATGAACAGTGTGTAGATTTTTCAAGAAGAAACAATTCTTTGGAATCGGGCTATTATCTAGGAGCTATTTTGGGTATTGGAGATATGGCACTATCCCAGAAAGATTACTTAAAAGCTGCTCAGAGTTATAAATTAATTATTGATTCTAAACAGAAAAAAAACGCCTCTTATAAAGAGGCGGCAGAAAGAATTAAGACATTAAAAAAAGAAATAAGGAAAAATAGGTCTAAGGGATAGGTAAAACTTTACTATTCTTTATGGTTTGAAGAATCACCATGGTCTGCGTGCTTGAGACTACTTCTATTTCATTAATGGTGTCCATTATGAGCTGCTGATAGTTGGCGATGTCCTTCGCAATAACTTTAAGCAAGAAATCGCATGAGCCGGTCACATGATGGCACTCTATAATCTCAGGAACGGAATTTACTTTTTTAACAAAAGCTTCAATGATTATCTTTTGATGTCCTTTCAGAGTTACCTGGACAAAAGTTAATACACCAAGACCCACTTTATCACGGTTTACCTGAGCATGATAACTTTGGATAATACCAGACTGCTCAAGTTTTTTGACTCTCTCCAGAGTTGGGGCGGGAGATAGACCTACATCTTTAGATAGCTGAGAATTGGTTATTTTTCCATTCTGCTGTAATATTTCCAATAATTTATGGTCAATTACGTCTAGTTTTCCTGTTGCCATGATGTCTGTTGCCGAAATTTAATTTGGTTGTTTTCTTTTCTGATGTAAATATATTTCACAAAAGTTTAATTTTCTAACAAAAGACCGAAGGAGTTTGGGCTGAACATAAATTGTACAACATATTTGGTTCAAAGCAATTCTAGATTAGGATTCCAGAGATGTTTTTCGAAGTTTTGGACTTGATCATCCACAATTAAAATGCCTTCACTCTCTAGACGAGTCTGCATGACAGAAGGTGGATTAAATGCAGCTTTTCCAGAAAGCAGACCGTTTCTATTAACTACCCTGTGGGCTGGAACGTCTGGTTGGTTTTGGAGGGCATTCATGGCCCATCCTACGAGCCTTGCTCCCCTTTTACTTCCTAAGTATTCAGCTATCAAGCCATAAGACGAAACTCTCCCTTTTGGAATAAGTTTTACGATTTCGTAGATATCATTGAATCTATTTTCCTTCAATCTCCACCTTTAGTTTTTGATACCACTCCTCGCCATAGGCTCTTTCAAGTGGCTCCTTAAGAAATTTGTAGACTGGTACACCCAGCTTTTCGCCTAATTCACAAGCATCGGAGCAAATGCTCCATTGGTCATAGTTTAGGGCATGATATTCTTCATATTTAGTGACACGGATAGGGTAGAGGTGGCACGAGATGGGCTTTATGAAGTCAATAACTTCATCATTATAAGCTTGTTCAATACCACATTTAAGGGATCCTTTCTTGTCGTAAATAGCATAAGCACATTCTTTATCCCCTATGGTAGGTGTGCTAAAATCGTTTTCCTCATCAACTACAAAAACACCTTGTTCTTCTATGGCTTTTATACCCTCACTTGATAGGTAGGGTTTTATTTTGTCATACAAGTCTATCAAAACTTGAAGCTCCGATTCTTCTAAAGGGGCACCAAGGTCACCTTCTACACAGCAAGCTCCTTTACATTTTTCAAGATTGCAAACAAACTGCTTTTCTTTTACATCATCAGAGATGACCGTTTCTTCTATTAGAATCATGCTGCAAATTTACCTCTTAAAAGCTGGATGAGATCTATTTATTGACTTTCAGTTTTTGACTAACGGTTATTGTATTTGATCGAAGATCATTCCAAGCTTTTAACTGAGCCACCGAGGTATTATACTTTTTGGAAATGCTGAATAGTGTTTCTCCTTTGGCTACAGAGTGAAGCTTAGCTGTCAGTACATCAGAGGCACTATTTCCGACATTTAATCTTTGGCCAATGGATATTGTGTTATTGCTTAATCCATTCATCTGTTTAAGCTGATTTACTGTTATTTCGTATTGTTGCGAAATAGAAAAAAGTGTTTCCCCTTTCTTTACAGAATGAGTTGCTGGAGATCGTCTAGTGTCTGAAGCCACGGTTCTGTTAACCACTTCCTTAGCGGGAGGCTCTTTGGTCACTACAGAGGGTATTGGTTCTTCAGAAGTTGATCCAATAGAAACAGTCAAGTTTTGACCGTATTGCAGCACGTCACTTTTGGACATGTTATTTATTGCTCTCAGTTCACTTACACTCAGGCCGTATTTCTTAGAAATGGCATAAAGGGTCTCTCCTTGACGTACCAAGTGCATTTTGGCTGTTGCAAGCACTGGCTTCTTTGCAGGAGCCGTTTTCTTGATAATCTCAGGTTCTTCGGGCTTTGGTTCAAATTTCTTTACAACTACTTTTTCAAGTTCTGTTTGTACTTCAGGCTTACTAACTAAAACTTTTGGTTTTTCTACTTTCTGAATAGGCTCGGGAGAAATGTCTTTTTGTACTACCTTCTCTTGTTCATAAGATGCCAAAATAGGTATTTTACGTCGTTCCTCTGGTTGAATTACCTCCTGAATAATTTCTACGGGTTGATTGGCTGGTCTTTTTTTCTGAAGCCAAACCACTCTGCCGGGCTGCAAGCTTTCTGGCGACTTGAGTCTATTGAATTTCAAAAGATTTTTTAGTCGAATATTATACATCTGAGAGACATCCCAGAAGGTTTGTCCTTTAGAAGCTGTGTGAAACTCTGTCGGCCCCTTTTTTGACTTAGCTTGTAGGTAATATACCCTACCTGTCTTTATCATATCCCTGTCTGTAAGGTCATTAAACTTGATAAAATAGGATATAGAAATGTTGCCTTTTTTGGCAAGTTGGGCAACTTCATCTCCTGGTTGAGCTAAAATTCCTTCTTTTTCATTGATGGTGTATAGGATGGGGTCATCGTCAGAAGTGGTTACCATTGTCTTTCTAACCAGTAAGGGGAAGCCCTTGTCTGTATTATTGAGTTCAAGTCTTTTGTCAATTTTGTTTTGAACTTCAGTTTTTCTTTCATTGCTTACTGGAACTAAGACATTGTAAACCTTGGAAGTAGGAATGGCGGCAGAATACAGCCAAGCATTATACTTCCTCAGCTCGCTTAAATCTACTGATAATTCCACTGCTATCTGAGCAAGTGATTTCCCCTGTGCGGGGTATTGCAGTAGAGATGTTGAAGGTTTCCTTAAGCGATTTAGACGGTGTTCATACGCAATTCTATGAGCTAAAGCCTTCAGTAAATAATCTGGAGTATCCTTTGTGAATGTAACTTCACTGGCATAGGACCAGCTGTCAGGAATTTCTTTGCCAGCTCCTGTAGGTCCTTGATTGTAGGCGTAAATACAGGAAATCCAATTCTTAAAAATGATATTATTTTTTTTGAAATAACGAGCTGCTGCTTCAGTACTGGCATCGAGATGCTTTCTTTCGTCAATATCATTGTCTATTCTCAATCCTAGCTCCTTACCTGTAGCCTCCTTAAATTGCCAGAAACCAACTGCCGCAGATGAAGATAGGGCTTCAGGCTTTAAATTACTCTCTTGAACTGCAAGGTACTTCAAGTCATCCGGAACATTTTCTTTCTCTAGTATATCTTCAATGTATGGGAAATACCATTGCATGAGTTCTAGTTTGGATTCTAGATAGGAATTCTGTGGAGTAAGTAGTGAAATGACATGATTGTTGACCCTTTTTTGGGCGTCTGAATCAAGATTAACCACGACATTGACATATTCTATCTGCCTAGGTGTTTCTGGAATGCTAAATTCAATCTGTGCCTTAATATTAAAGGAAATACACAGTAATAGGGGTATAAACTTATTCATTTTAGGAAATTTTTCTTGCCACGAGTAATCCATCTCTGATTGGCAAAAGCACGGTTTGTATTCTGTTGTTCTCTTTTAAAGAGAGGTTGTATTTTCTTAGAGCTTTGGTAGTGAGATCTTTGGCTTCTGGATCAAAAACTTTACCATCCCAAAGAACATTGTCAGAGATTATCAATCCATCTATTTTTACTTTGTCAATTACAAGGTCAAAGTACTTCTGGTAATTTCGTTTATCTGCATCAATGAAAACCAAATCAAAAGTTTCATTTAGTTCTGGAATGATATGGGCTGCGTCTCCTGCCATGAAGTTGATTTTATCCGTTTTTCCTGCTTTGTCGAAATTGGTTTTGATACGATCTTGAAGTTCTTCATTTACATCAATACTGATAACTTTGCCGTCTTTACTCAAGCCTTCGGCCAAACAAATGCTGGAATAGCCGGTATAGGTACCTATTTCTAAAACTCTGTAAGGTCGCATTAGATTAGAAATAAGAGATAATAATCTTCCTTGAAAATGCCCTGATAGCATTCTTGGCTGCATGACATTAACGTACGTGTCTCTCCTTATTTCTTTCAAAACGGAGGGTTCGGCTTGGCTTATTGATGTACAATAGGCTTCGGCTTCAGAATTGATTATTAGCATAGCACTTTTACTAAAAGCAAATTAAGGGCAAAAAACACCCTTATGCAACTTATTAATAATATTATATTTTCAGAAAAAATTGAAATGTATGAATCGCAAGAGAGGGTTATCGACAGATAACCCTCTTCTTATTACTTCAATTTTCTCTTTATCTCTTGTATCTCGAAGGATTCAATGATATCTCCCACTTGAAGGTCGTTGAATTTGGCTATTTTAATACCACACTCATAACCTTTCTTAACCTCAGACATGTCATCTTTATAACGTTTCAATTGGTCAATAGAACCTTCATGAAGTACAATACCATCTCTAATGATTCTCACATTATTTGCTCTCTTCACGAAACCGTCCGTTACGTAACTACCAGCAATAGTACCCACCTTAGAGATTTTAAATATCTCTCTAACCTCTATGTTACCTGTAATAACTTCTTGCTCTGTAGGAGCAAGTAGACCCTCCATGGCGTCCTTAAGTTCGTCAATGGCTGCATAGATTACAGAATACAGTCTAATTTCAATTTCCTCTGTATCCGCAATTTTACGGGCATTCCCAGACGGTCTAACTTGGAAACCAAGTATAATGGCATCTGCTGCACTGGCTAAGAGTACATCAGATTCAGAAATCTGACCTACACCTTTATGGATAATCTTAACCTGAACCTCCTCCGTAGATAGTTTAAGTAAAGAATCCGAAAGAGCCTCAACAGAACCATCCACGTCACCTTTAACAATGACATTAAGCTCCTTAAAAGAACCGATGGCTTTTCTTCGACCAATTTCATCCAGAGTGATATGCCTCTTAGCTCTAATACTCTGCTCACGAATGATTTGCTCACGCTTATTAGCGATTTCTCTGGCCTCTCGGTCAGTTTCCATCACGTTGAATTTATCACCAGCCTGAGGGGCACCGGGTAAACCTAGTATTTGTACAGGAGTGGAAGGTCCAGCCACATCAATTCTTTCACCAAGGTCATCAATCATGGCTCTTACACGGCCAAAGTATTGACCGGCCAAAATAATATCTCCTACTTTAAGTGTTCCGGCTTCCACTAATATAGTTGCTACATAGCCACGCCCTTTATCCAGTGTTGCCTCTATGACAGTACCGTTAGCATTACGGTCTGGATTTGCTTTTAATTCTAGAAGTTCGGATTCTAAAATCACTTTGTCCATTAACTCTTCAATTCCTTTACCCGTTTTGGCTGAAATTTCTTGCTCTTGGAACTTCCCACCCCAAGATTCTACCAATATATTTTGAGCAGATAAATCTTGTCTAATTTTATCAGGATTAGCACCAGGCTTGTCCATCTTATTGAAGGCAAAAACAATAGGTACTCCTGCGTTTTGGGCGTGATTAATAGCCTCCTTAGTTTGAGGCATGATAGAATCGTCTGCTGAAATAACGATAATAACAACATCTGTTACTTTAGCACCACGAGCACGCATGGCCGTAAATGCTTCGTGACCTGGTGTATCTAGGAAAGTCAAAGACTTGCCTTTATTGTCGCCTTCAGAGATTTTTACATTATAAGCTCCAATATGCTGTGTGATTCCTCCAGCCTCGCCCGTGGCTACTTTAGTCGTTCTAATATAATCCAGTAAAGATGTTTTACCATGGTCTACGTGACCCATGATAGTTACTATCGGGGCTCTAGACTTTAGCGTTTCTACTGCATCTTTAATCTCAAGGGCCTCTGCCTGAATTTCTTCTTCAGCAGAAATGAATTCTATTTCGAAGTCGTATTCCAGAGCTATCATCTGGATAGACTCAGCATCCAATCTTTGATTGATGGAAACGAACATACCCATTTCCATACAGGTACCTATGACTTCATTGACCGTTACATCCATCAGTGAAGCTAGTTCGGCGGCAGAAATAAACTCCGTAACCTTTAAGTACGTGCTTTCGTGTTGTTCGATAGCATCATGTAATTCGGCCCTTTCTGCTCTAGTTTTACGTTTTTCTCTTCTTTGTTTCGCACCGAAATCAGGCCCTCTAGACTGCATTCTAGCTAAAGTCTGCTTAATGCTATCCTTAACGTCTACCTCTTTAACTACCTCTTTTCTAGGTGCTCCACGTTTTCCACCTCGGTTAGGTGTAGTAGGCGTATTGCGATCATTTGGTCTGGCCGTGCTTCCGGTAGTGGGCTTATTCTCGTTCTCCTTGTTTTTGAAGAATTTCTGGTCAGTTATACCTGTAAGCTTGCCCATTCGGCTTACGTGCTTACGCTTTCTTTTCTTCTTGTCTTGACTAGATTCAGGCTTCTTTTCAACAGGAAGCTCAATTTTACCTAAAACCTTTAGACCTGCTAGCTTATTTCCTTTAGCCTTTATGATAGTGCTTTCTGGTGCAACCACCTTGACCTCTTCTTTTACAGGAGGGGCTTTTTCTACTACAGGAGCTGGCTTTTCAGCAGCTGGATCAGGCTTCTTAACTGGCTCAATTACTGGAGGAGCCTTAACCTTCTCTACTGCCGGAGGAGTCTTGACTTCTTCAACTACTGGAGGAGTCTCTATCACGGGCTCTGCAGGTTTTTCAACAAAAGGCTGTGGCGTGGGCGGAACCACTTTTTCCGCAACAATTGGCTCTGGCGTTACTATTTTTTCCGCAACAACTGGCTCTGGCGTTACTATTTTTTCCGCAACAACTGGCTCTGGCGTAACTACTTCCTCTTTAACAGGCTCTACTGCTTTTATAGGCTCTTCTTTTACGACAGGAGCAGGTTCTGGCTTTGACTTTTTATCTAAGTCTATCTTTCCGACAACCTTCGGCCCTTCTAGCTTTGTTTCTATCTTGATTCTCTCTACAGGAGCGGGCTCCGGCTTAGGTTTTACTGGGTCCTCTCTGAAATACAAGATTTCATCTCCAGCGGCAGAATTAGGTTTAACCTCCTCCGCTGGCTTGTTGGAGCCAAGAAGCTCGGTTGAATCAAACTTTTCCTGAAGTATCAGCAACAAATCAGAGCTTAGTTTGGCATTAGGATTACTATCTGTCTTATGACCCTCTTGGGCAAGTGCTTCCACTACATGAGTTAGACTCATGTTTAATTTCCTGGCCACTTGGCTCAATCGCATCACTTTATTTACTGCCATATATATGGTTTATCGCTTTTTTATTCGAGGATCTATGAAGTTTTGTAAAGATAAGGCCTTTTTATTCGAATTCGCTTGCTAAGACCGCTAATACCTCTATTACTGTGCTTTCCTCTAATTCCGTTCTTCTAACCAATTCCTCCTTATTAAGGGCTAATACAGACTTTGCTGTATCTAGACCAATACCATGAAGTTCTTTCAAAATCCAAGGCTCAATTTCGTCTGAGAACTCTGTCAAATCAACATCCTCCTCGATGAAATCTTGTTCTACATCACGGAATACGTCTAACTCCATGCCTATTAGTCTACTGGCTAATTTGATGTTCAATCCTCCGCGACCAATCGCTAAAGATACTTGATCAGGCTTTAAGAAGACAGAAGCTCTTTCTCCGTTTTCGTCAATTTGTACCGAACTAATCTTAGCTGGGCTTAAAGCTCTTGAAATAAATAGGTGGGTATTGTCTGTCCATTGGATAACGTCAATGTTTTCATTTTCCAATTCTCTCACAATACTGTGAATCCTGCTTCCTTTCATACCTACACAAGCTCCCACAGGGTCAATTCTTTCGTCGAAAGACTCTACAGCAACCTTAGCTCTATCTCCAGGCTCTCTTACTATTTTTTTGACAGATATTAGACCATCAAGAATCTCAGGAATTTCTTGTTCAAAAAGTCTTTCCAAGAATACAGGAGACGTTCTAGACAGTAAAACGCGAGGATTTCCATTATTTAATTCTGCCTTATGAACTACAGCTCTAATGCTATTTCCTTTTCTAAATCTATCTTTCGGTATCTGCTCAAATCTAGGAAGAGACAACTCATTGCCATCCATATCTAAACAAATAACCTCACGACCCAAGATTTGATATACTTCAACAGTAAGCATTTCACCTACTTGATCTTTGTAAAGATCATAAAGCATTTCTTTTTCAAGGTCTTTGATTTTCTGAATAAGTGTCTGACGTGCCGTCTGAACCACTCTTCTTCCAAAGTCAATTAGTTTTACCTCTTCAGCAACTTCTTCACCAATTTCAAAATCGGGCTCTATTTTTCTAGCCTCCGTTAATGGAATTTTATCATTATCCCAGATGTCTTCGGAGTTATCGTCAACAATTTCTCTCGTACGCCACATTTCTAAATCACCAGTTTCGGCGTTCAGAATGATGTCAAAATTATGATCGTCTTCGTATTTTTTACGAATCATTGTACGTAAAACTTCCTCCAAGACCGAAATCATGGTGGGTCTGTCAATGTTTTTTTCTCGAGCAAACTCGGAAAACGACGCTATTAAATCTCCACTATCCATTTAGAAAATGTTTAAATTTTAATTAAAAGAGACCTGCACACGAGCCTCTTTGATATTTTCAAACGCTAAAGTTATTTCCTCCGGCGTTATTTTTTCTTTCTTTTTCTTTTCTGGCAGAATAACAATCTCCTTTTCACTAGCAGTTATAAGTTTACCAACTAGTGTACTTCCATCTAATAATGTCACCTTAAGTTTTCTGCCAAAATTTTTAAGGTATTGTCTGTTTATTTTTAGTGGTGTATCCAGCCCAGGAGAAGACACTTCTAAGGTGTAAGCCTCGTCTATCTTTTCCTCTAGTAAATTCGCCAATTCTCTACTAATTCTGCTACACTCATCAATGCCAATTCCAATGTCAGTGTCAATCAGAACTGTAATTTTATTTCTTATTCTAGAAGTACTGACTTTTAAATCTACCAGAAAGTGTCTTTCTGGGTCTAAAAGCTCTTTTATAATATCAGAAATCTGCTCCGAAGTTAACATTTTTTCATCGAAATGAGGCAACAAAAAAGGAGGTATTAACCCTCCTTTACGCTTCAAATCTCCGGCAAAATTACTTTAATATTTATTGAAACCCAATTTTTTGACTCATATTTCAAATATATCGAGTAGGAGAATCATAAGGTTTATTTTTTATATCTTTCGGGCACAATAATACGCCGCAGAGCTGTGCACTTTATAAAAGACTTCGTAATAAAATCTTACTTTCTACTTAATTTTTTAGTAGCTCTCTATTCTCTATTTGTTTTCCAAATATCATATGCAGCTGATATTAAACATTGGTTTGCGGGTTTTCTAACCTTAACTATACCGCTGGCATTCGCCGCGAATATTTTCTTTTTTATCTCTTTTATTATATCCCGCTCATGGAAGTTTATTCTTTCTCTTTTGATTTTAGTGATTGGTTATCCACTTTTAGAAAGAACATTAAAATTCAGTTCGGGAGGAGATATTGCTGGATCAAAGAGTGCTTTTTCGGTACTTAGTTACAATGCGATGTATTGTAACTACGCAGATTCTAGGAGGGAAGAGGGTAAGTTAGTGTCGAATGCTTTGATTAATGATATGGACACTCTTTCTGCTGATATAAAGTGTTTTCAAGAAATGTACAATAGGCCAGGTGATCAGACTTTCGATGTTTTTAGCCGACTAAAAAGAGAAAACCCTTACTACACCTACATGCATTCTGAGGTAGAAGAAATTAGCAATACCAGTACTGAGGGTTTAGCCACTTTCTCCAAATTTCCTATAATCTACAAGAAGGAAATCTCATGGAAAACTAATAATAATGGAATTCTTCTGACGGATTTATTAGTAAACACTGATACTATACGGGTTTTAAATATTCAATTAAAATCTATGGGAATACGTATTAAAAAAGCGATTACAAGTAACGAAGAAGTAAGAGCTAAAGAGACACGTAACATCCTAAGTCAGTTAAAACATGGTTTTGAGGATAGGGCCATTCAGGTAGATTTAGTAGAGGAATTTATCTTAGAAAGTCCGTATCCTGTTATTTTGGTAGGCGATTTTAATGAACTGCCTTATGGTTATGCCTATGGCCGAATGCGTAAGCATCTGGATAATGCTTTTGAAGAGGCTGGTTTTGGTTTTGGTTTTACTTATCACAAAATGCCGAGCTTTTTAAGGATTGATAATCAGTTTTTTGATCATAATTATTTTAAGGTACTTGATTTTAATACCTATAAAAACCTCCCAAACTCTGACCATTACCCTATCAGGGGCGTTTATGAGCAATTTTAAAAGCCAATTTTCTTAGCCTTCTGATTTGACTTGCCCTCAAAATAATCTTTCAATTCTTTGAGCTCGAGCTCAAAACCGCCACTTAATATTGGGAATCTACACCAACTCTGGGGGGCCAAGTTTCTATTGTCTAAATGAAAGGAAGGGGCGTATCGCTCACGTTTCCATTGATTGCGGCTCCATAATTTATAGAAACGAGTCACCCACGCATACAAATCTTCTCTAGAGTGAGTGTCTGCCCATCTAACCTCCATGTATCTAAAGCTTTCCAATGGTGATTTTTTGTCTTTAATGGCCACTTTTTCAATGGTGTCTAAAACATCATAAGGCATGAGGTCTTTTTCGTCACTTTGTTTTTGGTCTTGTGGTCTTAATTCAGCTGTAGGAGCTAATGCATTAACATATTTTAAGCCATCTATTTTGATATGCTTTCCTTTTACTTCACATCCCGTTTTTTCTAGCCAAATGAGCCAGCTTCTGAGCCAATGCTTATCTATTCCCGCTATTGGGCTTATACTGCCCGCTGTATCACCGTCCATAGTGCAATAGCCTACTGCCACTTCGGACCTATTAGAGGTGGCCAGCAAGAGGTGTCCTGTAAGGTTGTTCAGTAACCAAACACCTGGGGCTCTTACACGTGCCTGAATGTTTTGAAGGGCTATGTCATCAGTCTTCCAAGAGAGTTCTCTTCCAATCTGCCCTTCAATCATGCCTGTATATTGCTCTACAAGGCCATTAATATTGACATCATAAAACTGGGCACCCATAGATTCTGCCAAAGCCTTTGCAGAGTTTCTGGTTTCTTTGGAGCTGTTTTCTGTGCCTTGATAGATGGTATGGATTATTTGCTTGGAAATTTCTTCATCGTTTTTGCAATCCTGTATCTTTTTAATATGTCCTAGGCGTTTTTTTAGTGCTTCAAAACCTATACTTTCATCAGCAAGCCGTATCATTAAGCCACAGAGTGCCGTGCAAGCACTAGAGTCTGCTCCCCCAGAGAGTGAGATGGTGAAACCTTGTGAATGAGACTTCCGTAAATAATCAAAAAGGGCGAGAGAAACAGCTCTAGCAAATTCTTCTTCTTTTAAAGCCCCACCTTTTTCAAATGGCTCTAATTCGGCTACTTGATAGCTAGGCTTTACATGTTCTGGCCACTTGAAATTAAAACTGATTTTATTGGGATTCAGTTTTATTGGGCTTTTAATTTTTGTAAAATCTACTGCAGAAATATCGGTATCAACAATGGCTGTAGTTAAAGTATAAGAGGCATAACTAAACCTGGGGCTAGAGGCTATCAAATCTCCGTTAATAGCGATTTGAGCATCACCGTCAAAAATCAATCTACCGGATTCATTACCCAATAAATTAGTATAAATATAGGTGCAGGAATGACTTCTAGAACTTTCTAGAACTAGCCTTTCGCGGGTTTGAAACTTGTGAAATTCGAAAGGTGATGCACTAGGATTAAGAATAATGTCTGCTCCTTTATAAAAATGGGAGTCGGCAGGTCTATTAGGTACCCACGCGTCCTCACATATTTCTATACCTATTTTTAAGTCGTCTAATTCATAAATTAAGTCACCCACGGGGTATTTAAAGCCCTCTATAGTTACTTCATCTTTTTGATTAGCCGGCCATCTATGAAACCAACGGTCTTCATAAAAAACACCGTAGTTTGGTAGATGCCTTTTGAGGCTGAAACCAAGAATGTTTTTGTTTACCAGAAGGCAAGCGGCATTAAAAAGTCTATTGTTCACTTCTAAAGGCAAACCAACACAGACAACTATGCCAGCTGTATGTTCTTTTATATCCTGAAGAGCTTCTAGTGCTTTTTTTCTTAAATCGGGGGCGTAAAACGCGTCTTCACAGCCATAGCCAGTTATAGCTAACTCTGGTAAGCAGAGAAGGCTGACTTTATCTTTTTTAGCTGCTTCAATGGCGTCAATACAGTTCTTCTTATTCTGAATCCAGTCTAGCGGAGTTTGATTTAAGGCTGCAGAGCCCACTTTGAGGATTTTCATAAACGCTTTAAATCGGTTTTGTACAAAAATAATACAATTAACTGAGAGCTCTTGCTGTCAATTTCTCCTGAGTATAAGTAGTACTATTTTCATGTTTTTAAGTTCTAGATTAAACCTTTACTTGTCTTAACTTATTGTTAATTAGTGATTAAGGTAAATTATATGCTAGGGTTGTTTATGCTTTTCTAAGATCTCCGTGGGCTGACTTTCCTTTGTTGTTCTAAGCATGAGATCGAAAATAATAATATAAATAGCACCAATGACAGAGCCACCTTTAAAAGGAGAGGAAGATCGGGATACAGTTATTATTTCTGACGCAATACGCATATTCCACACTCTCAAAAAAAGAAGAGGGGTCTATCTTTTGCTACTAAACCACCTAAACGCAAGACAGCGGAAACAGAGTTTTATCAAAATCTTGTAGCCCAAATTCAAAGGAAAAAGATTTAAGGATCGACTTTCTGTTCTCTTTTTTAGTGTAGTTCAAACTGCCCTTCTATTTCTACAGTAATTCTACCAGGGAGAGAAACAAAGCCTACGGCACTCCTAGAACCTAGACCATTCTCAGAACCCCAGACTTCTTCAAATAACTCACTACAGCCATTAATAACCTGTGGATGATTTTCGAAATCAGGATCGCAGTTTACCATTCCGAGTAATTTAATGACTCTTTTTATTTTAGATAAACTCCCAAATTGATTTTTGAGCGTGGTTAACATGGCTAGTCCTGTTTGCAAGGCGGCTTCTCGTGCAAATTCTAGATCTACCTCCGAAGGGATTTTACCGCGATGCATATCTCCATCTGGCAAATAAGGGCCATGACCACTTACGAAAACCATGTTTCCAGTAATAATAAGAGGTTTATATACACCGCCTGGTTTTGGGGCAGGTGGTATTTTGTCTGCGTATTTTTCGAAAACCTTATCTAATAGCATATTGAGATTGATTATTTGGTTGAGTTTGCTTCATACAAACCTGTATTTCCTTTTGCTAAAATAGGTAAAAGTTGATTGACTAAATCAGGTTTATTTTGAGCAATGTTTATCGTTTCAAATGGGTCTTTATCGTGGTCATAAAGCTCAATGAGCGGTAAGTCCTCTCTGAAATACTTAGTCAGCCTATATTGTGATGTTCTCAGAGATATCCCATTATTAAAATAACTGTAGGCCAGATTTTGATAATCGTTTGATTCATTGTTTAGCAACGGTACAAAACTTTCACCGTCCAGTTTTTTTGGCGAAGTCAGGTTGCACATTTCAATTAGGGTAGGGTAGATGTCAACACTTTCTATGATGCTTTCAATTTTCATTGAAGCCGAATTGTTAACAGATTTTATTATTAATTGGCTTCTTAGGGCATTGTCGAAAAGCGTATGCTTACCCCAAACTCGTTGGTCGCCTAAATGCCAGCCATGATCTCCCCAAATCACAATGATGGTATTATCATAAAGTCCTTCGGCTTTAAGTTTGTCTATCACTAAGCCTACTTGGGCATCTATATAACTTGTTGCCGCATAGTAGGCGTGTCTTAGTTTTCTGGCGTATTCGTCTGAAATAGGCTTTTCTAAACTAGCAAATTCATCACCAAGCAAGTATTGGTTAAATTCGCCGCTTCTTTGAAGGCTTTTTGTATTGATATTTTTCGGAATATTCGGACTATGAGTAACATTGATAGCCTCTTCGTCGTATAAATCCCAATACTTTTTAGGTGAGTTAAAAGGTAAATGAGGTTTAAAGAAACCCAATCCTAAAAAGAAGGGCTGTTTTCTTGATTTTAAATCGTTCAATTTCTCTAAGGCCAACTGAGTGCTTAGCCCGTCTGGGTAGCCATCATCCTCTACTTCTCCTGCTTCATAAGGCTTTACTTGCTTTTTCATGCTTTGACGATTTTCGCCATCGGCATAAGCAAAAAAAGCATTCCAACCTGTTTTCCATTTCCCTGGATTAAAGACGAGTTCAGTCCAGCTATACGGTAATTCTCTTTTTGAGGAGGGCTTTTCTTCATATTCATAAACTAAACCATCGGCAGAGTGTGATATTTTGCCAATACCCACGGTATAATAACCGTTTCTCTTTAAATGATGGATAAATGTTTCTGGATGTTCTTCCTCTTCTTTGTTAGCTATCGTTTCGGCTGTAATGCTGTTTTTAAGGTGGCTTCTGCTGATCGGTCTCATACCAGTTAGCAAAGCCTGCCGGGAAGCACCACAGGTAGGTACCTGAACATAATGATTTGTGAAAACTGCCGCATTGTTACTTAGTTCGTCCATATGTGGCGTATGAATGACATCTTCAGCTAAGTCTTTTCTGAAATCATCTATAGAAATGAATACTATATTCGGCTGATTTTTTTCTTTACAAGAAGAGAATAAGGTTAAAGAAAACGCTAATAAAAGGTATTTTTTCATTTTGAATGGTTTAAAGATTAACTCATGACTTTTTTCATGATATTCTCTCCTGTCATAGCGGAGGTGGTTAGAACTCCTGAAAACAAGGCTGCTCCAACTCCGGCTGAAACAATATCCTGCCCCGTTAGATAAAAATTCTTGATAGGTGTTCTGGGCTTTAAGAATTTTTGACGGAAGCGGTCTGGCGTATGGTCCAAACCATAAATTTCACCCTTTTCGTAATTTACAAAATGTTGCGTAGTTAAGGGAGAAGAAAGCTCATGATGCTCTACTTTCCCCTCTAAATGCGGCAAATGTTTGAAGAGCACTTTGAAAAGACGTTCTGTGATACTGGCTTTCAGTTTATCGTATTCCTCCCCACGTTTCATCCATCTGGATCCTTCCCATTTCGCGAATGCCTCAAAAGGCACGAGGGTAATAATATCGATTGTACTTTTGCCTGGATATCTATTGGGCCAATCAGGATCTTTTGCAGAAGGGAAAGAAATATAGACTACTGGGAATTCCTGATTCATGTCTGCCAAATAACGGTCTACACAGCCATCATGGTCCAAGTCTCCTGGATAAATCCAATAATTAGTTTTAGGTAATTTCAGTTCTTCTGGACTGCCATCTAAGCCGATGTAGAGGCATGAATGAGCAACGGAAGGGGTAACTTTTTGAGTCTGCTCATTTAGCTTATGTTTTTTAACCAAAGCCTCCGGCATTAACTTTTTATAAGTAGTCAGGATTCCTGCACCACTTACTACGTTGTCGGCAGTGAATACTTTTCCGTCTGCCATTTTCACACCCGTTGCTTTGTTCTTTTCTATTTGAATTTCATCTACTTCTGCACTAATTAGGATAGTTCCGCCAGCGGCTTCAATGACGGGGTCTATGGTTTCGGCAATTCTAGAAGAACCGCCAATAGGGAAACTACCACCAGCAAAATAATGCTTAACCACAGAGGTGTGCATGGCAAAACTACTCTTTTTAGGTGTTAGTCCGTAATCGCCATATTGACCACATAGTAGCTTGATGAGTTCTTCATTTTTGGTCAAAGAACCAATTACATCATAGGTGGTCTTGTCTGAGTATTTGTAATACGGATCACGCATAGACTTCCCAATAAGCGTGCTCATGAGCGGAGGAAGGGCTTTGTCGGTATAAAATTTCTGGGCCGTTTTAGATGCTTTGAAAATGAGTTCTACATAATTATCAATCGCTCCTGCTTCGTCTGGGAAGTATTCCTTGAGTTGGTCTTTGAAGTTTTCTACACCCTTTACCAAATCGTATTCTTTATCGCCAAGGATGATTTTGTCATAGACATCTCCCATGTCTGCCCATTTGAGTTCGCCTTCAGTGATATAATCAAAGAGCCTTTTTATGACAGAATTTGGTTTTTGCACCTCGCCAATATAATGAATACCAACATCCCACTCGAAACCTTTTCGTTTAAAAACGTGTGTGAACCCGCCTGCTACATAGTGTCTTTCCAGTATTAATACTTTTTGGCCTTCCTTAGCCAAAATGGCCGCAGTGGTCATGCTCCCCATTCCAGATCCAATAATTATAGTGTCGTAATGGTCGGCAAGGATTGGCTTTTTCTTATAGGATTGTATCATTGATGAGGCTTAGTTTGATGAAAGATACGTCTTTCCAGATGATAATTTAATTATTCATTGACATAGAAATATCTAAGTCTACACACTTTATTAGCGGTTTGGCTTGCTTTAAGCCTTAGCCTAAGCGTGTGTTTTTCATTTTTAAGTTCAGATGTCAATGTGTAATACCAAGGCAGGTGCAAACTGTTGCTCCATTGGGTGGCAAGGTCTAGCTCTTGCCAGTTTCCTTTGTCTATTTGATACTCAATTATTCCGGCATCTGGACCAGAAGCAATGGTAATGCCAATGGTATTGCCAGTAAAAGAGAGTCTGGCCGTTTTAGAAGACGCGGTACCAATGAGCATTGGCACGTGGTGGTAATTATCTCTAACTGATCTATCATCTGTTGGAATCCAATTTTTGTCTACTGACCAACCTGTTGCATTTTTTATATCAATCAATCTACCATTCTCATAGGCATAAGAATCAAGCTTGTCAGCTAGTATGGAGGGGTAAGGTATCGAGTTTTTGGTGTCATAAGCATTCTCAAGGAAAGTAGTCATGGAGTGTGTATAAACGCCTTGACCAAAAGGGGAGGGGTGGAGGTTTTTGAAATCGTCTTCCCAAGTGAACTCCCCGTTATCAATTCTCTCCGTAACTTCCTTTGCCAGGTTAATAGTGGAAATGCCGTAGTGCTGGGCTATATATTCATGGTTTTGGATAACCTTGGGTATATTACCTTTTCTGTAGGTTTCCATTTTTTCTGGGTCCACGAAATGCATAATGACTAAATCCATTTTTGGGTTAGCCATTCTTAAATGTCTTATAATACCTTCCATGGCTCTCCTTTGTTCGGTATCTGTACGGCCATTAGTAGCATCATTTACGGCGGCTTCTTCAAATAGTAAATCGATGGTTTCTTGGTTTACTACATCTCTACTTAGTCTGAAAGCCGCAGGTGTGGTACCCATAGAGGAGATTCCTGCATTGATAAATTCGAATTCCGTTTCTGGAAAACGTTCGGTTAAATAAGTGGAAACACTGTCTCTCCAGCCTCCACCGTACGTAATAGAACCGCCTAAGAAGGCAACTCGACCTTTTTTGGTTTCTTCGAATTTGGTTTTACTGTTCGCAAAATCACCCCTTAACTGATGATAGCCTGCTGCTTGGAGTTTACTTTTTGGCGTAGCATGATACTTTATAAAATCTGCTACTGTTCTGGGCGTTTCTATTTCAAAATGATGCCCTTTAAGCTCTTGCGGACTTTCCGTACATGGAATAGCGGTGGCTATGCCCCCAAGCTTTATATAATTATTTATTAAAGGAAGCGAGTTTTCTTCAATAGGCACAATCTCATCTTGCAAACCTATCATATGAAGGATAGGGACTTTAGCTTTTGCCAAGTTATCAAGGTTATTTAAAGGGATGTTTTCATAGTCTTTGGCCTCTTTATTAGAGGTAAAGCTGTATTCCTTTTTCAGCAGTTCCCAGTCTTTAGGACTTCCTTCCCCCTTTCCAAAGCCTCCCGGCCAGCTTTTGAAATCACACACTGGTGCTTCTGCATAAATACAACTTACCCTTTGTGGGTTTCTTTTGGCCCAATTGTAAATAAAAAGGCCACCTCTGCTTACACCCATCAAAGCCACTTTAGAGTGTAGCTTGTAGGTGTTTTTGACATGTAGATAAAAGTCATCCCAAATAGTCATGGCTTCCGGGCTACCGAATTTATTATCTGTGTTTACATAAACTAAATGAAAACCTTCTGCCACCAAAATGCTATCTGCCGTGGTGTGCCAATTAGGAAAACGTGCTCTCCAAATCCAAGGATTGCCAGCTATAGGCTTTTTGGGTGAGACGATGTAAGCATCTCTTTCTTGAAAAGTGAAGTCCAGTCTTTGAAAACCCTTCCAAACAGAAAGTGAATCATTCTGATTAAACGCCTGTACTTGATGGCTTATTAAGGTAAACAAGAAAAGGAACGTGAGTTTCATTTAGTTGGATTTTTCTATGCTATTTAAACTAAAAATCGGCTAAATGGAAATGTCCACTTAACCGATTGAAAAGGCGGAAATGAAATGGCTTAAATCTGTTCTATAACCTTCTCTAATAGAGCTTTGGTAGCTTTAATCCCCTCATCTTCTGAAAGTTCTGTGCCTTCGTATTCTATGCCCACATCGCCTTTAAATCCTGCTGCCTTTACTATTTTCATTATTCTTAAATAGTCCGATACGGTCTCATTGCCATCGACATCAAAAGCAAGAGTCTTGGCACTAACTCCTTTAGCATAAGGCATTAGTTCTTCTATTCCTTTGTATCTGTCATATTCCTTAGCACAGCCATCTGCGGTTCTTTCCATACAGAAATTTCCAAAGTCTGGAAGAGTTCCTACATTATCCATGTTTACTGTGGCCATTACGCCTGATAGCCATGAGCCGTCAGAAGAGTAACCACCATGGTTTTCTACGATTATATTGATACCATGCTCTGCTCCGTATTTGCCTAATTCTGCAAGTCCTTTGGCGGCATTATTTGCTACTTCTTCCGCTGTTCCTTCTCCGGCAGCGTTTACCCTTATAGATTTCGCACCTAAGAATTTAGCAATCTTCACCCAATTGTAATGGTTTTCTACGGCTTTAGTTCTAGCCTCTTCGTCGGCATCGCCTAAGTCACCCAATGCGTCACACATGATTAAGCCCACTTTTACGTCGGCCAAGTCACATCTTTTTCGGAAATCTTCCCAAAAAGCCATGTCTTCTGCTTTGCTGTAATAAAAAGTATTAACAAGCTCAATGGTATTGACGCCATATGACGCGGCTATTTCTGGGAAATCATTTGGGTCAAGATCGCCTTGGAGAAGAGAGTCTGGATTCGTCATCAATAATCGGCCGAAAGTACCCCAATCACCATTTAGAGCATCGCCAAAGAAGCTTTTATGCAAGGACCATTGAGCCAGAGAGATATTCATATCTGGGGCTACTGCTTCTGTGGTCTCTGTGGTTTCTACTTTTGGATTACATGAGAAAATGGCCACGGCCAAAAGACAAATAAGGAAGAACGATTGTTTCATTTTGAATGGGTTGTTTATTATGTACGAAATTAGAGAATTTTTACTTTTTAACGGCGGGAAATAGAGAAACCTTAAGGCTTTTATCTATTAAGTTTTTTTTTGATGAAAAAATTTAATGCTGGTAAATGAGCTGACCTTTTAGATAGGTTTCTAATACTCGGGTTTTGTTGATTTTATCAACGCCTATTTCAAATAAGTTTTGACTTAAAACGATAAAATCAGCTTCTTTTCCTACCTCTAGTGAACCCACTTTGTCTTCCTGACGCATCACATATGCCCCATTTAAAGTATAAGCCTTAATGGTATTTTCAAGACTTAATTCTTGAGGTACTCTGGTGACCGCATTTTGAATGCCTACAAATGGATTTAAGGCACTCACATCCCAATCACTGCTTAGTGTAACACGGGCATTGGCTTCTTGAAGGCTTTTTATTGGGATATTTGCGTTGTTTAAGGCTGCACCAATAAATTCATCGTTTTCGTGCCAATTGGCTGGTTGTGTAAAATCCCCAGCTACTTGGGCATCGGCAGTTACATTAAGTTGAATAAATCTCTGATAGTCTGAAGGTAAGACGTATTCCACGTGTGTAAGTCTATGCCTTCCAGTACGGTTTGAGCCTTGCTCAATAGCATTTAAGGCTTCGTTTGTTCCTCTATTTCCGATGGCGTGAATGTGAAAATCAAACCCAAATGGTTCCAGTGCTGAGACATATTTCCTTATTCGACTTTCGGAAACATAGTTGAGACCATTGTTCGTAGGTAAATTGAAATGATTGACTTTGAAATCATCTTCCATTGCCGAAGTGGTATTGACGATGATGCCGTCTGAGTAGAGTTTTATTTGGTTGATTTTCAATAAACTATTGGACTCGTTGGAGTATAAATATTTTAAAAGGCTTATCTGAGTGTCATCATTTTCCGTAGGATACAGCCAAAGTCCGAGATTTGCTCTAACAGTTAGTTTGCCATCGTTGGCTACTTTCTGCCAAGTGAGATGATGATTGCGTTTCCAGTAGGTACGGGCATCACAAATAGAAGTGATACCGTTTTTTGCCATTTCTGGCAATGCAAATTCGACCAGACCAGCGTAATCATTCGCCTCGTTATTTGGGATGGAAGCTATGGCTTGGTCAATAATTAAATTTCCTGCATTGTCGATTAAAATACCGTTTGCCAAGCCGTCCTCTTCTTTCATGATTATCCCACCCGTAGGGTTTGGAGAATTTTCATTAATTCCAGCTAATTCCAGAGCCTTTGAATTTACCCAAACTGAATGAGAAGTAAGCTCCATTACAGCTATGGGTTTAGCTGTGGATATGTCATCTAAGATTTCAATAGGACTCCTTTCCGCTTCCAAAAGTGCGTAAATATCAAAACCCCATCCTAAAATCCATTCCGAATTAGAATTCTGTCTGAGGGCTTTTTAAATATCAGTGGCATAGTCTTCTGGGTCTGTTTCTGTATCTTTTAGGATGAATTGGAAATTATCCGAGGCCGCTTCCAATGGATGCACATGAACATCATGAATACCAGGCATTACCATCTTGTTTTCTAAGTCAATGGTTTCTGCATTTTCAGAGGCTTAATTCTCGATTTCTTGATTTGTACCAATGGCTACTATGATACCATCTCTAATTATCATGACTTCGGCCGAAGGATTGGCATCATTTACTGTATAGAATTTCCCATTTTTATATACTTGTTCTTCCCCATTTGAGGGCACTAGTTTATCTTTTCCTGGTGTGCATGAGTAGAACCAGAGGATAAGGGACAGTACAATTAATTTCATACTATACATTTAGGGGTATCACTTCAGGCTAATACATGGGTTATTCTCAATCCGGTTGTCGTTATGCTTGTTTTATAGTCAATGACTTGACTTGTTAATGAGCCTAGATAAACCGGAAAGGGTCACTATCGGGAGACTATTTTGACTGCAATGCCAAGCTACACTTCAATGTTCGGAATTTTTGCTATAACTTAAACCACCAAACTCAAGAGCAAAACGCCAATCAAACCAACCACAGAAACGAGTGTCTCCATAACGGTCCAGGTTCTTAAAGTATCTTTTATAGACAGATTAAAGTATTCCTTAAATAACCAGAAACCACCATCATTCACGTGACCCATGATAAGGCTACCTGAGCCAATGGCCAATACCATTAGTTCTGGTTGAAAATCTGGTTGAGAAGCAAATAGTGGAGCTAAGATACCTACAGCAGTTAATCCAGAAACTGTAGCAGAACCTACGCAAACCCTAATAAAGGCGGCTGTAGACCAGCCAAGTAGAAGAGGGTTAATGTTGGCACCCTGAAGCATGGAACCTATATAAGTGCTGGTACCAGAAGCAGCGAGTATTTCTTTTAATGCACCTGCACCAGCTATAATGAGTAAGATGACGGCGATATCTTTAAATGAGTCGGCCAGAGATTTGGAAACATTTTCCAACGTTCTGCCTTGGCGAAGGCCCAAAAAGTAAACCGCAAAAAAAACAGAAAGTAACATGCCAAAATAGGGCTCAGACATCAATAGGATAAATTGGTTGTCTGGGAAATAACCTTTCACTACAGAGCCCATAGAAAGTAAAATAACCGGCATTAAAGCCACTAAAAGGCTTATACCTAGACCAGGTTGGTCTTCTTGTTTAACTTCCTTAAATCCGAAAATGCTTACATCGGGGTTTATTTTGAAGTTTTTCAAAGTCTTACCAAAAATTGGCCCGGCAATGGCAATGGCTGGAATGGCTACAATGAAACCATAGATTAAAGTTTTGCCCATATCAGCATCTAATTGCATGGCTATAGCTGCTGGAGATGGGTGAGGAGGTAAGTAGCCATGAGCCACAGATAAGGACGCCAGCATAGGGATACCGACATACAGCATATTAAAACCTGAAGCCTGTGCCACCGCAAAAATCAAAGGAATGACGATGATAAATCCAGCATTATAAAAAAGTGGAATACCGATAATGAAACCGGCTAGGGCAAGGCCCCATTGCAGGTTTTTTATGCCTACTTTCTTTAAGAGGGCATCAGTAATTTTAGACGCGGCACCACTTTCTGCTACGAGTTTCCCGAGCATGGCTCCAAAACCAATAATGAGCGTAAGGTCTCCTAAGGTGCCTCCCACACCGGATTGGATGGCTTTTCCAACTTCTGTAACATCTAAACCACTGGCTATTCCAATGCCGAGAGAAACAATAATAAAGGAAAGGAAGGTATCAAGTTTGGCAACGGCAATCAACAAGATGAGTGCGAGTATACCGAGAAGGGCAATTACTAAAGGCATTTGATAGGGTTAGGGTTATTTCAATGACCGAAAAACGCACAAATTATTGGCATCTGCAATTAATGACCAGGCTACTATCGTAGGAGCAATGGGTTTGATGTCAGGTTTGGTAGAAATAGTGTCAATCTACATTGCTATAAATCGTGTCCATGATGCGAACCAGTTCGTCAAAGTCACTGTCTGAGAGTTTTTCCCATACTTTATATCTCATATTGGCCACAATTGGAAAAGCCTGACCGTGGAGAGTCCTTCCTTTCTCTGTCAGAAAAAGCATTTGTTTCCTTCTATCTTTTGTCGCTATTTTTCTGTCTACCAAACCTTTCTTTATTAGAATACCTAAAATTCGGGTTATAGTGGGAGCGTCTTTAGCGGTGGCTAAAGCCAAAGCATTTTGTGAAATCCCGGGACTTGGAGCCAGATGATCCACCACAACCCATTGGTCCACCGTGAGGTCTATTCCACCTTGTTGAAGTTGTTTTTGTAGAAAATTCCTAACCTTTTTGACCGTGGTGTCAATTTTGAAGAAGTAGGCCTTTTTGTTGGAATGTGTCATGTATACTCTTTGGATTTATAAATATAGGTATACTGAGGGATGAGATGCATATTGAATATATAATAAATATTGAACATATCGTAGTTTCAATAATTAGTGAACATGAATAATCTTTGACACACTTAGTGCTTACCAACTTCTATGGCATAAAAAATCTATTTATCGCTCAACTTCTTTGTTAGAACGTAATAATCCTCGTCAACTTCTAAGCTTAAACCTCTAATTCGTCGCCATTTTTTGTTGGGAGAAATTGTTGTGGGATTGTGATCGATGGTCACCTCTAGTGGAAGATTGAACTCTTCCACCGTATCTGCATAACGATATCTGATTTTTTTACCACACTTTTTCCATTCTAGAACCGGTACCTGTGTGGTTCTTAGGTATTGTGTAAAAAAGCCATTCAGGTCTAAGCCAGCCTCCTGGGCAATGTAGTTTTCTATTTGAGAGGTGGTGACGGTTTGATGGTAAAACGTCTTGTTTAAGCCTCTTAATATTTCACGCCATAAATTATCGTCTCCTACCCATTGCCTTAAGGTGTGAAGCATGTTTCCTCCCTTGTAGTACATATCTGAAGAACCAGACCTATTTACATTATAATCAGCAATGATTGGCGAGGTATTCTCGATATTTGCTCTGGTTCCTATCACGTATTCTGCTCCAGCGTCTTTGCCATAAAAGTACTCTGTAAAAAGGCTTTCAGAGTAGTTTGTAAAGCTTTCATGAATCCACATGTCAGCTTTATCTTTGTCGGTAATGTTATTGGCAAACCACTCATGGCCACTTTCATGCACAATTATGAAATCCCATTTAAGTCCCCAGCCGGTATTGGATAAATCCCTGCCTTTGTAGCCATTCTTAAAGCCATTTCCGTAGGTTACAGAGCTCTGGTGCTCCATGCCTAAATAGGGCACTTCCACTAGTTTATAGCCATCTTCATAAAAAGGGTAAGGGCCAAACCAATGCTCCAGAGCCTCTAAAGTTCGGTACGCGTCTTGGAACTGTACTTTGGCTTTATCAAGGTTTTCCGGCAAAACATAAAAGGATACGTCCAAGGGACCCTTTTCTCCTTTGTAAACATCTTTCCAACTTACGTAATTGCCAATATTGATATTTACTCCGTAATTATTGATGGGATTATTGACAAACCAGGTGGTAGTCCGTTTACCATCTTCAGCCAACTCCATGTTTCTTAATCTACCATTGGAGATATCCCAAAGGCCATCTGGTACAGTAACACTAATTTGAAGACTATCTACTTCATCGGCCATATGGTCTTTACACGGCCACCAAACGCTAGACCCAATACCCTGATTTGAGGTGGCTATAAAAGGTCTTCCTTCCATATCTTTGCTCCATGAAACACCGCCGTCCCAGGGGGCATTGGGAGCCTCTTTTGGTTTACCTTCAAAGAATACTGTAATGGCACTCAATTGCCCTTTAACTTGAGGTTCCATTAAGGTAACCAGGTAGGTGTTAGGTCCGTCTTTTGTAATGGTTGTAGCTAAATCAGATTGCATGACAGACGTGATTTTCATAGGTGCCTGTAAATCTATCTGTAAGGTTTGACCCTTGTCTACAGCTTGATAAAGAATGGTATTTTTGCCTTTGAAGAATCTATTTTCAATGTCTACTTCTACTGAGAGATCGTAATATTTGAGGTCCCACCAAGCCCTTTCTGGGGTAATGCTTCCTTTCAGGGAATCTTCGTGGCTGTATTGAGCGTGGCCAAGCAATGCCGTTAACGATAAGATTAACGTCAATTTTAAAATCTTCATGTATAATGGTCTTTCTAAGTAGAACAAAGATGGCGAATAATTAAAAAGACGCATACTTATTTATATTATTTGCCTGTTTATCAGCTATTTTATACTGTTTTCTGTTGGGTCAAGGATCACAAATCAAAATGAAGTTGAGCTTCCAGGAACGTTTTTTTCTTAGAAAACACCTTATTGGATTTGCTTTGCCAAAATAGCGATACCCGCTTTAAAACTTACAGGTTCGTAGCCTAAGACATTCACCGCTTTGTCAATAATAAATCCAGTTTTCGGTGGTCTTTTGGCAGGCTGAGAA
This sequence comes from Arcticibacterium sp., assembly GCA_047623945.1. Taxonomy (GTDB): domain Bacteria; phylum Bacteroidota; class Bacteroidia; order Cytophagales; family Spirosomataceae; genus Arcticibacterium. The sequence goes on along the minus strand of JBLHOT010000009.1, from coordinate 31,682 downwards.
AAAGTGGCGGAGGTAGCCTCGTTTATCAGTGACTTGTCTAAACCGAAATAGTCTGCGGTGAGATGAGCCATTTGATAAGGGTTTAATAAGTCTTTCCCTGAGATGTTAAAAATGCCTTCTGCTTCTTGTTCGGCTATAAGAGTACAGCCTTTGGCTAAGTCTTCTGCCAGTGTTGGGCTTCGCCATTGGTCACTTACCACATTGATTATTTTGCCTTCTTCTAAGGATTTTTTGACCCATAAAATAATATTGGAGCGGCTCATGTCATGAGCAATACCATAGACCAATACAGTTCGGGCAATGGCCCATTTAGTCTTAGATCCCTTCACCAGATGCTCACTGGCTAATTTACTCCAGCCATAAAAACTTACTGGATTAGCCTCTGCGTTTTCATCATAGGGCCCAGCACTCCCGTCAAAGATAAAATCTGTAGAAAGATGAAGCAGAAATGTCTGATTTCGCTCACACGCCTTCACTAAATATTCTACGGCGGTCACGTTTTGAGACCAGGAAAGTTCTTTTTCGGTTTCACATTGATCCACATTGGTCATAGCTGCCGTATGAATTAAGACGTCGGGCTTGTGACGGTCAATAACTTCATTTACATTTTCTGGATCTGTGATGTCCATTGAGTCAAAAGTATATCCTTCTTTAATAGGAAGACGGTTTTCTCCTCTGGCCGTGGCTATTAATTCCGAGTTACCTTCTTTTAAGAGCAGTGTTACCAATTTTTGACCTAGTAGGCCATTAGATCCGGTAATTAATATTTTTTTCATGTCAGTTTTGCTTGGCAAACGGTTTAATTGTAGCTGTATCCGTAGCGTTTTGTAATTTTTTTCTTCCTCATTTTTTTGACAGAAAGCTGCATAGAAACATTTTCAAAAGGTCTGTCTGCTCGATCTGTCTTTACTTTCTCTATTTTTTCGGCCGTTTCAATACCTGCAATGATTTGACCAAAAACGGTATATCTGTCGTCTAAAAATGGGGTACCACCTAGGTCTTCGTAGGCTTTTAGTTGCTCCGTGGTATACCTCATTTCTTTACGGGGATCTATTCCAGTAACTCCGGCATCCATTCCTTTTAATTGACCAGGCTTGTATTTTTTGCCAGTAACTATATAAAACTGACAGGCAGAAGAGGCTTTTTCTGGGTTATCGATCCGAGCAGCAGAAAGAGCACCTTTAATGTGAACATGTTCAGTCACAAATTCATAAGGTATTTTTTTCATATCGCTTCCCCCGCTACCTAGTCTTGCTCCCTTTTTAGCATTCTTGCTAGTCGGGTCGCCACCTTGAATCATGAACTCGTTTTTGACTCTGTGAAACAATGTACTATCATAAAAACCACTTTCGGCCAATTTGAGAAAGTTGGCTTTGTGCAGTGGGGTTTCATCAAACAGGACTATCTGCATAGATCCCATTTCTGTACTAAGGGTTATTAAGTAGTCTTTTTTCTTTTGGCCTTGTGCCACAGAACATACAAATAGTAAGGCTATACAAAGTAGTTTTTTCATGATTCCTCTAAAGTTTTTCTTATCTCTTTCAGGATTTTGGCACCGCCCTGTTTTAGTAATTCTTCACCTACACTTTGGCCTAAGGCTTCTGGATTGTTCCCGGTTTCTTTTATTCTTAAAATGTCCTTTCCATTTAGGCTTATAATGCCTGCATTAAGATGGATGGTGTTATCTGACATTAAGATTGCATTTCCAAAAACAGGGATAGAGCAGCCTCCATTGACAGTTTTGAGAAATGCTCTTTCTGCCAGTAAACAGTTTTCGGTAGTTTCGTGATTACAGGTTTGTCTTACGAAATCTCTTTTGGAACGACTCAAGTTTTTAGAAGCCTCTATGGCCACAGAACCCTGGCCTACAGCTGGAGTGAACGTATTTTCATCAAGTATTTCCTGCACCAATCCATGATAATCCATTCTGTGTACGCCTGCATAGGCGAGCAGAAGAGCATCACAGTCTCCCTTTTTCATTTTGGATATACGGGTCTGTAAATTCCCACGCATATCTACAATACTTACTTCAGGATAGTAGGCCTTTAGCATGGCTACACGACGCGTACTTGAAGTGCCCACTGTCATTTTGTCTTTAAGAGTAATACTTTTATGGCTTACCAATACGTCATTTGCTTTTTCACGCTCCATGAAAGCCATTACCTCAAAATTTTCTCCGAGGTCAGATTGTAAATCTTTGGCACTGTGCACAGCTATATCAATATCACCTGAAAGAAGTTGTTCTTCTAATTCCTCCGTAAAAACACCTTTGCTCCCTATTTTTGAAAGAGATCGGTCCTGTACTTTATCTCCTTTGGTATGGATAATAATGATCTCTGTGCTTGCTCCGGCGGCTTCTATCTTATTCTGGACATGATAGGCCTGCCACAGGGCTAGCTTACTTCCTCTTGTTCCTATTTTAATATGCATAATTAAATATATAATGCCCCTATCATGCTGGTTATGAGTCCTACAAAAAATCCTACTGCAACTTGCATTCCTGTATGGGCATTAAGCTTTAACCGTGCAGAAAGGATTATGCCCGCCGTAATCAAAGCGATTACAAAAGGGACATTCAATGAGGCTTCGTCAAATTTGATTCTCAACATAAAAAAGGCTCCAAGAACTCCTCCTATTCCGGCTGCGTGGGCACTAATTTGCCATTTAAGGCTTACTAAAGCTACCACTATAATGGCTAAGGTTATGAAGCCTAAAATAATGGAAGTAGCGTATAATTCTGACCCCTTTTGGTAGAAAAAATAGGTTATAAAGCCCATACTGGTCACGGAGAAGAGATAGGGGAGTCTTCGGTCGCCGAGCTTATCTAGTTTATAGTTCTCCACCATTTTTCTTTTATATAACCAGAAAACAAATAGTGAAGGAAATATAAAGCTATAGGCAAATACAAAGGCCAGAAGAATGAGTTTGGCGTAAATAGAAAAGCCATCAATACCGACAATGTAGGGTGATATAAAATATAGAGCAGCTAACAAGGCCGTCGGCATTAAGCCAGGATGAAAAATGTAAGATGTAATGTTAGCGAGTTTGGTGCCCACAAAAAAAGAAATTTCTGATGCCTATATCTTGCAAATATAGCATCAGAAATACCAAAAGCTCATTTTTTGGCTCTTATAATTGTTTTCTAAGTCTTGCTACAGGAATGTTTAACTGCTCTCTGTATTTAGCCACAGTTCTTCTTGCAATTTTATAGCCTCTTTTCTTAAGCTGCTTCTCTAATTTATCATCCGATAACGGGGCATGCTTTGGCTCAGAATCTATCAGTTCTTTTAAGATGTTTTTGACCTCACGACTAGAGGCATCCTCTCCAGAATCTGTAGATATTCCTTCAGAGAAAAAGTATTTTAATGGGTAAATACCAAAATCTGTCTGTACCGATTTACTATTGGCCACTCTAGACACCGTAGAGATGTCCATGTCTATTCTCTCGGCTATATCCTTTAATATCATTGGCTTAAGTCTGCTTTCATCACCTTCCCAAAAGAACTCGTATTGGTATTTAACAATGGCTTCCATGGTACGTAGCAAGGTTTGCTGACGCTGAACAATAGCATCTATAAACCACTTAGCAGCATCTAATTTTTGTTTTACAAAAGTCACTGTTTCTTTAATGCTTTTGCTTTTCTTATCACTCTTATCGTACGTGTCGAGCATTTCAGAAAAGGACCTACTCACTCTTAATTCTGGTGCATTCTTAGAGTTCAATATAATATCAAGTTTACCATTATCTGCGGTAACTATAAAGTCGGGCATTAAATAAGTGGCCGTGGCATCTGCATCACCCACGCTACCTGGCTTAGGATTTAATCTGGTTATTAAGGTAATGGCCTCCTTTAGAGAATCATGGTCTGTGTCTAGTTTTCTTTGAATGATATCAAAGTGCTTTTTTGTGAATTCATTAAAATAGCTCTCAATAATTTTCTTGGCATGAAAGCACTCGACCGCATGGCAGTTTAATCTCTCTATTTGTAATAGAAGGCATTCTTGTAAACTTCTTGCTCCAATGCCTGCCGGCTCAAATAGTTGAACCTTGTGAAGCACGTTGATAACTTCTTCTTCAGAAACGTATAAATTTTGACCAAAAGCTAAATCATTGCAAATGGAACGAATGGGTCTTCTTATGTAACCATCGTCTTCTATGCTTCCTATTAGCTGATTTCCTATAGCCGCATCCTTATCATCTAGTTTAAGATAGCCCAGTTGCTCACCTAAAGACTCCATAAGGGTGTCAATCGAAACTACAGGCATACTTTCTCTTTCCTCGTCCCATGCATCACTCTGCATTTTGTAGCCCGCATAGTCGTCTTTGTTAAGGTAATCACTGACGTCCACTTTTTCTCTAGCATCTAAACTTTCGAAATCTGAGAAATCATCAGAGTAGTCGTCGTAATCGTCTTTATAGTCGTCCGAGGCGTATTCACCTTCCTGATACTCTTCTTCTTGCGTTTTTTCTTTAGCTTCCATGCCTTCTTCTAAGGCGGGATTGATTTCCAGCTCTTCTTCAATACGCTGATTGAGCTCAGCCGTAGGAATCTGTAAAAGCTTTATAAATTGTATCTGCTGCGGTGAAAGACGCTGCTGTAACGATTGGTTTAAGGAAAGTTTTTGCATCGTAAGTTAGTTATTGAGTTTTCATATCGGTCAGGTACTCATTTACACGAACCGTGCCAAAACAAATCTATTTATTCTTTTATAGTAATTATAACTAGGAGTTACACAAGCTGGCGAGCTTTGTTTTCTCCGTAATTTATTGATAATAAGGGAGTTGGTTTCATATCAATTACCATGCCCTATATCTTTCCGAAGTATACAAAAAAAAAGGGAAAATGGAATGAGAACTAGAGAATTAGTGTGTTTTGGGGTATTGAGCTACAATGGTTTTAAGCTTAATTTCTGATTCATTCCACTCTTTTTCTGGGTTAGAACCAGCTGTAATTCCACAGCCGGCATAAAGGCTAAGCGTGGTGGAAGAGGCTCTCATTGTTCTCAGATTTACAAACAAATCTGTGCATTCATTGATGTTTACTGGCCCTAAGAAGCCGGCATAGTACTTCCTATCATAATACTCTGTCTGGTCAATAAATTCCTGAGAAGGGATTTTAGGCATGCCACATACTGCAGAAGTAGGATGGAGGAGGTCAAGCATTATAGAGCCTAATTGTGGAAACTCAATGGTTTTTGTGTCTACTTCAAATGCTGTTTGAAGATGTATGAGGTTTCCGGCCCTCACACTTTTAGGCCCGAGTTCAGCGAATTCACGAACTCTAATTTTTTTAAAGCAATTAATAATGTACCGACTCACTAAAGCTTGTTCTTCAATCTCCTTTTGACGCCATAGGGCGTCTGAAGTGGCTATTTCCTCATTACTTTCATCATAAGAAGATTGTGTCCCAGCCAGTGCCATGGTTTTGAAAATACCATTTTGGTCTTGACTGACTAAACTCTCTGGTGAGGCTCCCATCCAAACCTCATTTTCCCAAGGTAAAAAGGTCATGGAACAAAAAACACCTGTATGCTTTTCACAAACTATTTTAAAGTGGGCAAGAGATGAAAAGTCGTCTGGTCGTTGGAATTCTTTTTTTCTTGAGAGGACTACTTTTTCAAAATAACCTGCCTCAATAGCTTCGGAAGCCTTTATTACGCCTTCCTTGAATGCGTTCTTTTCCTCTAAATCTTCACTAAACACTATTGGAGAAGAGGAAAAGGTATTGGAGCGTTTGCCATTAAGGTCTATAATGCTGGCTAGTTTTTCTGCCACACGTGGCTCAAGTTCTTCCTCAAACTGAGTAAATTCAAAATGAATATCAGCAGGAATAAATACAGAGGACTTGTGTTTGGTGTAACTATAAGGGGCCATCGCAAAACCAGCTCCTAGTTCTTCTAAGTCTATTTTTTTTAGATTGACTTCGCTACTCTTAGAGACCACACAAGAGAATAGTTCCCTGTTAGGAAGTCTCCATATAGCAAATGGAAATTCGCCAAGAAGCAGCTGGCCGAGTACATCTTCGGCTCTGAGGGTTGCTATTTCTTTGACAAATTCTTCGGTCATTGCTATTTGAACATCGCAGTTTGTGGTCCTTCTAATGCTCCATTATTATACTTAGAAGGGCATTTGAGTAAAATTTGCTCTGCTAAAAAGTAGTTTTCCTTTAAGTTCATGCTTCCCACTACCACTACTTTTTCAGACTTGTCCATGTCCTGAGGTTTTGGTTTCATGTATACTACCCTAGACTCGTAATTCATGGAGTCCACCATCATAAACTCAAACTTGTTTGGATTAACTGAAGGCTGGTAAACCATACCTTCAATATTACCAAGAGCATCTTTTTTTAGCTCGCCCACAACATGTACAGACGTGCCTGAGCCCGATTCTGCAAGTTCTTGAGCTTTATTGAAGTCGGAATATGTGCTGGCATCTCCTACTGTCGAAATTATCATCACAATGGCTATCGCAATGACTCCTAGGGCTATGATATGTGATTTCTTCATTTTTTTTGTTCTAATTTTCTAACTTTTCTATCTAACATAAATAGGTAAATCATAATTCCAATGGTAACCGCGGCTATCACTAAAATAACTACCCAAAATTTGCCATCAGCCCTTAAGCTATCGGCCATTTCTACATCGTTTTGGAACAGAATACTCAATAAAAGTGTAAGTAACATCTATGCGTTTTGTTTATCGTAGTCTAATTTTTGAATTCTATATTTCAAATTGCTTATCCAAAGGCCAATTAAAATCCAACCAATAATGGCAGGATAAAAAACCATTCGCATATCATTATCCATGTCATACTTCCCAAAAGCAGGGTTTCCTCCATTTCCCGGATGAAGTGATTCTGTGACACGAGGCAATATCCATACTAAAGGCATAAAGGCTGCGAAAGCAAAAATATTATAAATGGCAGATAATCTTGCTTTCTTTTGCTCATCTTCAAAAGACCCTCTTAATATAAAATATGCTGCATATAACAGCATGCCTACTTCTACGGCTATCAATTTAGGATCAATGGGAAGAGGCGAACCCCATGTATAATTACCCCATATGGCTCCAGATACAAATCCAAGTATTCCGAAAAGCAAGGCGACGTGGGCATGAGAAAAAGCGGAGTGGTCTAAATTTATATCCCCTTTTCTAAGGTACTGAAAGGACTTGACCATGGAAACTGTCATGAGAGTCATCATGGCAAACCATAAGGGCACATGGAAATAGGTATTTCTAATGGTTTCATTGAGGATAGGTAGTCTAGGTACCTCTCCTACGAGACCCGCTATGGAGACATATATGAGTAATAGGGCTCCTAAAGCTTTCCACCAAGTATTTTTTAAAGTCATAAATAAATTCTTAAAACAGTTAACTTTTCCATAAGTATGGAAACAAAATAAAACTTAGAGCTATCACAATTATATCAATTCCTACAAGTGTCATTATCTCATCTTTACTTACCGAAAAAGCTAAGCCATCCATTGCATTTTTAGACAAACGCATAAGCATCAAAAGCATTGGGATAATTATTGGAAAACTTAAGAGGGCCATCAATGAGCCCGTATTTTCGGCTTTAGAGGCTATACCAGCCACGAGCGTCAAAACCCCAGAAAACCCTAGAGCACCTAAGACTAGCGAAAGTAAATATAAGGGTATGTTCTGAACTGGATTAAGTAAAAATAAGATGTAAATTCCAAAGCCAATGAAAGCTAAAAGCAGCATCAAAATAAAATTGTATAGCAGCTTTGATAGAATGACGGCCTCAGGACTCACTAACGAATAGTAATAACCTTGTCTATGGTTGCTCTCTTGGGAAAAGCTTTTAGAAATGGCATTAATAGCAGTGAAAAGAATAATTATCCAAAAGAGCGTATTCCATACTGGCGGGCTTAGAGCGTTGGACTTAATCCTGAAACTCAAGTAGCAGATAAAAACCGTAGATACTAGATAGAGTATCATGCCATTAAAGGCATATTTGTTACGCCATTCTAATGTCAATTCTTTACCTAAAAGTGCTAAGATATCTTTCATCTATTCTGTATGAGCAAAGGTAGTTTAGAAAATATTCTCAACCATATCCCTTTTACTATTTGTCGTCAGATAAATCCATGATTTCAATGTTTTTAAACCAAACAGGATGTCCCTCCGCCTGAAGGGCAATGTAGCCTCGCTTGAGAGGTGTCCCCGCCATTTTATTTACCCATGTTTTATCTTTGACCCACAGGTCTGTACTGTCATTTTCCCAGCCACCTATCTGGGGTTTAAAGTAAGTTAAAACGGTATCTCCTTCCACCACATGATGAACCACGGAGTCTCCCAGCACAATGGCCTCAATATGTACCCAACCATCTTCAAAAGTCTTTCCGTTGGCGTACATCATATGGTTAGTATATAAGGAGTCGCCTCTTTCTACATGCGTACCTGGTGAGGCTAAATTACCTGTCGCTCTAGGCAGACTGTCTATTCTAGACAAAAATTGCATTTCAATGGAGGCCGGAAAGTTTTGGTTTAACTCTTGGCTTTCGGCTGACTGGGCATGAAGCATGACGCCACTATTGGCCTCGGCGTAATAAGGGCTGCCAGAAGTGAGTTTTCCAAATATCCTATAATCCATTCTAAGACGATATTTAGAAAAGGGCTTCTTGTAATAAAGATGGCCGAATTCATGCGTAAAGGTATCATACTCTGCATAATTGACTTTGATAATACCGTCTTCTACAATGAAAGTGTTCTTATAGTTAGAGTTTAGCTCATGGCCAGAGATTTTAATGTCCCAGCCCGTTAAGTCCTTTCCGTTAAAAAGAGATTGCCACTCTGCCTCATTTTGTGGCTCTTGACAAGAGATAAGTATATAGGAGCTAAATAAAATCAGTAGTAAAGTTTTCATAAGGGTATTGAGTTTTTTTTGAATAAAATATAGGGCTAAAGAATGTACGTGTATGAGTAGCGGCATCCTGATTTAAGGAGATTTTGATGGTTTTATTGTTTGCAATAATAGCTCACTTTTAAGTAATTTAATCTTCACAAGTCTTATAAAATATCTATTTCGTCATTTTTTTTATTTTTTGGGTCATGTTTATTATTGATTTAATTCTATATTTGAGCAACCTAATACTACTACCTATGCGGTCTGCTATAAACTAATTTATAAACTCTAAACATTTGTTGTATGACAAAAAGAACTACTTTATTTAAAGTAGGTAGAGGAATGTTTACGAAATCTTGTAACCGATTTTTTCTCAAGACTTTGTTAACTTCTCTTTGCCTAACGCTGTTTGTGCTTCAAGTTGAAGCTGCACAAAAAGTATCTGGAACTGTTACGGACGAAACTGGCGTAGGTATGCCGGGGGTGAATGTAACACAAAAAGGTACGACTACAGGTGCTATTACCGATGTAGACGGCAAGTTTTCACTTAATGTGGAAAATGGAAATTCAATCCTCGTTTTTTCTTTTGTGGGTTATGAAGCTCAAGAAATTAAGGTTGGCTCACAGTCAATCATAAACATTTCGTTGGCTCCTGATCAAGGCACATTAGACGAAATTGTGGTGGTGGGTTACGGAACTCAAAAGAAAGTAACTGTTACTGGTGCTGTTTCTCAAATCAAAGGAGAGTCTATTATTAAATCTCCGGCAGTTGATCTTTCTAACTCATTAGCGGGTAGACTTCCAGGTTTAGTGGTGGTGCAAACTAGTGGAGAGCCTGGTGCAGATGGTGCCAATATCTCTATTAGAGGAACTAACACTTTGGGGAATTCTTCGCCCTTAATAGTAATTGATGGTATTCCTGACAGAGATGGTGGTTTAGGAAGATTAAATCCTAGAGATATAGAGTCTATCTCTGTATTGAAAGATGCGTCTGCTGCTATTTATGGAGCCAGAGCTGCCAACGGAGCCATCTTGGTAACAACCAAGAGAGGTAAGACGGGTAAACCAACTGTTTCTTATGACTTTAACCAAGGTTTCAGTCAGCCAGGTACTATTCCTCAGATGGCTAACTCTTTTGAGTACATGAGCATCATGAACGAATTACCTATTTATAAGTCTGTACCTGTAGATGAGTGGGGAGCTGCTTCATCAGCTATTAAATCTTCTGGTGTATACGATTCTCCTACTTCTGGAATTGCAACAATAAACTCTTCTTATCCTTCTGATTTAGTTCAGAGGTATGAGCAAGGAAACTCTGATCCATGGTTCTTCCCTGAGACAGACTGGTACGATGATACATTTAGAGACTGGGCACCGCAAAACCGTCATAATCTTCAAATTACTGGAGGTTCTGAAGCTGTTAGGTATATGGCTTCTTTGGGAACGGTTTCTCAAGACGCTATTTATAATAACTCGGCGACTAAGTACAATCAGTATAATTTCAGAACTAACCTAGATGCAAAAATCAATAAGTACGTAAGTACTAGCTTGGGTATCATGGTTCGTAGAGAGCAGCGTAGAAGTAATACGGTTGGGACGGGTGCTATCTTTAGAATGCTAATGAGAGGTAGACCAAATGAGCCAGCTGTTTGGCCTAATGGAATGCCGGGGCCAGACATTGAGAATGGTGAAAACCCATATGCCATAGCCACAAATGCTACAGGTTATAGAGATGAGCCTACAGACTATACGCAAGCCCAGGGTTCTATCAATATTACGAATCCTTGGATTGAAGGACTGAAACTAACACTTTCAGGAGCTGTTGATAAGAAAAACCTTACCACTAAAACGTTCCAAACACCATGGATGCTTTATAGTTGGGATGGTACTACTATTGGATCTGACGGTCTTCCTGTATTGGATGGAGCCATACGTTCTAACTTTACAGACCCACGTTTAAGACAACGCTATGAGTCTACATTGAATACCAATGCCTCAGCGATGTTGTCTTATGATAAGACATTTGCTTCGGTGCATAATTTTGGAGCCTTAGCAGGTGTGACAAGAGAAACTTTTGAAGGAGAGAATTTTTCTGCTTACAGAAGGAATTACATTTCTGGAGCAGTTGATCAAATTTTTGCTGGAGGAACAGCTGGTCAGGAGACTGGTGGTAGTGCTTATGAAAGAGCTCGTTTAGGTTATTATGGTAGATTGCAGTATAACTACAAGGAGAAGTATCTAGCAGAATTCATTGGTAGATATGATGGTTCATACATATTCCCTGAGTCTGGTAGATTTGGTTTCTTCCCAGGTATTTTACTTGGTTATAATATTTCTCAAGAAGACTTCTTTAATGTAAATGCCGTTGATTTCTTGAAATTAAGAGGATCTTTTGGCCAAATGGGTAATGACCAGGTATTCTATAATGGGTCACTTCAAGAGTATGCTTTCTTATCTTCTTATGGATTTGGAGAGTATCCAATAAATAGTGCTGTTGTAAATACACTTAGAGAGACTGTTTTAGCTAACCCAATGTTTACCTGGGAAAGAGCAAATAACCTTAATATTGGTTTAGACGCAGGTTTATTGAATAATAAGATTGATTTGACTTTGGAGTATTTCCTTAATAAGAGAGACCAAATCTTGATTCAGAAAACAGGTTCTACACCTTCATCTTCAGGTATTAGTTCATTACTTCCTCCTGTAAATGCAGGTAAAGTGGAGAATAAAGGATTTGAATTTTCGCTTGGTTATAATGGTAATGCTAGCAATGACCTTAGATTTAGAGCTGGTGTTAACGGAGGTTTCGCACGGAACAAAATCATTTTCATGGATGAAGTACCTGGTGCCCCAGATTATCAGCGTCAAGAAGGAAGCCCTATAGGAGCTCCATTACTTTATCAATCAGACGGAGCATTCTTGAATGCTGCTGAGATTGATGCGAATCAATTAGATTATAGTGCTGTTACTGGCCAATTGTTACCAGGTGACATGAAGTTTATTGACTTCAATGGTGATGGTAAAATTGACGGAGATGATGCAGTTCGTGATATGAAGAATGGAACACCTACATTTAACTTCGGTGCTACGTTTGATTTGACTTGGAAGAATTTTGATTTAGCTATTCTTCTTCAAGGTGCCACCGGTGCTCAAATTAGAGTACAAACAGAGTCGGGTGATATCGGGAACTTCTTGCAATACGATTACAACAATCGTTGGTCTATTGATAATCCAAGTAGTGTAGACCCTCGTTTAGCAAGTAGAGGAGATACATACTATAGTGGTGGAAACTACGGTAACAATACCTATTACATGTTTAATAAGGATTATATCCGTTTGAAGAACGTGGAGTTAGGTTATAACCTCCCTAATGCATTATTAGATAAGGCAGGAATTTCTAACTTGAGAGTTTACTTAAACGGTTTAAACTTGGCGACTATCGCTGCTCAAGATGTGTTTGACCCAGAATTTAATTCTGGAAGTGGTCAATATTATCCACAAAGTAGGATTGTTAATATGGGCATAAGCTTATCATTCTAAAATTTATATTAATTAAGATATGAAGAATATAAAAACAAAAGTTGGCCTTTTAGTAGCCCTTTTCGCATTGAGTTTTTCCTGCGATACGGACTTTCTAAACACAAGGCCATTAGACAAAATTTCTAGCGATGCCACATGGAGTGACGGACCTCTTTCTGAGGCCTTCATTTACAATGTGTATTCCTTTTTAGGATATGGAGGATTTGAGGAGCAGTCCTTAGCGGCCTATACAGATGAGGCCATGTTTACACACTCAGGTAGAAATATCAATACTTTCACTGAGGGCTCTGAGAGTCCAGCTAACGTGGCATGGCAAAGTGCTACGTATGAGTGGGGTAATATGTATTTGGCAATTCGTCAAGCAAATACAGCTCTGGAAAATCTTCCGGTTTCTACTTTCGCAGACGATGGTTTAAGAAGTCAGTTGATGGGAGAAGCTCACTTTTTGAGAGCCTATTATTATCATCAATTGATGCGATTTTACGGTGGGGTTCCAATAATCGATAAAGCTTATGGCTTGGATGAGGATTATAACGTTGCAAGAGGAACTTTTGAGGAGACAGTGAATTTCATAGTTTCTGATTTAGACCAGGCAGCCACTCTTTTAGATGGAAAGAATATGATTGATGGTAGAGCATCTAAAGTAGCGGCAATGGCTCTTAAAGCAAGAGTATTGCTTTATGCAGCTAGTGATTTGCATGATGCCAATATTGCTAAAACAAAGTCATCTGAGTTAGCGGGTTACAGTAATATTGAGCTTATAGCCTATACTTCTGGTGATCAGATGTCTAGATATATGGCAGCCAAAAATGCAGCTAAAGCTGTATTGGATGCTACATCTGGTTATAAGATGAACCTTTCTGCACCAGTTTCTGCGGCGGAAGGTCGTTCCAACTATAAGTCTATTGCTATGGGTGGTCGTTCGGCTATTGGAGATGCAGCGGCTGCGGATGAGTTGATATTCCAACGTACCCATACAGCATTGTATACCGTGGAGGATAACTGGCCTTTAGGTGGAATTCACTATGGTATCAATAATGGCCCGAACGGTTATCACAACTGGGCAGGTAATACACCTATCCAGCAGTTAGTAGATGACTATGAAATGATGGACGGTACTAAGTTCGATTGGTCTAATGCGGCTCAAGCAGGAGCTCCTTATGAAGATCGTGATCCTAGATTCTATGCTACCGTTTTATATGACGGTGCTAATTGGAAGCCAAGACCAGCAGATGTTGCCCCATTGGACCCAGCAAATCAGATTCAAACCGGTTTCTATGATGACGGTAAAGGTGGTGTAGTAAATGGTATAGATACTAGAAGGTCTCAGGTTGAAGACTGGAACGGTACCAGAACGCATTATTATGCGGGCAAGTTTATTGACTCAGATCCTGGAATTGTTGATAACCAATCAAATGCTCAGGTGATACCTTGGCCATTTATTCGTTATACAGAAATGGCTTTATCTTATGCTGAGGCGGCCTTTAAAACAGGTGATGAAGCTGCCGCTCGTGAAACTCTTAACAAAATAAGATTTAGAGCAGGTATGCCAGCCATCACAGATGCAGGTACGGATCTATGGAATAGAATCATCAATGAGCGTCGTATAGAATTGGTTTATGAAGAGCATAGATACCATGATGCAAGACGTCTAATGATAGCTCCGACTACTGTTGGTAGAGGAATTAAGGCTATAAGTATTAGTGCTAAAGTTAAGGCTGGTAAGTCTGCTCATGCACCATATAGGTACGACAAAACAGTATATGATTATACCTACCAAGTTGTAGATGAAACATCTAATGAGTCCAGAGTATGGAATGATAAGATGTATTATAGAGTATTGACTAGAAACGAAATAAACAAGAATAATTTACTGGTTCAGAACCCAGGACATTAAACTATATTTATTTGCGATTTACGAAAAATCTATCCCTGAAAATGGGATAGATTTTTTACTTTTATAGCAATATGAACATGCCTCAAAAGTCGATTTTATTTACACTTGCTTCTTTACTTTTTCTATGGAGTACTTCCTGCGAAAATAGTTCTGAAGAAGTGCTTGATGATGCGGAAGGCCCGCTGTTTACACTGCTTTATCCTAGCAAGACTAACATTACTTTTCAGAATGAACTTACGGAAGGATTGAATACCAATATCCTGATGTATGAATATTTCTATAATGGCGGAGGTGTGGCCGCCGCAGATTTTAATGGAGACGGCAGAGAAGATATTTACTTCACGGCCAATCTCTCAGAAAATAAACTTTACCTCAATAACGGCGACTTTAATTTTCAAGATATTACCAATATTTCTAATGCAGGGGGCAGGCCAGGACCCTGGAAAACGGGTGTAAGTGTTGTAGATATAAACTCAGACGGTAAACTAGATATTTACTTATGCTATTCTGGTTCATTGCCTCTCCGTAAAAGAGTTAATCAACTCTTTGTGAATCAGGGTAATAATGATACCGGTATCCCTTCATTTAAAGAGGAAGCAGCCAAATATGGTATTGATAGCCCTGGTTTTAGTAATCAATCTTACTTCTTCGATGCAGATTTAGATGGTGATTTAGACATGCTATTACTAAATCATAATCCTAAAAACCTGCCTATTCTTAATGAGGCCAGTACAGCACAATTCCTAAAGACAGATGACGTAGAAAGGGGTTTAAGATTTTATAGACAAAATGATGGATTCTTTACAGATGAAACCACTGAAGCAGGTATCAATGGCTCTGCTTTAAGCTACGGATTAGGTCTTGGTATTTCTGATTTTAATCAGGATGGTCTGCCAGATTTTTACGTGTCAAACGATTACGCGGTTCCCGATTACTATTATCTGAATCAAGGTGGTGGGATTTTTAAAAATGAACTGGAAAATAGTATTAGGCATACAAGTCAGTCTTCAATGGGAAATGATGTGGCCGATATTAACAACGACTCCTATCCAGATATCATTACGCTAGACATGCTCCCGGAAGACAATAGGCGACAGAAGCTGCTTTTGTCTCCTGACAATTACAATAAGTTTGACCTTCATGTAAGAAGCGGGTTTTACTATCAGTATATGCGTAATATGCTTCAAGTCAACAATGGAAACGGTACTTTTTCAGAAGTGGGTCAGCTAAAAGGTGTTTCGAATACAGATTGGAGTTGGTCTGCTCTTTTAGCAGATTATGATAATGATGGCTGGAAAGACCTTTTCGTGAGTAATGGTTATTTCAGGGACTATACGAATCAAGATTTTATAAAATTTCAAGAAGACTACGTCAAAGAAAAGGGCCGATTAAGACGTGAAGATGTTTTAGATATTATATCACATATTCCTTCTTCCAATGTTGGGAACTATGTTTTTAAAAATCAAAAAGGAGAATCTTTTGAGAATAAGACTTTGGACTGGGGCTTAGGTGAAAACTCTAATAGTAACGGTGCTGCCTATGCAGACTTAGATAATGATGGCGACTTAGATATAATAATCAACAATATCAATAAAACGGCCTTTGTCTTTAGGAATGATGCTAATAACAACTTTCTCAAGATTAAATTAAATGGCCAAAAAGGCAACTCGCTAGGGATAGGGACAAAAATAAAGGCAAAAGTAGGGGCTCAAAATTATTTAGTAGAGCAGCATCTAGGCAGGGGTTATTTGTCTTCAATTTCTCCCGTAATTAATTTAGGATTAGGGAAAGCCAACAAAATAGATGAATTGAGGATTGAATGGCCAACAGGGGAAGTGCAATTGCTTATAGACGTGGCCGGTAATCAAACTTTAAAGATTGATTTTGCTGATGCAAAAAAACTAAATTTACAAGAAAAAGAGCTTAAAGCCATGTTAGTGGAGGTGCCCACACTGTTGAACTTTAAGCATGCTAAGATGGTCTACAGAGATTTTGACAGGCAAAGCCTTCTCATAAATGAGCAATCATTTGAAGGCCCCTGTATGATAAAAGGCGATATTAATAATGATGGTTTTCAAGATGTATTTATAGGCGGAGGATCGGGTCAAGAGGCCTCCATATATTTACAAGATAGCTCTGGGGCTTTTGTTCTTCAAAATGGTTCAGGTTTCATGATAGATAAGGAGTCAGAAGATACAGATGCGGTTTTTATGGATGTAAATAGCGATGGCTTCCTTGACCTTTTTGTAGGAAGCGGTGGCTATCATCAGTTTAAGCCACATGACACGTCATTAACAGATAGGCTGTATATGAATCAAGGAGATGGCTCTTTTAAAAAGGCATCAGGCAGTTTCGAATCTTCGAGTACCAGTTGCCTAAGCTTATATGATTTGAATAATGACGGGAAACTAGACATTTTCGTAGGAGGAGGGGTAATACCAGGTAGTTATCCAAAGACATACGCAAGCTACTTTCTAATGAATGACGGCAAAGGAGGTCTTAAAAAAAAGGAGGTTTCTGGCTTAAAGGATTTGAAACTTGTAAAAGATGCTCAAAGTGCAGATTTGGACGGAGATGGAAAAGCAGAATTAATCTTAGTAGGAGAATGGATGGGTCTTAAAGTTTTTCAGAATAATGAAGGTCAGTTAAAAAATGTCAGTAGCACATTTGTAGCGAATGAGTATTTGGGATGGTGGAACACTATAGAAATAGCGGACTTAAACTCAGATGGAAAGCCAGATTTACTTTTAGGAAACCAAGGGCTAAATAACCAGTTTGCTGCTTCAATAAAAGAGCCTTTAGAGTTATATGCTAAGGATTTTGATGGCAATGGTACTATGGACCCCATCTTCTGCTACTTTATTCAAGGTAAGAGATATCCGTATATAACCAGAGATGAGTTGCTTTCACAGTTGCCACAGTTTCGTTCTAGCTTTACTTCTTTTGCTAGTTATTCCGAAGTAGGTCTAGAGCAACTATTTCCAGAATCTGTGTTGGAAACGAGCTCGTACTATAAAGTAGAGCAATTGAAAACCACCATTTTATTGAGCCGAGAGGATGATTCATATTCGGAAGCGAAACTTCCCCAGGAAGTTCAATATGCTCCTATTTACTCCTTTCAGGTTTTGGATGTGGATAATGACGGTAAGCAAGATGTCATGCTTTTTGGTAACAATAGCCATTCAAAACTTAGACTAGGCAAAGTGGATGCTAATTATGGCATTATGCTAAAAGGAGACGGCAAAGGAGGGTTTGAATATCTAAGACAGGCTGTTTCAGGCTTAAGTGTTAAGGGAGATGTAAGAAGTTCTCTATGGATAAATCAACATCTGTTATTGGGTATTAATGGTGAAAAAATAAGCACCTATAAATTAAATCGTTAAGGGTCTAAATGAATTTTAAATTTTTTATTGTACTAACCTTATTAGCCTCTTTTTTTTATGGCTGTAACCAAGAAAAGGGTAAGGTAGAAGATTGGACACTGGTTAATGAATGGGCAGATATGACGCTTTATTTGTCAAAAAACACACCGGCAAATTCACCCACTTATGCTTCTAGAGCCATTGGTTACATTGGGCTCACGATGTATGAGTCTGTCGTGCATGGGTTTCCTGATTCCCAAAGTTTAGCGGGTCAGTTGAATGGCCTAGAACCCCTGCCACTTCCAGAAGATGGCGAAATATATGATTGGCAAATCGCATTCAGTGCGGCTCAGGCTGAGATTCTTAAGGGAATTTATATGCAGACGTCGGATGAGAATAAGCTTAAAATTGATTCTCTAGAAAGAAGGATTGAAAGGGTATTAAACTTAGAGGCAGGCTTGAATGAGCGTTCTAAGATGTATGGAAAGTCTGTAGCTAAGGCTATTTATGACTGGTCTACGACAGATGGCGGGCATAGAGGTTATCTCCATAATTTTGATAAGGAAATAAAACATGAGGAGTTTCCTGGCTCCTGGAAGCCACCTCTTTTTGCTCAGTCATTTAGTCACCATCCACTACATCCATATTGGGGAGAAAATAGAACTTTCCTAATCGAAAATGCGGCATTAGAAACGCCAGAAATTATAGCATTTGACTCTGGAAAAGGCTCAGATTACTACAAGGAGTTCTTAGCGGTTTACGAGAAAGAACAAAGTCTTACTCAGGCAGAAAAGGAAGCAGCTCTTTGGTGGGGAGATGACCCAGATGACACTTTCACGCCTCCAGGGCATTCTTTTTATTTGACTACGTTGGCTGTAGAAGAACGAAAACCAAATATTATAGAAGCCTCTGCGGCCTACGCTAAGGTGGGGTTGTCGGTGGCAGATGCATTCATAAACTGCTGGAAATGGAAATATCATTTCTTTTCTGAGCGACCAAATACTTTCATACCAAAATTCATTGACGCAGAGTGGGAGTCTTTTTGGCCTGATCCTCCTTTTCCTTCTTTCCCATCTGGGCATGCCATCCAAGCAGCTGCAGCGGCCACTTCTTTAGGATATTCTTTTACTGGACCAATCAGTTTTATAGATAGCTCACATATAGGTAGAAAAAGAGATGAGTTGAGGAACACAGATTTTAAGCCCAGAAGTTTTAATTCTTTTTGGGATGTAGCCCTAGAAACGGCAGATTCCAGGTTTTACGGGGGTATTCATACGCCACAGGACAACAAGGTGGGCTTAACCGAGGGCAAAAGAATTGCTGAAAATGTAAACAATCTAAAATGGAAAAGGAGTGAATAGATTTTTCTATAAGTTGTTGACCATGATTTTTATGCTATCCGTCCCTTTTCTCGGATTGTCACAGAAGGCTTTTGTAGATATAAGTGTTGAGGCTGGTATAGATCACGAGTTTAGAGTTTTTGAAGGTATGTTTGGCGGCGGTGCCTGTGTTTTGGACTTTGATAATGATGGTTTTGAAGATGTTTTTATTACTTCTGGAATGAACGATGATGTCCTTTATAAAAACAATGGAGATGGCACTTTTACAGATGTCTATGTAGGGTCGGGATTAGAAGCGACGCGTGAGTTTGTTACTCAGGGAGCTGCATCGGCAGATGTTAACAGAGATGGCTTTAGAGATTTACTCATAACCACAATTACCACCAAAGCAGAAAGGAAAGTGATTCCAAGAGCCAGCAACATGCTGTTTTTGAACAATGGCGATGGTACTTTTAAAGATGTGAGTGCCGCATACGGCTTTAAAGAAAGAAGCACGTTCAGCACCGCAGCTAGTTTTGGAGATTTTAATGCGGACGGTTTTCCTGACATATATATCGGGAATTATTTTAATCAATTTGAAGGTGAATTAAGTACCATCTCCGATGCGACCATTGTTGGGGCAAATCAAATAGCTGAAGGTAATTTACTCCTTAACGAGGATGGTAAATACTTTAAAGACGTGTATCATGATTACGACTTAGACCACAGAGGTTTCGGCTTTGGAGGTATTTTTACTGATTTTGACAATGACGGGGACCAAGACCTTTTTGTGAATCATGACTTTGGGTACAAACGAACCCCAGATTTGTTGCTAAAAAATGAGTATCCGAGAAAGAGATTTGTAGATGTGGCGAAAGAGTTAAACATGGACCTGAAAATAAACTCTATGGGAACCGCCGTAGGAGATTATAATAATGATGGTTTTATGGATTACTACATGACTAACATACGTTTCAACCATTTTATGGCGAATAGGGGTGGGGGCAAGGGCTTTGAAAACTTAACGAAACCCCTAGGGATGCATTTTTTTGCAATTTCATGGGGAGCCAATTTTGCTGACTTTGACCACGATGGAGACGTAGATTTGTTTGTAGCCAATGGAGATTTGAATCCTAACTGTCAGCCGATGGCAGATTTTTACTTTGAGAATAAGGATGGAAAATTCGAGAATATGGCCACACAATATGGACTGAATGGTTATGAATTAGCTCGTGGTTCTGTGGTTTTTGATATTGAGAATGATGGAGATTTGGACTTACTTGTGGTGGCTCAGGTACCTGTTTTAGACTATCCCGTACCCTCTAAAACAAGACTTTACAGGAATGATTCTAAGAAAGGGAATTGGTCTAAAATTATACTAAAAGGAACACAAGCAGAGTCTTCAGGTATTGGTTCTAGAATTGAGCTCATCGCCGGAAATCTGAAAATGATTCGTGAAGTAGACGGAGGGGCGTCTAGCCATCTATCTCAAAATTCAGTCATTTCACATTTTGGTTTGGGAGATAATCAATTGATTGATACAATACGAGTTTACTGGACAGGAGGAGCAGTGCAGGAGTTGTTGGCACAGGAAATAAATAAAACATTGACTATTACAGAACCTGTGATAGAAAAAGATAACCTGCCTCTATCTTTTTACCTCGTAAGTTTAATTGTCTTAATTTTCGGAGCGTACTTTCTTAATAAACGGAAACCACTTTTGAGTTAGTGGATTCTTAACTCAGTATTCAGCACTATTTCTTCATAAGGCAGGTCTGCCTCATTGTCTATACATTTAAGAAGTAATTCTGCTGCCTTTTCACCCATTTCATAGGCAAATTGTTCCACTGAGGCTATTGGGGGATTTTCCAAAAGGCTTGTAATGGGTAGGTTTGCAAAGCTGACAAACAGAATATCTTTATTTGGGGTGATTCCTTGCGTCCTACAAGCAGACATGGCATGAAGGGCCACATAATCGTTAAAGGTTAATACAGCTTCTGGCGGGACTTCCAGACTCAGTAGTTCTTTCATTTTTTTCTCGGTTTCTTCACGAGTGAAATTGGTGGTTTTTATATACCGAGGGCTTGTTTCTAGTCCAAACCTCGAGATGCTTTCTAAGTAGCCGTTCAGACGTTCGTCAGATACTTGTAGGTTTCCTGGACCATTGATAAGGGCAATTCTTTTGACTCCTTTGTTTACTAAGAACTGAATAGCCTCTACTGCTCCGGACATTACACTGCTTCTTACTTTATTGGCCTCGAAATTTCTTGGAACTCTGTCAAAAAAAACAACTGGAATTCCGTATTCTTCCAACAATTTAAAGTGACCATAGTGATTAGTCTCGGCAGAAACAGAGACAATTAGACCGTCTATACGAGTAGAAATAAAAGCTTCCACCATTTTCTTTTCGCGGTCAAAGCTATCTCTTGACTGACTTATCATAACATGGTAGTCTTTAGGGATTACCACATCTTCAATGGCCGAAATTAGCATAGAAAAGAACTCTTCTTTAAGGAAAGGTAATAAAACACCAATATTCATGGTCCTATTCTTTTTAAGAAGCATGGCCGCTGGATTTCGTACATAATGTAGTTTTTTGGCCAACTCTCTAACTCTTTCTTTAGTTATTTGACCAATTCTAGGGTGGTCGTGAAGGGCCCGCGACACCGTACTTGCCGAGATACCAAGTTCTTTGGCAATAGTCTTAATCGTGACATTGTTGCGTTGCATCTGAAAAATCAAAGATTCGTTTATTGTTAGCAAATTAATAATAATTCTATTGTTAGTGCAACTGTTTGCACAGCTATTAAAAGGATATAATTTAGGCTACAAGAACGGTTTTTGTACTATTTTATCCTGACCTGACTAAATATTGATAAATATGGTGGCAAGGCTTCCTAGATTTGTACAGGCCAACTTTATGACTGTTATGAAATAAAATTTATGAGTTCCTTTCTCAAAAGGTTTAGAATTTGTAGATTTTTCATCTAAGAAATAAGGTTAAAATTTAGGTAGATAAAATAAAACTATGCCGACCTTGTTGGCATAGTTTTTTATTTTTGAATCATCTAGTATTTTGGGATCTAAGTCGAAAAAATAATCAATACACAATTAAGACTTTAATTAAGTATATGAGCTTGGAAAGGGTCTCAGGAGATTTTAAAAATACATTCGGTGTCACTCCAAAACTAAAGGTTAGAGCACCAGGAAGAATAAACTTAATTGGTGAGCATACAGATTATAATGATGGGTTTGTTTTGCCTGCGGCAATAGATAAAGCCATCATTTTCTGCCTTTCTCCCAGAAAGGATACTGAAATACATCTCAAATCGGTGGACTTGGATGACACTTTGACGATAAGCCTTGAGTCCTTACAAAAGACAGAGAAAGGTTGGGCGAACTTCCTGATTGGCGTAGTAAAAGAGATTCAAGACTCTGGGAAAGATATTCAATATGGGTTCAATTTGGCATTTGGCGGCGATGTGCCTCTGGGTGCTGGCTTATCTTCTTCTGCGGCTATTGAGAGCGGTATAGGCTTCGCCATCAATGAAATGTACAGCTTAGGGTTTTCTAGGCTTGAGTTGGCTTTAATGGCCCAAAAGGCAGAGCATAATTTCGCCGGAGTAAGATGCGGTATTATGGATATGTATGCCTCTATTATGGGGAAAAAGAATCAAGTTATTCGTTTAGATTGTAAAAACTTGACGCACACTTACCTTCCTTTTAATTCCGACAATCTGAGTATTGTGCTATTCAATACTGGAGTGAGTCATAATTTGGCAGAATCTGAGTATAATAAGCGAAGAGAAGAATGCGAGGCGGGGTTAAATATTATTAAAAAGCATTATCCAGAAGTCACCAGCTTTAGAGATGTGAAAAGGAATATGCTAGAAAGCCATAAATTGGAATTTAATCAAAAAGTGTACAATCGCTGTGACTATGTCATAGCGGAGTCGGAAAGGATGGAAAAAGCTACTATGGCTCTTCAAAATAATGATATGGGCTCATTCGGGAAGCTTATGTACCAAACGCATGATGGCCTTCAAAATCTTTATGAAGTAAGCTGTGATGAGCTGGACTTCTTGGTGGATTTAGCGAGAAGAGATACACGAATACTAGGAGCTAGAATGATGGGAGGAGGTTTTGGTGGCTGCACCATAAATCTTATTCAGAAGGAAAATATTGATAAAATTACGGAGACTTTCATAAGCGAATACGCGACTAGATTTGGCTCAAAGCCAGAATCTTATACGGTAAAGATTATGGACGGTTGTTCGCTGATATAAAAAGACTTAGAAACCTTAAACTTTAACATACCAATGAAATTGAATAACCAGATTTTGGGATTCTTGCTGCTGCTGAGTCCTTTTTTGGGTATAGCCCAAAAGTTTACATTCCAAGAGTGGGAAAATCCTCAAATGGTGGAAATTAACAAGCTAGCTCCGCATGCAGAACTTGTACATTTTGATAGCCCGGAAGCCGCCCTTTCAGATGATGCGGCCAAGTCCATTTGGTACAAATCCTTAAACGGAACATGGAAATTCTCCTATGTGGACACACCAGAGCAGCGATCTGCCACTTTTATGAAACCTGGCTTTAACGCAGAGCAATGGTCGGACATTAAAGTGCCTTCTAATTGGGAAATTGAAGGCTTCGGTATTCCCATATATACTAATGTCATTTATCCATTTCCTAAGAACCCACCATTTATTGATCATACGGACAATCCGGTAGGCTCCTATATTAAAGAGTTTACCGTTCCCGCTAACTGGGACGACAGAGAAATTATTTTAAGCTTCGGTTCCATTTCTGGTGCAGCCTATATATGGGTCAACGGCAAAGAAGTAGGCTTTAGCAAGGTCTCTAAAACGGCTGCTGAATTTAATGTTACAGAGCATTTAGAGGAAGGCGTAAATACGTTGGCTGTTCAAGTGCTCCGCTGGCATGATGGAAGATATATTGAAGATCAGGACTTTTGGAGACTTTCAGGAATAGAAAGAGACGTGCTTTTATACGCTAGGCCAAAAGCTCACATAAAGGACTTCTTTGCAAAAGCTCTTTTGATTAAGGATTACCAAGAAGGTCAATTGAGTGTGGCAATTGACCTCTCTGCAGCTACCTCAAAACCCCTTGAACTCTCTTTCTCTTTGATAGACGTTGAAGGTCAAGTTGTTGCAATGGGAAATCAATTAGTACAAGGAAATGGTACTAGTTTTAGTAATATAGAATTGCCAAATGTAAAACCATGGAATACCGAAACACCTAATTTATATACATTGGTTCTGTCTTTGTCTGATAGAAGAGGTGTTGTAGATGTAGTGAGTCAAAAAGTAGGATTCCGAACAGTAGAAATTACAGACAAAGGCCTTTTGGTGAATGGTCAACGGATTTTTGTAAAAGGAGTAAATAGACATGAGCATGAACCTAAAACTGGACATGTGATATCTAAAGAAAGTATGCTGGAAGATATTAGGCTTATGAAGTTGTTTAATATCAATACCGTTAGAAGCTCACACTATCCTAATGACCCACTTTGGCTTAAATTATGTAATCAGTACGGTCTTTTTGTGATAGACGAAGCCAATATAGAAACGCATGGCATGGGGGCAGAACTTCAGGGAACTTGGGATACTAAGGTGCACCCTGCTTATTTGCCAGAATGGAAAGCCGCTCACTTAGATAGAGCCAGAAGAGTTTTGGAAAGAGATAAAAACCATCCTTCTGTCATAGTTTGGTCTATGGGGAATGAGTGCGGCAATGGTTCTAACTTCCAAGCGATATATGACTACATGAAATCTCGTGATAATACGCGACCAGTACAGTCTGAGCAAGCAGGTGAAGGGGCGAATACGGATATTGTTACTCCCATGTATCCAACCTTAACAGCCATGCAGAAATATGCAGATTCGGGTTCTAAACGGCCATACATTATGTGTGAATATTCACACGCCATGGGAAATAGCAACGGGAATTTTAAGGAGTATTGGGATATCATTTACGCCAGTAAAAATATGCAAGGCGGCTGTATCTGGGATTGGGTAGACCAAGGCTTGGAAGCACACGATCCTTATAAAGGAAAGTATTTTGCCTACGGTGGAGATTTAGGAGGTCAAAACAAATGGAACGATGAAAATTTCTGTGCCAATGGTCTAGTTTCTTCGGATAGAGAGGTTCATCCTGGGATTTATGAAGTCAAAAAAGTGTATCAAAATGTACATTTTACCAATTTTAATTGGGAGATGGGTACATTTAAGATTAGCGAGCAAACTCAATTCACTGATTATAGTTTTGGATACCAAATATTAGGAAATGGTGAGATTGTTCAAAAAGGGATCTTTGAGAATAATGAGGGATCGGCCCAATTAACTTTGCCAAAACTAAATAAAGGAATGGAGTATGTGGTCCAGGTATTCGCCTATCAGGCAAGTGCGGATCTTATGATTCCAGTCGGTCATGAATTAGCCAGGGAGGAGTTTATCAAAGAGGCATTAATTGTTGGTGATTATAAATCATCCACTAATGTGTCCAAACTTGATGCTGAACTGGTGTATGCCAAAGAGGGTGTGAAGTTGATTTTGAATAAAAACACTGGAAAAGTAACAAGCTTTACTAAAAACGGAGTGGCTTACTTAAGTCAAATGCCTGAGCCTTATTTCTGGAGAGCACCTAATGATAATGATTTTGGACATGCTTTTCAGCAAACAGCATCCGTTTGGCGTACCGCTCATTCAAGCAAAAAAGTGAGTAACATTACGGCTTCTGCTGCCGGGCTTAAAGTCTCTTATAGTTTAGATGATGTGGATGCCAGCTATCAGATCACCTACACCATTTTAGAAGGAGGTAGACTAAAGGTACAGTCAGAGCTTCAGATTAAAGACGAAAATGTTTCTGAACTTCCTAGAATGGGGATGCGAATGGTATTGCCAAAGGCTTTTAATGAGCTTAACTATTACGGAAGAGGTCCTTTTGAAAATTATCAAGATAGAAAGACGGCGGCCTTTTTAGGTCAATACACGGACTTAGTGAAAAATCAATTCGAGAATACATATATCCGCCCACAAGAAAACGGATACCGAACAGACACAAGATGGGTAAGCCTTTCTGATGCAGCGGGGCATACACTCAAGGTGCAAGGTCTTCAGCCTATAAGTTTTAGTGCCTTACATTTTATGTCGGAGGATTTTGATTCTGGGTTGACTAAAATGCAAAGACACGCCAATGACGTGACAGAAAGGGACATAACGGTTTTGCATATAGACCTCAAGCAACGTGGTCTAGGAGGAGATAATAGCTGGGGACTTAAGCCGCTAGAGAAATACAGGCTATTGGCAAAGAACTATTCTTACGCATATGTCATTACATTGGAGTAAGAATTTAGCTAATTTTGAGAAGATTTTAATAAAGAAGAATGAATAGGCAAGAGCACCTTAGTCGTTTAAGGAATGAAGAATTTGACATTTGTGTCATAGGAGCAGGAGCAAGTGGAGCGGGAACGGCCATTGATGCTGTTTTGAGAGGATATAAAGTAGCCTTAATAGATAAGAGCGATTTCTGTGCGGAGACTTCCTCAAAATCCACTAAACTCATTCATGGAGGTGTTCGCTATCTAGAAAGAGCGTTTAAGCAACTAGACTTGGAGCAACTTAGACAAGTACGCCACGGTTTAAATGAACGACATACGTTGCTGACCATTGCACCGCATTTGGCAAAGCCGATAGCTTTAATAACGCCCGTATTTTCATGGATAGAAGGCCTTTATTATACCATCGGACTTAAAATATATGGTCTTTTTGCCATTGGTGATGGCCTTCCGAGTGCTCAATGGCTCAGTAAAAAAGATACATTCGCCAGAATGCCAGGGCTTGCCCAAAATATGCACAGCTCGGTGCTTTATTATGACGGCACGCTGAATGACGCAGGATATACCTTTGCAATGGTGCAATCTGCCGAAAAGAAAGGAGCTGCAGTAGCGAATTATGTTTCAGTTCAAAACTTTATCAAGGACAAAGAAGGCAAAATAGAAAAGGCCGAGGTGAAAGATGAAATCACAAAGGAGTCTTTTGAAATTAAAGCAAAATTATTTATCAATTGCACTGGCCCTTTTGCAGATAACATAAGGTTAATGGCAGAACCGGAAGAAGAGGATAGGATGCGACCTTCTAAAGGAGTTCATGTCGTCTTTCCTTCAGAATTGCTTCCGGGGAAAGATGCCATGCTCATCCCGAAAACAAAGGATGGGCGTGTAGTTTTTGTAAAACCACTGGGCAATAAAGTGGCTATAGGTACTACAGATACCGCTTATAATGATATGAGCAAAGAGCCTCTTTTAGAAAGCGAGGAGGTAGATTACTTATTGGAAACGGTCAATCCTTTTTTGGAAAAAGACCTAACTAGAAAAGATATTGTCTCTGGTTTTGCTGGTGTAAGGCCATTGCTAGCTCCTAGGAATAGTAGAAGAACAGAGACCAAGGCACTACTTAGAGATCATGAGGTGGAGCATATGCCTGCCTCTAATTTGTTAAGCCTTCTAGGGGGGAAATGGACCACTTACAGAGTAATGGCCAAAGACTGCATGGATTATGCAGATATGCTCTTCAATAGAAATGATAATAGTTGCATCACCGCTAATCATATGTTAGTAGGTGCTCAGAATAAGGCTTTTGATAGTAAGGCGTTTATAGAGAAAACCTCAAAAAGGTTTAGTAAAGAAACAGCAGATCACCTATGTGAAAATTATGGAGACTTAGCTCCAGAAGTGCTTATGCTTATTGATGGAGATGCTGATTTAGGAGATAAAATACAAGAAGGGTTTCCATTTCTAATGGCAGAGGCGGCCTTCGCTGTGAAGTATGGAATGGCCACCAAGTTAAGAGATTTTTTTGCTAGGAGAATTCGCATGGAGATTTTAGATTGGAGGGCAAGTATGGCAGTAGCGGCAAAAGTAGCAGCGATTTTTCAAAAGGAATTGGGTTGGTCTAATGAAGAAAGTGCTGCCAATTTAAAAGAGTACTTGGCTCTGCTTGATAAAAAGATTGCTACCGCTTCAATTTAATAGAATATTAGTAAATCAGTAGAACCAAAAGAACTAGCTTTGTGTTTTATTTATACTAATTCTAAATAACTACTTTTGAGTGTTCCCAAACAAATATTATCCGATATCCTACCAGGACAGTCTGTTCTGGTTAAAGGATTTGAAGACGAAGACTTATCTCTGAAGTTGATGGAAATGGGTTTTATTCCAGGGGCTCAAGTTACTGTAACCATAGAGGCTCCACTTGGCTGCCCTGTATGTGTGACTATAGGCGGTGATTATCAGGTTTCACTTCGAAAATCTGAAGCTGCCACAGTTTTAGTAGAAAACATTAAAGCGGCCTGAAATGAAAGTAGCTCTGATTGGAAATCCAAACAGTGGTAAAACCTCCTTGTTCAATCAGCTCACCGGCCTCAGACAGAAAGTAGGAAACTTTCCTGGCGTTACGGTGGATAAAAAAGTGGGTGTGGCCAAACTAATTTCTGGTCAGCAACTAGAAATCATAGACTTCCCCGGTACATATAGTATTTATCCTAGCTCTATGGATGAGCAGGTGGTTTTAGAAGTATTAGCAAATCCCGAAAACCCAGACTATCCAGACCTAGCCGTGGTGGTGGTAGATGCCTCTAATCTGAAGAGAAATATGCTTCTTTTTGAGCAGGTATCTAATATGGGTATACCCACGGTGCTGGCTCTTAATATGCTGGATGCCGCCTTAGAAGAGGGTCTTCAGATAGATTCTTTACAGCTAGAGAAAAACTTAGCGGTTCCGGTGGTGGAACTAAACGCCCGAGAAGGAATAGGTATTAACGGCCTAAAAATAGTCATGGAGCGTGCCTTAGACGAGAAACTCGTTCACGTCAATGAGGTGGTTGAAAGTGTTTTTGATAAGGCAGTAATGGAGGTTAGAGAGAACTTTGGCCTTAAAAATAATTATTTAGCGAGCCAATACTTGGCCCAAACTGAGAAATTAGGCTTTTTATCAGACGCCAGGAAGAAACAGCTGAAGGACATTGCGGCTAAGTATAATTTCAGACCCAGCTCGTTTCAATCAGCAGAAACCTTAGCTCACTTTGAAGATATTTCTAGGTCTTTAAAGGACGTAGTGAAATCACCAGATACCAAAGGTGCCTCTAGGTCAGATAGGATGGATAAGGTATTCCTTCATAAAATATGGGGATATATCATTTTCTTCGCCATTCTCTATGTCATATTCAATGCTGTTTTTGCACTGGCAGAATATCCGATGGACTGGATAGATGCTGGCATAGCACATCTAAACGACTGGCTAAAATCAACATTACCAGCGAGTAAACTCACCTCTTTGCTCACAGATGGCTTGGTGGCAGGAATAGGAGGAGTTTTGATATTTATACCTCAAATAGCCTTCTTATTTGCCTTCATTACTATTTTAGAAGAGTCTGGCTATATGGCTAGGGTAGTGGTTTTGATGGATAAATTAATTAGACGATTTGGACTCAGTGGAAAATCTGTAGTACCGCTAATCTCAAGTATGGCTTGTGCTGTGCCCGCAGTGATGTCTGCCAGAACCATTGGAAACTGGAAAGAACGGCTTGTGACCATTATGGTGACGCCATTAATGAGTTGTGCTGCCAGACTACCTATATATACTATTTTAATAGCCTTAGTGGTTCCCAACACCAAAGTATTTGGCATTTTTGGCCTCCAGGGAGTAGCCCTTATGGGGCTCTATTTATTAGGCTTCTTCTCTGCATTACTGGCTGGGTGGGTGATTAAAAAACTTCTGAAAGCAGAAAAGCGAAGTTTCTTCGTGATGGAACTGCCTACTTATAAACCGCCTAGATGGTCTCAGGTTTTTTATACCATTTATGAGAAGGTTAAGACCTTTGTGTTTGAAGCTGGTAAAGTAATTTTGGCTATTTCTATTGTGCTCTGGGTATTGGCTTCTTATGGACCAGGAGATAAACTAGAAAAAGCCGCAGCGACGGTGGCCGCTCAACAAACTGATTTAAGTGGAACAGAACTAGACCATGCGATAGGGGCTTATAAACTAGAGCATTCTTACGCCGGGCATTTTGGGAAGGCCATAGAGCCTGCGATAAAGCCATTGGGTTATGATTGGAAAATAGGTATCGCTTTGATTACGTCCTTTGCAGCCAGAGAGGTTTTTGTTGGGACCATGTCTACTATCTATAGTATCGGAGGAGATAGTGCAGATGATAATACTATAAAAGCACGACTGAGAAGAGAAATGAATCCTGAGACAGGAGAACCTGTTTTTAATGTGGCTACCTCTTTCTCTTTACTCATATTCTATGTATTCGCTATGATGTGCATGAGTACCATAGCGGTAGTTTATAGAGAGACCAAAGGCTGGAAGTGGCCCATGATACAGCTAGCCTACATGACGGTACTGGCCTATGTATCTGCCTTTATTGTTTATCAGATTTTGAAGTGATTTGGAGACTTCTTTTTCTCAAAAAAAGGTTTATGAGCCTATTCTAAGTATTTGCCGAGAGGTGCTTTTATGAATCAAACGCCCCCAAAACGCATTAGAGTAGGGTTGGTATTATATTCTTCCTTACGACTCTGTCAAATGCTTTAGATTTAATGTTTTTTTTCATTATTAACTTGAGCAACTTCCAGAAAACCGAGTTTTACTAAGTTATTTAAACCGGATCTTGCTGTAAAGCTTGGAATCTAGATTCAATTTATTTTGTGTTAAATATTCTATTTGCGTTATCATTCACAATATTAAGTATTTGGGGATTTTTTTCATATATCATTTGGACCTTCATGAGACCGCTCGTTGCTTTCTACCTAAATATTCTTTAAGATCTTCATAAGGTTTTTCCATTGTTTTGATAAGATTTAAAATAGCTTAAATCATTATCATATGATTCTGAATACAGATAAGCTTTCTCATATTGTTTTTTGTGACTTGAATTATCCTAGATATAGACATATAGTCAGTTAGCCAGTATTCTTTTTTAACATATGTCAACAAAAAGAGCTCTCGCTGTCTGTACGTTTCCTTTCGTAAACGGATGAATCCATCCTATCATGAAATAAATAATACAGCCTTTTGTTATTGGATGAATAAAATCAATTTTGTCTTTATTGAAGAAATTACATAAAGTTTTAATTAGTGTTTCTAATGAAGTACTCCCCTTTCTTTAGACAGTAAATCAATAAGATTAAGTTACTACTTCTGTTGTAAAGTTTTCTTTTGGGTTCTTTTTCTTTTGTTCATAAGTCTCAATATCGTGGATAACTGGGGTTTGGTCTGAGGCGGTGTTGTTATAGACCTCAACCGGTCTCTGATATTCTATTCCTTCGTGTCGCCTCTGGTTATTATAAAAGTTAAATTATTCGACTAATTTAAGATGTAAATCTAACCCATCATCTGGTGGGTTAAGATAAATTTCTTCGTACTTGACGTTTCTCCAAAGACGCTCTATAAATGCATTATCTGTGGCTCTACCTTTGCCATCCATGCTCAATTTTATTCCATTTTCTAAAACACAACTTGTAAACACTTCTGAGGTATACTGACTTCCCTGATCCGTATTGATAATCTCTGGGAGGCCATAAGTTTGAATAGCTTCTTTAAGGACTTCTTGGCACCATTCAGCATCCATACTATTCGATAAGTTCCAGCCGAGTACTTTACGGCTATAAA
>JBLHOT010000008.1:0-81176 GCA_047623945.1 Arcticibacterium sp. | reverse complement strand
GTTACTTTCGTCTCAGAACCGTCGCCTCCTGCCGCATCTACTAGGTATGGGCTTCCCGTTGTTCCGCTTCCAGTTACTGTAACATTTGTGCCTGCTGTTACTTTTGTTTCTGAACCATCACCACTTACCGCACCTACTATATAAGGGCTTGCTGATGTTCCGATTCCTGTTACTGTAACGTTTGTGCCTGCTGTTACTTTCGTCTCAGAACCGTCGCCTCCTGCCGCATCTACTAGGTATGGGCTTCCCGTTGTTCCGCTTCCAGTTACTGTAACATTTGTGCCTGCTGTTACTTTTGTTTCTGAACCATCACCACTTAACGCACCTACTATATAAGGGCTTATTGATGTTCCGCTCCCAGTTACCGTCACGTTTGTGCCCGCTGTTACTTTCGTCTCAGAACCATCGCCCGCAGTGCCTGTGCTTGTAGATAATCTTGTCCAAAACGGTGAACCTGATGTTCCTGAATTATAATAATAGCCCGGCTCTACATCGCTTACAGTGGCTGTGTTGTAAACCAATAAACTCGCTGCAGGCAATGCTATGGTAGTAGCATCTGTGATTCCCGTAAGAGCTACATTAGGTATTAAGATGCCCTTGCTAGATGAACTTACTTCCAGCATGGCACTGCCGGGGTCAGCTTGATTGTTCAGCTTTATGGATTGTGCATGGCTTGTAACTTGCACTATTACTGTTAATACTACAGTTAAAAATAGTAGTTTCTTCATTTTTGCCAGATTAAAGGTTTTGATTTAAAAAAGCTAAATGCTTGGTCAAATGCCCCTTAAACTGACAACCAATTAGCCGACAAATAACATCATTAAAATTGATAGAACAATTGCATGAAAACCTGTCACTTATGCTTAGGAGTACCATTAAAATTTAAATGTTAAATAGATAAACAAAGGCGGGCTTTTTTAATAACTTACTGCTTAGCAGTATATAAAGATTTAGGAGGTTTTATTACCTTAGTTTGTGTATTAGATTTAGCCAAGAATTAGGTTTAAATAAATCAGTTATCTTATTGAGTGGTATCGGATTTATAGCTTGATTTTAGAATATGATTGAAAATGTGCTACTTTTTCATATCGTAAAACTTAAACTATCTTTATATTCATACTAATAAACCAAAAGGTAGCTATGAAAAACACCAGAAGAGATTTTATTAAAAAGACAGCTCTTGTAAGTACGGCCATAGCTGTGGGAGCCAATAGAGCTTTAGGGCAAAACCCAAGCATTAAAAAGAATCCATTTCCAAAATGGAAAGGCTTTAATTTCTTAGACTTTTTTAGTCCTAATCCTGCCAATGCTAGGCCTCAAACGGCCGAAGAAAACTTCAAATGGATGCAAGATTGGGGTTTTGATTTTGTAAGAATCCCAATGGCTTACCCCAGCTATCTTGATTTCGATAGAAGCAAAAACATTGGTTTAGATGACATCAGGAATATTAAAACCTCAGAAACAGATAGGATTGAAAATCTCGTTTATTTGGCTCAGAAATATGGTCACCATGTAAGTCTAAACCTCCACCGAGCTCCTGGCTATTGCATAAATGCGGGTTTTGAAGAACCTTATAACATCTGGACCGACCAACAAGCTGAAGATGATTTCTGTTTTCATTGGAATTTCTGGGCAAAGCGTTTCAAATCTCACTCATCTAAAAAAATGAGTTTTGA
Source organism: Arcticibacterium sp. (assembly GCA_047623945.1). Taxonomy (GTDB): domain Bacteria; phylum Bacteroidota; class Bacteroidia; order Cytophagales; family Spirosomataceae; genus Arcticibacterium. The sequence goes on along the minus strand of JBLHOT010000008.1, from coordinate 79,500 downwards.
TTTATTGAATGAGCCAAGCTGGCGAGACGACATGAACGACCAATTTGGTGCCAAAACAGAGTTGCCAGGTAAGGTGTATGAAAAGCTAGTGGTGGCAGCAAAAAAGGCGATTCATGAAGTGAATGATAAACGACTAATTATTGCTGATGGCAATCAAGTGGGAAATAAAGTAACACCAGAATTAATCAAACATGGCGTAGGTCAAAGTTGCCGAGGCTATGCTCCTGGCATTATCTCTCATTATGCTGCACCTTGGGTTTTTAAAGACACGAGCAACCTTCCAGAGGTTAAATGGCCAGGCCAAGTGGGTGAGCAATATTTAAGCAGAAAACTTTTGGAAGATTTGTACAAACCATGGATAGAACTTAAAAACCAGGGTATTGGAGTTCATTGTGGCGAATGTGGATGTTTCAATAAAACTCCTCACGACGTTTTCTTAGCTTGGTTTAAAGATGTCACGGGCATTTTAAGCGAAAACGATATTGGTTTTGCCCTTTGGGAATTAAGTGGCTCTTTCGGCATATTAAACTCAGGCAGAGAAGACGTAGTTTATGAAGATTGGTATGGCCAAAAGCTAGACAGAAAGCTATTAACACTCTTACAAAAGGCGTAATTTCTGAATTATTTATACTAAATTCAAGGACAATTTATTGAAACCATTTTGGCCTTAAAGCTAAATTAAAGTAATAAGCCATGGCAGCAAATAAAGAAATACTCAACTCATACTTAAGTATTCGTAAATTAATTGGGACGCTAGGACTTATGCTACCTATAATTTTGATAGCCTTAGAAAAAGAATACCTCTCTTCTATTAGTCATTACTATTACACCAAGACTTCCGTATTTTTTATAGCCATTCTTTTCTCCTTTGGAATTCTCCTGATATCCTACCGTGGTTATGAAAAAGATGAAAAGACAGAATATTTTAGTGACAATTTCATTACTAAAGTTGGAGGATTTGCCATTTTACTTGTCGTATTCTTTCCAACTAAATGCATAGGAAGCAATAGTCCTGAAATAGCAGCAATGTGCGATACAGGTATTTATCCTCTTTATGGCCATATGGATAAATGGAAAAGCATCATTCATTTTGCGTCAGCTGGAATATTTCTATTCACCATGGGATGGATGTCAATATTTAGGTTTACAAAAGGGCCTAAAACACCAGATAAAATTATACAACATAGAATTTACAAAATTTGCGGATACATCATTTGGGCTTGCATTGCAGTTCTAGGAGTCGAATTCCTAATTCAACTCTTTAATGAAGGTTTTCAGATTACGAAAATAGATGTCTTTATAATGGAAACTGTGGCAATTTTTGCTTTTGGAATATCATGGTTAGTGAAAGGCGAAGCGATGAAGGACATAGAAGAAATTGGTACTAAAATCAAAGAAATGACTAATTCTCCTGACAAAGAATAATTTTAATAACTACACTAAATTTCTTCCATAATTTGCCCGAATGCAAGACTCCCATCTTCAAATTGAGAATCAAATCCAATACCTTACAAATTTCCAAGAGCTGGTTTCCACACCTTTTCAAGGAAACATAAATGCACTTTGTTGGAAACGTGAACTAGTAGGAGATTTTTCTGAGATAGTTAAGCATGTAGAGCTCGATGAAAACATTGTGGTACTTGATCCAGCAGATCTTCAACGACTTAAGCTAACTGACCAAGGGCAGCTAGCTCGTGAATTTCTATTGAATGACTTAAAACTATTAGAAGATCATGGGGCATCTCCTACCCTGAATGTTATCAAGTATTATGATAGAGATGTCAGCAACTCGCTTTTCCCAACGGATGTTTATTCTTACCATGTAGACCGCTCTCCTATACCGACCAGCACTTTTTTATGCACCTACTATGGAGAATCAAGTGACATATTGCCAAATTCACAAGCCACACAAAAAGTCCTGATTCCCGAAATACGTAATGAACTCAAAAAGCTTTATGGCTATGGAACAGAAGTAGGTTTTGAAATCTTTTTAAATGAACACTTTTTTAACCTACATTATCAGGCTAAATCCAATGCACAGCCTATTAACTTAGGTATTGGCCATTTATGGAGATTGGCATGTGACCATCCCGAGAGTAAAGTCCTTCCTTGTATTCACCGTGCTCCTAAGGAGGAAAACGAACAAGCACGCTTATTGATGATTTGCTGAATAAGAATTTACTCTTACTGGGCTATTTCCACTCGTTGCCCCGTCTTAGCTGCCTGATATACCGCATCAATAACCTTCATGTCTTTTAGACCTTCTAAGCCGCTAATGTGGTCCGGAAAAGATTTGTCGTTTAAAAGGAATTTCGCCATTTCGTCCATTTGGACTTGTTGATGATGCGTCATCGGAAATTCGAATTTACCATCCCTCGTTTTGCCAACAAATGGCCCATAGCTTATGGCTGGGCTTAATTCAAAAACACCACGCTCGGCAGATGCCAATAATCTATCCATGGGAGCAATGGAACTAGCACTGCAGGTAGCTGTGGCTCCGCTTGGGAATTCTATTTGCCAATGAATAGACTCCTCCACTTCTTTAAAGATATTCTTATAAATTTTGGGTCCAAACTGTGCTGTAACTGATACAGGTTCTTCACCAGTCACATACCTCGCTCCTTGAATACAATACACACCTAAATTTTGAAGGCATCCACCACCAGAAAGTTTAGCATTTAAATGCCAATCACTTAAATCTATATTGCTGGTATTATACCCTAAGGCGGCTTCCACATGGCGTACTTCTCCATAAACCTTCTCTCTGCCTAATCGCATCATCTCCATATTATAAGGCTCAAAGTGAAGGCGATAGCCCACAGCCAATTGAACTCTCGCTTTATCACACGCTGCTATAATCTCTTCACATTCGGGGGCTGTAACAGCCATTGGTTTTTCTACAATGACATGTTTACCCGCCCTTGCGGCTCTAATAGCATACTCTTTATGCATCCCATTTGGTAATACTACATAGACTACATCAATGGCCTTATTATTCGCTATCTCGTCAAAGTTCTCATAGTTATAGACACAGTCTTCCGGGATATCATATTTCTCTCTCCATATAGGAATTTTGGATGGCGTTCCCGTTACAATTCCCGCCACTTCACAATGCTGAGAAATCGCAATGCCTTCTGCTAATCTAGTAGCATATCTACCCAAGCCCACTAAAGCCACACGTAGCTTCTTCTCCTTTGGTATCTCAGCCAATCCTAAATTAGCACGAAGCCCAAAAGGGAGAAATAATGAACCCAATGCTACCTTCTTTACAAATGAACGTCTGCCTTCTTTCATAGTTTGTCTGTTTTGCTAAAGCAAGATAGAAAAAGAATAAAGGAATTGATTAAATATTGTGGGCTCAAAACTTCAAGCCATAAAGCATTTTAAAGCAATCAAAAAACCTTAGATTCGCTAGAGTAACAAGCCAGAGACAATTAAACCCAACCATATGAAAACTGCATTTATAGCTTTTATAAGCATGCTTATTTGTTTCCAATCTTTCGGACAAAAGCCAAGAGCAAGAGATTTAGGCGTTCCGTTTGTTGGCGAGACGGGAGCATTTAATGCCATTACGGATGTGAAAGGTGTAGAAGTAGGCTACAGCACTATTATTTCTGGAAAAGGTGAAAACAAAGTAGGTGAAGGACCGATTAGAACTGGCGTTACTGCCATATTCCCAAGAGGCAAAGCCAAGAAGTTTAGTCCCGTTTATGCCAATTGGTATAGCCTAAACGGCAATGGAGAAATGACTGGGACCACTTGGGTTACGGAATCAGGTTTTTTAGAAACGCCTATTATGATAACCAATACAAACAGTGTTGGCATGGTACGAGACGCTGTGTTGAAATGGTACGTGGATACAGATTGGTATAGCGGTGAAGATTGGTGGTACACCTATCCTGTGGTGGCCGAAACTTATGATGGTTTCCTTAATGATATCTATGGTTTTCATGTCAAAGAAAAACATGTTTTAGAAGCTATAAATAATACCAAAAGCGGAAAGATTGCTGAAGGCAATGTGGGTGGCGGAACAGGAATGATGTGTTTAGGATTTAAAGGAGGTACAGGAACGGCCTCTAGAGTGTTTAAAGTCAAGGACTCTACGTACACCGTCGGGGCCATTGTTCAATCCAATTTTGGAGCAAAGCGAAACTTATCCATCGCTGGAGTCCCTGTGGGAATAGCACTGAAAGACACCTTAAATTATGTATTTAATGCTCCTCCATCATCAAGACACCAAGAAGGAGATGGATCAATTATAGTCATCGTAGCTACGGACGTACCACTTCTACCGCATCAATTAAAGAGAATCGCACAAAGAATTCCTTTGGGAGTAGGTATTGTAGGCGGACGAGGGAGCAATGGCTCCGGAGATATCTTTTTAGCCTTCTCTACCGCCAATGAAAATGCATTTAATAGAGATGAAATTACTACGGTGGAATCTATGCCAAATGACCAACTTATGCCTGTTTTTGAAGCAACAGTACAGGCTGTAGAAGAAGCCATCATCAATGCCATGGTAGCCGCTGAAACAATGGAAGGAATTAATGGTAACAAGGCTTATGCCATACCTCATGATTTACTTATTGAAACGCTTAAAGAATATAATCGATTAGAAAAATAGTTTTGCTATTCGACCTCGTTTAGCCAGCATTCTCCCAACAATGCCTCTGAAAGAATTGTGCAGTTTATACCAATAGAGCATCCAAGGCATCTAATAAATAATCTGCCAGAGTCCCCATAAGCGAGGCAGCTTTATGGTATAGGATCAAAAGAAATTTGTAATTTTCATACACTGTATCAAAATCATCTCTTGCACAGAACTAATACAATATTCAACTTATAATGAAAAGATGCCTACTTGGCTTAAATGCCCTACTACTATTTCTGTTTTTCTTAGGATGTGATTCTGAGTTGAAAAGTACAAATGAGCAACTCAAGCTTGGCTTTACTCTTCCAGAATCAGCAATACCAGATTACGAAAAAGACATTGACCATAAAGGACTGCTAACCGCATTGGGCAACAGACATGGTGAGTCTATTCGAACAGGAGAACACATTTACAATAATACCTGTTTCAATTGCCATGGAAATCCAGAGCAAGAAGGCTCTATTCCTAATGCATTTAAATTCTGGAAAGACGAATTTAAAGTAGGAAAAGACCCCTACTCCATCTATCAAACGCTTACAAGAGGATACGGCTCTATGCCTCCTCAGGTCAATTTGACTCCAGTAGAAAAGTATGATATCATCAATTATTTAAGAGAAACCTTTTTACAAGAAGATAATCCAACTCAATATTTCGAAGTAGACTCTGCCTATTTGGCAAGTCTGCCAAGCGGTACAACAACTGGCCCAGTGCCTAAAGAATTTAAGCCTTGGGCAGAGATGGACTATGGAAACTTTTTGATTAATACGTACGAGCTCGTTGGGCCAAACGCCCCACCAAGAGAACGCTCCACTGGCCCCATTCAACCACTTCCTGATGAAAATCTAGTAAATTCCAATTTTGCCTATAAAGGAATCGCCGTTAGGTTAGATGAAGGAAAAGGCGGAGTTGCGGCAGGCAAAGCCTGGATGATTTTTGACCATGATTTATTAAGAGTGGCAGGAGCTTGGACAGGAGAAGGATTTATAGATTGGAACGCCATTTTGTTTAATGGAAAGCACAATATATCCCCTAGAACTGTTGGTGACCTCCATTTTGAAAACCCAAAAGTACCTGCTTGGGCAAACCCAAATACTGGTAACTTTGAAGACCCTAGGTTTACGGCCAGAGATAAAAGAAAGTTTGGGCCATTGCCTCGTGAGTGGGCACATTACAAAGGACTGTACCAATATAACGATAGAGTAATTATTTCTTACACGGTGGGTAATGCACAGGTATTAGAGACTTTTGGAATCGAGACATTTGGTGAGCAGCCAATCTTCACACGAACATTAAATATTTCTAACGCTGATAAACCGCTTAAAATGAGAGTTGCTCCGAGCGGAACGTCCTTGGCTCTTGTGGGTAAAGGGGGCATTTTGGAAAATCAGGTAGGTTTTGGTGTATTAAACGTCAAACCATCTCAAACAGTAAGCATTAAGATATTGATGGCGAAGCCAGGAACGAAAGGGCTCCAAGAATACGCCAAATCAACTGAGGAACCCGAAAACCTAAAAACACTTATTAAAGGAGGCCCAGCTAGATATCCTCAAAAGTTGACGACAGAAATCCAGAAGGGAGAACAAGATGGGCCCTTTCAGGTAGATATATTAAATCCCCCTTTTGACAGTCCATGGAAAAATCAATTTCGACTGAGTGGCCTAGACTTTTATGAAGACCCAAACAAGGGTGTGATCTGTTCTACTGATGGAGATGTTTGGTTGGTGGAAGGTTTCACTGAAAACTCCGGTGAACTTAGCTGGCAACGCATCGCGTCAGGTTTGTTTCAGCCATTGGGAATAAAAATAGTTGAAGAGGAAATCTTTGTCACCTGCAGAGATCAACTTGTTCGCCTGCACGACTTTAATGGCGACATGGAAACGGACTTTTATGAGAGCTTTAATAATGATCATCAGGTAACAGATCACTTCCATGAATTTGCGATGGGACTCCAGGTAGATGATGAAGGAAATTTTTATTACGCCAAAAGTGCTCGCCATGCCAGAGAGGCTTTGGTGCCTCAGCATGGAACATTAATCCAAGTAAGTAAAGATGGGCTAAAAACCGAAATTATAGCCAATGGTTTTAGGGCCGCAAACGGGGTTTGTCTTAACCCAGATGGCACTTTTATAGTAACTGACCAAGAAGGTCATTGGAACCCCATGAACAGAATAAACTGGGTAGAAAAGGGCAAATTCTACGGAAATATGTTTGGCTACAATCCACCTGCCGACAGTACGGAAAAAGGCATGGAACTCCCCTTGGTTTGGGTGGAAAGGGATATAGACCAGTCGCCATCTGAACTCCTATGGGTTAACAGTAAAAAGTGGGGGCCTCTCAACGGCAAGCTCCTAAACCTCTCCTATGGCTATGGAAAAGTCTTTGTGATTCCCTATGAAAAAATAGGTGGCCAATTACAAGGGGGGATAGTTGAATTACCAATTCCAAGATTTGCAACTGGTGTGATGCGTGGTCGATTCAACCCAGGCGATGAACAATTGTATGTCTGTGGCCTATCGGCGTGGGGTTCTACTCAGCCACAATTGGGGGGACTTTACCGCATAAGAAAAGTAAATAAGCCCATCGTAATTCCCGTAGGAATCAAGGCAACTACCAAAGGAATAGAGCTAAACTTTACAGCTGAACTGGACAGGAGTAGCGTCAATGAAATTTCTAACTATACCGTGAAAACATGGGACCTTTTTCGATCTAGAAAGTACGGATCTAAACACTATAATGAAAAAATAGTAGAAGTCACAAAAGCGGAATTAGGGAAAGATAAAAAAACGATACACCTGACCATCCCCGAAATAAAACCAACATGGGTGATGGGAATTCAATACCAAATAAGGGAGGAGGGTGGAAAAAGCATAGAAGGATCCATTCAGAATACAATTCATCAATTACGATAATACATCCTATGTCTTATGAGTATTTTAGTTTTGAAATAGAAGACAGGTAATAAATAGGAAACTACATTTTTTTGTTAGGTTGTTGAATCCATCATCTAATACCAGTATCGATGTTGAATAGATAATACTGTGGAGCACCATTTGACACAGTGACTAATTCCGATAATTCACCCTTCTGAAAACTCGTGAGTAAAGTAGGATTCTCAGGAACAACAGCTAAGATATATTCTCCGAACGAAACTTGAAATTCATATTCGCCAGTGTGATCAAGCTTTTGGGAAGCGATTACCTTATCGGCAGAGGTTGTAACAGTTACAGTATACTTATTGTAAATATCGTCAAGCTGGTTATCAGATAGTCCACAAGGGTTGTCATTTAGAGATACATCAACTTCATCGTCAGCTGGTATTGTTCCACAGAGTGGACCTATTGTTACTTTACCTGCTATTTCAGCGGTAGGCTCTACTGATTGTTGACTACACCCGATTAGAGCAGCTAAGAATATTAAACAAAGACTTTTCATAATCTTGTATTTTATAGTATTTAAAAATACATTCCTAATTAATAGACCCTTTTCTAAATAAATTAGTTGGAATTCAGTTTTCACACCCAGTTATATAAGCATAAAATACGGTTCCAGCTTCTGTCGAAAACCCATCTGTCCCGTCGGTAGGATTAGTTGGTAGAAGTTCAATCGAATTTGCGGCCTTGAAGGTAACATTGGCATTACCACTAATTTTGTTTGTCGCAGATATTCTCTCTGTTTTATCAAAGGTAGTAGTGCCAGTCGTTTTGTTATCATAAGGAGCCACGAGAGTCATAACTGTCTGGCAAGGATTAGCGGCGTTTAGTTGGGTGGTGAACAATCCTCGCCCGTGCGATGCCACTAAAACAGTATTATCGGCACTGCGGTAACGTAACCAGTCACATCTGACATGTGCTAAATTTGCGTTAGTGGGTGCCCATTGCGGATTTGTTGCATTGATATCATTTGTTGACCATACACCTAATTCAGTTGCTATGAGTACCTGACTACGGTTTATCGGATTAAATAATGCATAACGTACCGGAATGTTAGGCAATCCGTAGGTCGGTTCATCTTTACTTATCCATGTGGCACCACCATCTGAGGTATAGAAAACAGATTTAACGTTGTAGTTAGATTTTGTTACCAAGATTTCATTCTCATTAGCACCAAATTCTATACATGATATGGTGCCGGTACCTCCTCCTATTTGGGCTGGAGAAAGGATAGTGGTCTTTGCGGGTATGTTATCATCTACATCTGTAATTCCACTATATTTATAAACATAACCGGAACTTGTACCAATATAAGCAGTATTAGTTGTAGGGCCAGCCTTAATAAAAGTGCCCGTGGCTCCAAGGCTTGTTTGAAAAAAGCTAGTTGTATAAGTACTAAATGAGTTAATAACATACTTTATCACAATACTGGAACTGTAATATGTATAGAGTGTATTGCTTGCAGAGTGGTAATCAGCAGGATTAACAAATGACCCTTGCCCATACCTCGGAGTTAGAGGGGTGACATTATTACCGTCTACATCGGCTATGTGGTAATTATTGGTCTGTGTCGTAACAAATTGATAACCTGGATTATCTTGATCTATAAAACTTATCATGCCATCACCACCTAGCATAACAATTGACGAGCCAACAGTGTTATACACACCATTTATCTTGACTGAATTATTATCTTGCATTCCACCAATGAGGTATCCATCATTTGCCACATTTTTCATAGCGGCAGCATAGAACTGGGTAATATTCAAATCTTTATTTCTGGTTGCGTAAGTGGGAGTTGTAACCACACCGTCGCCCCAATCGGTTGAATAATAAACACCGCCATCGTTTGCCATGATCACTTCATTTGGATTAGACGGCCGGTAAGCAAAACCGTGGTGATCTGGATGTACGGGATTTGAATATCCGTAATCATTAACCCAGGAGGCCCCACCATCAACTGATCTTGCGTGAGTGGCCCCACCTGCAAAAATAATATCTGGATTAGTCGGATGAACAGCTAATATCATATCATACCATGCCTGTGTACCAAAAATCGAAGGACCGGCTCCTACTGGAATAGCTAAGTTTGCCCATGTGGCACCAGCATCAGCAGACTTTCTGAAATAGCTTATCGGCCGGCCAGAAGAGTTAGAGTGGCTAATTGCGTATACCACCTGAGTTGCTCCTGATGTAGAAGCGGCCAAAGCTATCTCCGTCCTGGCGATGGAACTTTGTAAATAGGGAGCAGGAGGAGTTATAGTTGACCATGATATACCGTCGTTAGCCGCATTATTGGTTTTGTAAATGGCTCCAGTAGTATTTGAGAAATAACCAAAGCCTGCATAAACGACATCATCTGTACCAATTTCTAAATCACTAACACGTGAGGTACTTCCATTACTATTAGGTAAGGTTGCAGCCACCGAAAACGATTTCCCTTGGTCGGTTGAAATCCAAACACCCGCTCTAGTTGCCGCGAAAACTCGTCCAGTAGAGGAAACAACAATTTTACTTACGTAATGAAAAGCATACTCAACACCAGAAAATGCGGAAGCATCAGGTTTAGTTGCAGCTAGTCTTTTCCAAGTAACCCCGCCGTCACTGGTTTTCCATATACCACCACCTTGTACCGCGTCTGAGTTTCCGAAGCCTTCTCCTGTTCCTACATAGAAAATATTTGTATTACTCGGGTCGTAAGCAATACAGGTAACCGCCATATTATCCCAAAAATCAAATATATTTTGCCAAGATGAGTTCGCGTCAGTTATATCATTATTGTACCAAAGCCCTCCTGCAACGCCACCAGCCCAAACTTTCTTTTTTGTAACATCGTTAGGGTCAAACATCATTGCCCTGATTCTACCCCCCACATTATTGGGGCCTCTTTCTTTCCACTCTATTCCCGGAATTTGCCCCATGGTGCTTATCACTCCATCCATCAATTCGCGTGCTTTGTCTAACTCATTAAAAGGAACAGTATTGGTAGCGGGATCAACAATCCTGTTAAACTCATAATTCAAGCGAGCCTCAGGGTCATCCGATAAATCAAAGGGTTGAAATATTGGTTTCTGAGTATAGGTTCTAGAAAATACAAAAGATAGCAGGAGCAGAAATACCGTTCTTTTCATGATGTAAATATTTTTTATGGCATTATAAAGACAGTAGTTGAAAAAAATGCCATTTCTTAGCTCAAAGATATGACTATGTTTCCTGTTTTTTTATGAATATTCTTACAGCTATTTAAAAATAGAAGAATCATAATAAATAGCTGTCCAGCGGTTTTCAATCACCAAATCGAAGCTACAAACTTTCGAAACTAGGCCAGCCTTAGTCTATAAACAATAAATATAATAATGAATTTAAAAGCCATTTTAACCCCCGAAAGTTACGATTGATTTTATTCTACGGTTATATTTTTTGTTCTCTAAAGTCTGAAGACTTCGTAAAGTGGGTTTTTACTTGTTCAGTTTTGGGAACCCTCCTGAAATGTGATTTCAAATCACATAACCCGAGTATAAAGCCAATCCGGCATTAGCTTCAATAGCCATGCCATCAACAGGTATCTTTTCGTGATATAAGCCACTCCTTTCTTGCTCTCAATGGCATCCGCCATTTGCTTAGCAGCTTTTTGCGGCGTTGCTACCCAAAACATAGTTTTATTATGTTCGGTAATCGCCGTTTCCACAAAGCCCGGCCGTATATCTGTAACACAAATATTCTTGTGCCATTTAGTAGCACGGTATCGTAAACCTTCTAAATAACTTGACATAAAAGCTTTGGTAGCATGATATTCAGGAGCGTATGGGCTACTTCTCGTAGCGGCAATAGATGATATACCTACCAAATGGCCCTTGCCTTGTGTTTTGAAATATGCATAACCCCAATTAGCTAAGGCCATGAAACCGCGGGCATTAATATCAACCGTCTGGAGCTCTTGCTCATAGGTCGCTTTCGGAAATCCCACACCAGCGTTAATAATTAATAAGTCACAGCCGCCCATTTCTTCCACTAAATCTGCTAGGCTTTTTCTAGAATTTTCGGTTTCGGCCACATCCATAAATGACGTATGAATTGTCGTATTCAGAAATTGTGTTTTAATTTCATCTAGTTTCTCCGTCCGTCTCCCTGTAATTCCTAAGGTATGATTTCGAGAAGCGTAATATTCGGCAAGTGACTTTCCAATACCAGATGTGGCCCCTATTATTATAATATTCATTTTATTTATTTTTTTGCAAACCTAAACATACAAAAAAGTTAGGCCCAAATCAGAATCACTATAGACCACCACACAGATACTGCTTTAGCCATGCTCACAGAAGCTTGTAGCCACAGTGGGTGATAAAAGGCCGCTGGGGTCTGGAAGGCTCAAATATTTCTAAATTCAAACTTATTTAGTAGTTTCAAGTGTAAACTCTAGGTATCTCTAAACTTTGGAGAGTGGAATATTCTAATAAGATGAAACAAATAAAAGACTAAAATGACCATCTTATTAAAACTAAAACATTGGCAGCTTTTCATTTTACTTTTCTTCCCAATGGTATTTTCGACGGACTCGATACTTGGTCATCTGGTCCACATACTTGCGTTTTCACTCTATCTAATGTGGATTTACACAATTGCAACGACGGCATTTAATCAACTCAAAGAGGCGTACGAAGTAAGAATCAAGTATTTTAACTTCAGTATATTATTTGTTGTCTGTTGGTTACTAGTGGCCACCCTATTTGCTCAAGGCGGTTATCAAATTAGCCAAAACAACTATCAAGAATTTGGGAGCTCCCTTTGGATTATTGCCTCTATATATCTTTATGGCGTGTGGAGCATTATATTCATATTCTACTTTGCAGCCAAAATGCTAGTTTCCAAAAATGAAGGTAAGATTATTGGCCTTGACAGGGCGTTTAATTGCTTTATGGGTTTCTGGATTTTCCCAATAGGTATTTGGTTTATACAACCCATGGCTCAACAACTTCTTGAAGACGATAATAAAAAGACCAAAGATGAATGAATGTGCCCCCATACTGAGTATTTCCTGCTTAGCTAAATTGAGATGTCTTAATTATTAGTCTGAGAAGTATTCTCTCTGCAGTAATAAGCTTCTAAGAATGGACCTACCACCAAAAGACATTTGCCTTTATATTGTATTCTCTTCAAACTTAACATTAGCTTGGGATGACAAAAATAAAATGATCAAACACACATAGAAAAATCGCATAAAAAACGATATGAAAATAGCCGTACTTAGCACAAAATCTTATGATCAAGAATATTTTGAAAAGCATTTGAAGGACTATCATTACAGCTTTTCGTTTTTTGAAACCCATCTTGATAAGTATACTGCTAAACTGACTTCGGGATTTGACGCTATCTGTGTTTTTGTGAACGATATCGTAGACATGGATACCATGACAGTTCTTTCAGAAAATGGGGTTAAACTTATAGCTCTTAGGTGTGCTGGATATAATAATGTGGACTTAGATGCCGCAAAAGAGCATGATATAAAAGTAGTCCGTGTACCTGCCTACTCGCCTGAGGCTGTGGCAGAACATGCGGTAGCCTTGATTTTGACACTAAACAGGAAAACGCATAAGGCTTACAATAGAGTAAGAGAAGGTAATTTTTCCTTAAAAAACCTCATTGGGTTCAATCTACGTGGGAAAACTGTTGGGGTCATTGGTACTGGACAGATTGGTGCTACCTTTTGCAAGATCATGAAAGGTTTTGGTTGTAAAATCATCGCCTTTGATCTTACTAAATCTGATGAATTGATTAGCCTAGGTGTGACATACATGCCCTTAAATGAGGTCTTTAAAATCTCCGATATACTATCGTTGCATTGTCCGCTTAACACGGCCACTAAACATATAGTAAATGAAAAGTCTATTGCTCTTATGAAAAATGGCGTTATGATTATTAATACCAGCAGAGGGGCACTTATAAACACCTCGGATGTTATCACCAGCCTGACCAATAAAACAATTGGCTATTTAGGCATAGACGTTTACGAACAAGAAGGAAATCTGTTTTTTGAAGACCTTTCGGAAAGCATCATTCAAGATGACGACATTTTAAGGCTGAACAGTTTCCCAAACGTCCTAATGACCTCCCACCAAGGCTATTTCACCAAAGAAGCCATGGAAGAAATAACCATAACAACACTTGAAAACATTAAAGCTTTTGATGAAAACATGGAGCTGGCAAATGAGGTGAAGTAAATGTATGGCACTAAATAGGAAGCCAGAGGCTTTTATTCACCATAGCAAAGCTGCAAGCGTCGGAGTGCCGACTTAACATTCTTCTCTAATAGTAAAACTACCTACTGAAACAGGTATAAATACAGCAAACCACGCACATTTAAACCCGTATGACCCCGGCTTTTCGTTCTACCTTTATTCTCAAATAAGAGTTGTATATCAAATACCGTAATTCCTCTCTCAAAAGAGAATATATATCGTTGTGTTATTAAATGAAATCTTATAAAACCCTCAATAAGAGCTAATTAAAACACACTGTTTTAATACGTCGTATAATTAATAATAAATTCAAAAAGTCATACTATGGACACTATTAGTTTTTCAATAAAGATTAGGGACAAGCATAGAAATCCAATTCCAAATGTAGAAGTCACCGTATATGACGACGCGAATATTGGAGGTAGTAGTGATTCTGGTTATACCGCTTCAGATGGTTGGGTTTTTCTTTCTTTCTACTGTATTGCTGGCAGTTTCCCTGGAAAAGTATTTGTAAACGGAGACCAAGTAGGACGCCAAAGTTTTTCCGATGGTTCTACTGGCAGTTATACTATATGAAAGATAGCCTCTGGGATATCTTCTTACAAGCCCAGTATATCCTTCTCTGGGAGAGTCGCGAGACATAGATTCTAAGTCAAGCTAAATAGAAGACCTGATGAAAACTGAGGGTACTTAATCTATACTTTGAATAATACAAAATATGACATTAATTGGATTGGGTACAAAACTTCACAAGATGTAAAATAATGCAATTGCTCTGAAAAGTCTTAGGGCTTTGCCCTTGTGACAGTTGGCCTTAGACTGCTCTATGAGGTCCTGGTGGAATTGTTCTGTCAGTCGTTCTACTATGCTTCCATAAATCGTTGTAGTGTTCAGTGGACTTCTCTCGAACACCTGAAAACCGTGTACATGGAAGGATGATTCAAATTACTATCCAATCCTAATATAAACCCTTGATTAAGATCGTTTTAATTTTGAAATAGATGGATGACAATAAATAAAAAGCTAAAGGATTTCATTCACTATCCCTAAGTAAGATTCGGAGAGCTGCTGTACAGTAAACGTGCATAAAAATAAAATCCACACTATGCATAACTCCGAAAAACAAGGAAAAACATAAACACATGAAAAGCCAAATCACGAAAGAAACGGCCTTCGCATTTTAAAAAAAATCCCTTACAAGGCAAAGATTCGATTTTGAAGTTTCATTCCTTTTAAAATTCCATGCATATTTACCTCAAAGAAAGAATACCACGTTTTGAGGAGGTAATATGCTCTTCAGGGTTTAAAATAAAGTATGAAAGCATCCAATATCAATAAGTATACACCATTTAAACCAATATCCTTAAAGGACAGAGAATGGCCAAATCGAACACTATCAAATGCTCCTATATGGTGTAGCGTAGATTTGAGAGATGGTAATCAGGCACTTCCGGTGCCCATGAATATTGATCAAAAAGTGGCATTATTTAAGCAATTAGTCGCCATAGGGTTTAAGGAAATTGAGGTTGGTTTTCCTTCGGCTTCCGATACTGAATTTAACTTTTTAAGGAAATTAGTAGAAGAAAATCTCATTCCAGATGATGTTAGCATTCAGGTACTCGTTCAAGCTCGCGAAGCACTCATTCGCCGTACGTTTGAATCGCTAGCTGGTGTAAAAAATGCCATTGTACATCTGTACAACTCCACTTCCAGTCTACAGCGTAAGGTGACTTTTAGCAATGCCAGTAAAGACAAAATTAAAGCTATCGCTGTTGATGGCACGCTATTGATAAAGTCACTTATAGGAGAAGTTCCAGACACCAACATCACACTGGAATATTCACCAGAAAGTTTTTCGGATACGGAAGAGGATTATGCTCTCGAGGTTTGCGAAGCGGTCATGGCTAGTTGGCAGCCTACACCGGAGCACAAAATGATTCTTAATCTTCCCTCTACGGTAGAGTGGAATATGCCCAATACATATGCAGACCAAATAGAATGGTTTTGTCGTACTATTAAAAATAGAGAATGCATCATAGTCAGTTTGCATACTCATAATGATAGAGGTACCGGGACTGCGGCTACAGAGTTAGGCTTATTGGCAGGAGCCGACCGCGTGGAAGGCACCTTATTTGGAAATGGTGAACGAACCGGTAATCTGGACCTTGTTACATTGGCATTGAATATGAATAGCCATGGTATTCAAACAGGCTTGGATTTCTCTGACATTGATGCCATACGGAAAGTTTACGAAAAAAATACTTGCATGGCCGTGCATAAAAGGCACCCCTATGCAGGCGAACTAGTTTTTACGGCCTTTAGTGGCAGTCACCAAGATGCCATCAAGAAAGGAATGGATCTCAGAGGTGACGATGACGTGCATTGGGAAGTCCCATATCTTACCATAGACCCAAATGATATAGGGCGTAGTTATGAAGCTATTATTAGAATCAATAGTCAAAGTGGCAAAGGCGGTGTAGCGTATATTCTAAAGAGGGAATTTGATTATGACTTGCCGAAGAAAATGCATCCCGAAGTAGGCTTGTATATCAATGGCCTTGCAGATAAATATGGTAGGGAGATGACATTCGACGAAATTCAAAGGGAGTTTCAACAGGAATTTGTTAACCGAAAAGACATCATTGATTTAAAAAAGTATCAAATCATGAGCTCTACTGAAACGGAAGTTCAGTCACTTATAACCCTGACCCATGACGGAAAAGAAATGGAGTTAGATGGAAGGGGAAACGGCCCTATCAATTCGGTGGTTAATGCCATGAAACAACAAGGATGGAAGGACTTTAGTGTAGAACAATATAGTTCGCACTCCGTAGGTCATAGCTCTGCCTCCGTCTCTGTTTCGTACATTCAAATTTCTTTAAATGCCAACCCTGAGGTAAGATTTTGGGGCTGCGGTGAGGACACTAGCATTCGCAGGTCTGGGGTGAATGCTTTAATCTCTGCTTATAACCGAGCACAGGTCATGATGAAAGAAGCGGTCTTGTAAGTTTTATAAATAGAACGAACCATAAAAGGTTTTCTTAGAACTACTTTTATGGTTCATTCTTCGATAATTTCAGACATCTTTATGCTTACCAGATTTTACTGAGGATATATCGCTTAGTAGAGTCTTCAGCCTTTGTAGCGTTGACAGTTGGTCTTAGACCAACAACATGGAGAAAAGCAAAAGGCTAGGGACAGGAAATGAGCATTTATTTTAGACTAAACTAAGTTATAGAATGAAGGAGGGTTACATAATAAGAGAACATGGTGCCTTACACTTTTACAATTGTGGATTAGACTAGGTGTCCCCAATAGATGTATTCAGAAGACAAGATTACAGAGGAGTAGTAATTGAGTTCATGAAGTATTGTCAAAAAGAAAAAGGGATGAATATTTATGTATAGGTAATAATGCGGTTGGCCTCCCCGACTACCAGCACTCCGAAGCTTGAAGCTTCGGAGTGTGTTTAGCAGCTTCTGACAGCCAGACCACCCAGACCACATTGTGAAGGGTTCTAATTACGAATATGTATACCCACAAAAAACCTCCACCAGGCGGCAGAGGTTTCTCTAAAATCTTAAAAGATAATTCAGTCCTTAAACCAACATCTTAGTTGGGTCTTCTAGTAATTCTTTAACGGTTACCAAAAAAGCGGCTCCACTGGCTCCATCCACTACGCGGTGGTCGCAGGTCAGTGTTACTTTCATAATGTTGGTGGCATAAAACTCACCGTTTTTCACAGCTACCGTTTCTTTGATACCACCTACTGCCAGAATACAACTTTCGTTTTGTCTATTATTGATGATAGACGTAAAACTTTCTACCCCAAACATTCCTAAATTACTTACGGTAAAGGTATTGCCTTCCCAGTCTTTAGGTTGTAGTTCTTTATTCTTGGCTTTGCCACCCAAGTCTTTGGTCGTAGCAGCTAATTGTGATAAAGGCAATGTATTCGCAAATCTTATGACCGGCATAAGTAAGCCATCTGGCACGGCTACAGCCATGGCCACGTGTACGTGATTGTTCTT
Source organism: Arcticibacterium sp. (assembly GCA_047623945.1). Classification (GTDB taxonomy): domain Bacteria; phylum Bacteroidota; class Bacteroidia; order Cytophagales; family Spirosomataceae; genus Arcticibacterium. Next base: position 61,652 of record JBLHOT010000008.1, on the reverse strand, counting down.
ATTGATATGGTCTCCTCTCCAAGATGAATTCACATTCGGGTGCTTAGTAAGAGCTAAAGCACAGGCTTTAATCACCAAGTCGTTAAAGGAGATCTTCACAGGAGAATACTCATTCATGGCCTTTCTAGCTTCCATCACCTTGTCCATACAGATTTCCATGGTCACATAGAATTCTGGAGAAGGAATAACATCTGAGAAACCTCTAGCAATGGCTTTACGCATTGGAGATAGCGGCAGTTGCTCAGAACTCTCTACACCAAAAGCTGTCCCTGCGGTGGCTGAGGCACTCGAAGCCACAGGAGCCGGAGCCACATAATTATCTATGTCTACTTTAATGATTCTTCCGCCTTCGCCAGAACCACTTACTGTTCCTATATCAATACCTTTCTCTTCTGCCAAACGCTTAGCGAGTGGTGAAGCTAATATTCTTCCGTTTGAGTTAGCTTTTGGAGCGGCAGCTTGAGCTACTGGGCCAGCACTTTCCTTTGCTGTGGCCACTGGAGCTGCGGCCTCAGCCACCTTAGCTTTAGGAGCAGCTGGTGGGGCTGCATTGGCAGCTAAATCTGCTTTTAGGAGTGTTTCGTAATCGGCTCCTTTTTCACCTATGACCGCAATCACAGCATTTACAGGAACGGCTTCTCCTTCTTTTACACCTATGTATAGTAATATACCTTCATCATAAGCCTCAAATTCCATAGTGGCTTTGTCGGTTTCTATTTCGGCGAGTAAGTCACCCGCTTTTACGGTATCGCCCACTTTCATTAACCACGTGTGTATCACACCCTCGGTCATGGTATCACTTAAAAGCGGCATTTTTACTAATTCAGCATTGATCCCAGAAGTATCAATAGCTGCTACGGGGGCTTCGGATGCCTCAGCCGCTGGAGTAGCAGACTCAGTCGCAGGGGCGGCCTCATCAGCTGGAGCAGCTTCTGCATCTAATAAGGCTTGGAAATCTTCGCCTGGCTCACCTATCACCGCCATTACAGCGTTTATAGGTACGGCTTCACCTTTTTTGACACCTATATAAAGGATGGTTCCATCTTCATAAGACTCCATGTCCATGGTGGCTTTATCTGTCTCCACTTCGGCTAGAATGTCTCCGGAATTCACCTTATCTCCGACCTTTACATTCCATCCTGCGATTACCCCTTCGTCCATGGTATCGCTCATTTTGGGCATTCTGATTACCTCAGCCATAATTCTATCGTAATTTCTTTATATTCTTCAACAAGTATCAAAAATAAGACATCAGCCTATAAACTGGCAATTTGCCTCTGATTTTTGATTAATTAATTTTCAACACCGCCATAAAAGCCTCTTGTGGCACTTCTACCGAGCCTATCTGACGCATCCTTTTCTTTCCTTTCTTCTGCTTTTCTAGTAGTTTACGTTTACGCGAAATATCACCACCATAACATTTGGCGGTAACGTCCTTACGCAAGGCTCTTACAGACTCTCTGGCTATAATCTTAGCACCTATGGCTGCCTGAATAGCTATCTCAAATTGCTGCCTAGGCAGTAACTCTTTTAACTTTTCACACAGTTTTTTACCCCAATCGTAGGCCTTATCTCTATGTACAATAGCCGAAAGAGCATCCACTGGATCTCCGTTTAACAGGATATCCAATTTCACCAAATCAGACGGCTTATAGTCAGAAAGCGTATAGTCTAAAGAGGCATAACCCCTCGAGATAGATTTTAGTTTATCAAAAAAGTCAAACACGACTTCGGCAAGCGGCATTTCAAAACTAAGCTCAACCCTATTTGAAGTAAGATAAACTTGGTTTTTTATAAGACCTCTCTTATCCATGCACAAGCCAATAATAGGCCCTACGTAATCCGAGGCAGTAATGATTTGAGCATTAATGAAGGGCTCTTCTAAAGAGCTTATGAGGTTAGGTTCTGGCATCCCAGATGGAGCAGAAACTGTGGTCTTATTTCCTTTATTATCAATCACATGGAACTTTACAGAAGGTACCGTAGTAATAACTGTCATGTCAAACTCCCTTTCGAGTCGCTCTTGCACTATTTCCATGTGAAGCATACCCAAAAAGCCACATCTAAAGCCAAAACCTAGGGCAACAGAAGTTTCAGGTTCCCATACCAACGACGCGTCATTTAATTGCAGTTTCTCCATGCAATCTCTTAACTCTTCATAATCTGTAGTCTCTACAGGATAAATACCCGCAAAAACCATCGGTTTTACCTCTTCAAATCCCTTAATGGCTTCTTTTGATGGATTCTGCACCAAGGTGATGGTGTCTCCCACTGCCACTTCTTTGGCTACTTTGATTCCTGAAATCAGGTAACCTACATCGCCACATTTTATCTCACCCTTTGGCGTTTGTTTTAGTCTTAGGTTGCCTATTTCTTGTGCCTCGTATTCTTTTCCAGAGGCCATGAAACGAACTTTATCACCTTTCTTTATAGAGCCATTTTTCACTCTGAAAATAACTTCAATACCTCTATAAGAATTAAAAACAGAATCAAAAATTAACCCCTGTAATGGAGCGTCAGGATCGCCTTTAGGACAAGGAACTCTGTCTACAATAGCTTTTAATATTTCTGTAATACCTATACCTTCTTTGGCAGAAGCCAAAACAATATCCTCTCTATCTATACCAATTAACTCTACCACTTGGTCTTTCACCTCCTCTATCATGGCACCGGGCAGGTCAATTTTATTTATAACCGGAATGATTTCTAAATTATGCTCTAAAGCCAAAAATAGATTACTGATGGTTTGAGCTTCAATGCCTTGGGCCGCGTCTACAATAAGGAGAGCTCCTTCACAGGCCGCAATAGACCTAGAGACCTCGTAGCTAAAATCTACGTGGCCAGGGGTGTCAATAAGGTTTAAAACGTATTTTTCACCATCCAACTCATAGTCCATTTGTATGGCATGGCTTTTAATGGTAATCCCTCTTTCGCGTTCCAGGTCCATGTTGTCAAGTACCTGAGCTTGCATTTCTCTATTGGTAACGGTACCTGTAAATTCCAGAAGCCTGTCGGCCAAAGTACTCTTTCCGTGGTCAATATGAGCGATAATACAGAAATTACGAATGTTCTTCACAAAGAAAATTTAGGAGGTTATAACAAACAGCAAAGTTATCACAAAATGCTGCCAAATGAACCCTCTTACCAAAATCTTTGGTAAGCAAAATTTATCCCGTAATTGTTCTTTATGAGTTCCCCTTGGTCAATTCCTATATCAACCTTAAAGAAGGCGTTTTTACTTTTCATAGGAATAAGGAATTGGAAGTCGGTATTTAACTGCTTCAATGACTCCATCGGAAACCAGATAGAGCCGTTATTATCACTATAGGAGGCCTTGGCCAATATTTTAATGCTATTCAGTTCAATCTCAGAAGCCATGTAAAAGACTTTTAAACGGTTAGAGTTATTGAAGATGTAACCGCCCTTGGCATTCTCTACTCTTATTTCATCGTCTGGCACAAAAAACGGAGAGCCTATTGTCTCGTCTTGATATGACCAGCCATCTAGGTATTGTTGATGATTAAAGTAAAATCCATTATTACCGTAGTCTTTCAAAGGCTTTTTAAGAAGTCTCGCTATCAGGCCATTATAACTCCCTTGATTCATGGAATGAAGGAATTCTACCACCACTTTCTTTACTACGGTTTTGGGCTTAAGACTTTCATAACTCAGACCATAAAGCCCGTCATCTAAATTTGAAAAACTGCCTAAAGTCCGACCAGTTTCGATGATATTATTTTTATAAGCCATCAGTTTATTTTGGCCGAAGGTTATATCCATACCTAAGTCTATTTGGCTCACGTGGTTTCCAAAACGATTTTCCACCTCAAAGTTTGCGTAGCCCAAAGTAGTATCTACCAAAGCCTGATAAGGAACCACTATTTGTTTGTAAGCAAACCAGTCTGACGCATATTTACCATTAGTAAGCCTTATATCTTCTTCATTCACTTCAAAAGTCGGTCTGCCGCCCCATTGAACATTATGTAGCACACCGCCATAAAAGTGAATTTTAGATTTAGCTGAGCCTATTCTTCCGTAAAGAGATTTTTGGTGTAAATAATAGTCGCTCACGAAGGTTTGTTTCCCAAACCAGCCATGTGAATAATGCCCTTTAATGCCGAGCCATTTCACAAAAAGCTTTCTGTATTCCGGGATGGCCAATCTGATTTCTGGAATAGCTAATGAGTTTCCAGACCAAGTCACAGAGCCACTGCTGAGAGTAGTATCCACCAAACCATGAACGTTTTTTATTCTACCTCCGGTTAATATGAAAGCTCCCAAATTAAATTGAACATACGCTTCTGGTAAAATTATCAAAGGCTGCTCTCCTACTATCGTTACCAAGTCCGCACTATAATCTACTGAAAAGAATTTACCTGTAGTGTCCTTTTTAGACTCAAACATTTGCCGAAAGTAGATGGAATTACCGTTCTGAGGTACAGCTCCAAATTGATTACTTTTCTGCCAAAACGGAATTTTGTTATTGAGACTAAAGTAGCCCCCAACTTCAAAACCGTAGTGGAAATCATCCCCCATCTTGGCAGTATCTATCTGAGCATAAACCGATAAGGTAGATGCCAGAAGCAGAGTAAAAATAAAAACAATGCCCTTCCGCATAAGGTAGTTTTAAATTCCTACCCTAATTTATACAATTATTACGCCACTATTGCCCAGAAGCTAAGCGAATTAATTGGGCTGTGATATAGCCAGCATAAGTACCAACTGCATAACCTAAAACAGACAAAATAACCCCAACAGAAATAAGCGAAGGATGAAAAGATGCTGCCACCACAGAGGCCGATGCCGCTCCACCCACATTTGCTTGTGAACCTACCGCCACAAAGAAATAAGGTACTTTTAGCAATTTCCCCGCCGTCACAATACAAATAGCATGAATAATAATCCAGATAATACCGACCAGAAACAGCATAGGATTATCGGCAATGGCTACGAGACTCATCTGCATACCTATAGCAGCTATCAAAATATATAAAAACACCATAGCTACCTTGGTAGCTCCCACATGCTCTATGTCCCTAACCTTAGTTTGGCTGAGGATAACACCTATAATGGTCACAATAACCACAACCCAAAAGAAACTAGAGGTTAAACTAAACTGAGCTAACCCGGGGTAGTTGGTGGCGATAAAAGGGGTAATTAAATCTGAACAGAAATACGCTATGGCAGTCCCGCCAAAACCTATGGCCAATATCTTCAAATAGTCTTCATAGGTAGGAATAGCTCTCTTTTCCTTTGCCTTGGCCTCCAAATTTTCTTTAATCTCGTCAATCAAATCGGAGTTGGAACCGAAAAACTTATTCATTCTAGCTCTGTTGGCTACGCCCAAAAGTAGTAAAGCCAGCCATGTCTCAGCCACTAAAATATCAACAGCTACGGATTGAGAAAACAATAGGCCCGAAGGTTGAAAAACTTCTTTAAGAGCAGTTTGATTAGCTCCCCCGCCAATCCAGCTTCCGGCCACCGTGGCCAAACCTCTCCAAGTTTCTGCATTCCCTCCAGAAAATGTTTCAGGACTGATAGCTTTAACAATTAAGACGGCAATAGGCCCACCAATCAGGACGCCAAAAGTTCCAGCCAAGAATACAAGAACGGCCTTGAAGCCTAGCTTCTTCAACATGTCAATGTCTAAACTGAGTGTAAATAGCAGCAAGCAGGGCGGCAGTAAGTATCGAGAAACCACAGGGTAAATCTGAGACTCCTCCCCTGAAATAATGCCTAGAGAGTTTAATAATCCAGGCAGGAAATAACAGAGTAATATGGGTGGAAAAAATTTATAAAATTTCTGCCATAAACTTCCTCCATTTTTATTTCTATCAAATATGTAATAGAGCAGGAAGAACAATATGCCAAGTACAATGGCATCATTCGTGATTAGGGTTTCTTTGAACATTTTCAAAGCTAAGAAAAATATTCAAAGACCAGCTTTCTACAACCTAACAGTTGGTATAAGAACCGTTTGATTTATGTAAACCTAGATCCTCCTGAAGCATGAAAACTATATTATTTAATGACTTCCTCTTTTATGTCCATCGCAATACCCGGCTTCTTAGAAATTCCACAAACTGTGTCTTTTACTTCTGGATATTCTATAAATAAATAGGTTTTATTATTTCACAAAATACGCCACGAGCTAGCTTAGTGGCCTAAATGATTTTAAGAATCAATATACTTCCCTTCTAACTGAGATAAAGGTTCAATTTGCCTTTGATAACTAGAGCTGCAATGGTTGTAGGAGTTCTTTTCAAGTAAACGATAAAACCAAAATGAAAATCGTGACCAAAACATAGAATGGTTTTTTGGCTATTTTTTGAGTTTTACACCGTAGGTGTTTCTTAGGCAATGGCTTATCCTTGCAATTAATACCAATTTCCTGAAAGGAATAATTATACTTTTTATGCAAAGCTACAATAGGCGAAAGCCTTGCCAAAATGGTGTTAGAAGGATTCAAAAGTTAATAGACGAGGAGCTTTGAAAATTTACATTTGGCCTAAAACAGAACATGCAGCCCACAAAACTGGAGCTGCATGTCGCAATTACACTTCATCAACAAACTAAAAACCAAATAATATTTTTAGTGTGGTAAAACTAAAAAAAGTTTAGCCGAAAAGCTAAATGTTCCAGAGCATTGATCCAGATTTTCTTTTAATAGTCCTAAATGGACTTAACGTTCTGCTCATTTATCTTCTTTTCTGACAAAGCAGAAGGACTATTAAAAAGTAAGTCTTCCCCAGACCCTGTTTTAGGGAAAGCCATCACCTCTCTAATAGAAGTTCTTCCTTCTAAAAGCATCATGAGTCTATCAATACCCCAAGCTATGCCACCATGAGGGGGTGCCCCGTAATGAAAAGCGGTATACATCTGCCCTACACTCTTCATCATTTCCTCTCTATTATAGCCCATGTTTTTATACGTGGCCTCTAATATCTCTGCTTTGTGTGCTCTCACAGAACCTCCACCTATCTCATAGCCGTTTAAGACCATATCGTACTGCTGAGCAATAATTTCACCTACTTTTTCACCCTTCAGATGGCTGTCTATATCTTTCACATTTGGCATCGAGAAAGGGTTATGCGTAAAGGTCCATCTGCCTTCATCTGTTTTCTCAAAGAATGGGAAATCTATGATCCATGCGGGGTGTAATTCTTTAGGCTTAATCAATTTTAAGATTTGACCTAATTCTTGTCTCACAGCATCTAGTGCCGAATTGGCCGTCTTATAATCAGCTGCCGAAAAGAAGACAATGTCACCAACTTGGGCATTGGTTTCTTTAATGATATTGGCACAAATGTCCTCACCTAAAAACTTAATTATAGGTGACTGTAACTCGTTTTCATTGACGATAATATAGGCTAAGCCACCTAAGCCATGACTTTGGGCCGTAGCTGTCAATTTTTCTATTTGCCCCTTAGAAAGTCTTGTCTTTTGGAATTCCGAAGCCACCTTAATACATTTCACAATACCCCCTTCTTCGATGGGTTTCGCAAAGACCTGAAACTCGGTTTCTTTAACGATGCTGGTGATATCCTGCATCTCCAAACCAAAACGAAGGTCTGGCCTATCGCAGCCATATTTATCCATGGACTCGTAATAAGTAAGCACCTTAAAAGGAAACAACTTCCATTTTTTAGGATAGACTTTTTTCACAACCTCATTGAACAGTTTAGAGTTAATATCCATCACGTCCTGCGTATTCACGTAGGCCATTTCTATATCCAACTGTGTAAACTCAGGCTGTCTATCTCCTCTAGAATCTTCATCTCTAAAACAACGTGCTATCTGGAAGTACTTCTCAAAGCCACCCACCATCAGCATTTGCTTAAACTGTTGGGGAGCTTGCGGAAGCGTGTAAAATTTACCTGAAAACTTCCTACTTGGAACTATGAACTCCCTGGCTCCTTCGTCTGTACCTGCTGTAAGAATTGGCGTTTCAATTTCAATAAAATGCTCCTCATCCAAAATATCACGGATGAGCTTTATCACCTTATGCCTATTAATGACAGCTTTACGAGCCTCGGCACTTCTATGATCTAAATACTTGTATTTAAAACGTACGTTTTCGCTAGTTTTAGCTGCTCTTTTTATTTCAAAAGGTAAAGTAGAAGCACCATTCAGCACTTCCATCACACTAGCGTCTAATTCTAATTTCCCAGTTCTTATGCCTGGATTATAATCGTCGTCTGCTCTTTGAATAATATGACCTTTCGCGGCAATAACAGACTCAGGCTTTACTTTGGCCAAATTGTCTAAATCATCAAAATTGGTTCTATCGAGTCTAATCTGAAGCACTTCGTAAGAACTATCTCTTAAATCAATAAAGACTAAATCTCCATGATCTCTTACACTAGCCACCCAGCCAGAAACCGTAACTTCTTTACCTAAATCTATTTCAGAAAGCTCATTAATTAAATGACTTCGGTATTTGTCTTTGACAATGATTTCTGTAAAACGATTTTCTTCTTCGTCTAAAGCCGTTTTGGTATTTGATTTTGTGTTAGAAACGTTTCCTGAACCAGCACTCGTAGAGCCTTCTCCCTTTTCGTTTAGAGTATTTAGAATTTGCTCACGTACTACTTTACCAGATGCTCCTTTACCAATAACTTGCAAAACTTTTCCGACTAGAATACCAGCTTTCCCCTGGTTACCATCTCGGATTTCGGCCGCTGTTTCTGCATTCTCTGAAATTACTTTTGTGATGGCTTCTTTAAGGCTGTCATCAGAAATGCTATTTACTTTGAAATATGCTTTAAAGTCAAAGTCAGCGTTTTCAACCAATTCATTTACCGCGTGCTGCAATAAAATAACGGTAATTCTGCCTTCTTTTAGCTCCTTAAAACAATAAACAAAATCAGAGGCATCCTGGACTTTGCCATAATCCTCTGCTTTTAGGTTGTTTAAAAGTGTCTTAGCTACAAAGGCCGTGTCGTTTAAATTGGCATTTATAAATGTGAATAAATCTGAACGCCTACTATCCGACGTAAAGAACTTAGCGTCTTGAGGTTTTACACCTCCATTTATCAAAATGCTTTCAATAGCAAAAGGAAGAAGGTTTTGATCAACCTCTGTTTCAGAAATTTCATTTCTGATATCTACAAAAGGAATATCTGGCTCTAAAGCGTATCTATAATCTGCGGCGAACTCTTTTGTTCGCATGGTTTTCGTCTGCTTTAAAGCTTCATCCCAAAGCACAGTAGTTTGTTCTGGTCTTGGCTTTTTATGCTCCGAAAAATAGGCCAATTGCTTTGAAACTTCTTCTTCGAGAGCTTCTATCATGAATTTGAATGAATTCAAATTCTTTATTTCTGTTCTTGGATTTAAAACGTCTGTGCCTTTTTTTCTTAGCGAAACAGAAACATCTGACTTAAACTCGCCTTTCTCCAAATTGGCTTCTGATATACCTAAGTTTTGGACTATTCGCTGCACATACTGAGCATACGTAGACGCATCTTTTAGGGTTTTGATGCACGGTTTGGTAACCACCTCAATGAGTGGAACACCCCCTTTATTGAAATCAACCAGCGTCTGCTTTCTTTCGTGCATAAGCTTGGCGGCATCCTCTTCTAAGTGAACCTGCTCTAAGTCTACCGTAAACGTAGTGCCATTGTCTCTATAACACTCAATCTGACCATTTGGGATAATGGGTTTCTGAAACTGCGTCAACTGAAAATTCTTGGGCAAGTCTGGATATTCGTAATGCTTTCTGTCCCAGCAAATCACCTCATTATCCATGGAAGACTTCACTGCCTTTCCAAAAATAATGGCCTTTCTTATAGCCTCTTTATTGACCGCAGGCAAGACGCCCATTTGACCTGTACAGATAGAGCAAATATTTGTATTTGGCTCCTCTGCTTCTTGGTTTGCACAGGCACAGAAAAGCTTGCTCTTCGTGTTAAGTCTAATATGCGTTTCCAGACCAATAACAACCTCTAAACCTTCTAAGTCTAATTCTTTTTCTAAATCCTTTACCATTATTTGTGTTTTGGTAATTTAGTATTTTTATGATTTACCCCTTGATTCAAACGACTCATTTAAACTTGGAATCATTCAAATAATGGGCAAACTGTAAAACGGTATCATCTCTATGTTTTGCTGCCGTAATCTGAACGCCGGTCTCTGTGCCTTGCGGAGCAGTAAGTGTAGGCAATCCTCCTAAACTAAAGCCTACAGTATAGGCATCTGACAAGTACATGGCATGCGGATCCTTTAAATTATCTCCAATGAATGGAGTGGGACTTGGGGTAACTGGCGAAAGTAACACGTCCACTTCTTTAAATTCTGCTGTAAACCTTTTAGATATCTCATCTCTCAAAGCCCTTGCCTTCAGGTATATTTCTTCGGCATGGCCGGTAGAAAGCACTTGATTTCCTCCTACTATGCGTCGCTTGGTTTCCTCCGTAAAGTTGTCTGAGCGAGTTTGAGCATAAATTTCTTTCAAGTTTTCACCCTCCTTTCGCTCACCGTAATTAGTGCCGTCAAGTCTGGCCAAATTAGATGCTGTTTCTGCCATGGCCAAGGTATAATAGGTAGATACCAAAGTCTCACTTTTATAAAAGTCTAAGGCTTTTATTTCTGAGCCCTCTTTTCTTAATTTCTCTAGAAGTTGCTCAAAGTCTGCTTTGATATTTTTATCTATAGCATCACTTTCTATGAAACTTTTGTAATAACCAATTTTAAGTTTCTTTGCCGCAGATTTATCTTCCACAAATTCCTTAGAAACAGACTCAGACTCAAAAGTAGTTTGGTCGTGATAATCCATTCCGCTTAATAGATTCAAGACAATCCTTATATCTTCCACCGTTTTGGCAATAGGCCCAACGGTATCCGTAGAAGAGGCATACGCCATCAAGCCATACCTAGAAATTCTTCCATAAGATGGTTTCAAACCATATACGCCATTATAACCAGCCGGCTGACGAATAGAACCTCCAGTATCTCCACCAATAGAAAAGGCAGTATACTCTTTAGCTACATTTACGGCACTGCCACCACTGGAACCTCCTGCTACTTTCCTTTCGTCCAAAGCATTTTTTGCTGAACCAAAAACAGTATTTTCTGTGCTGCTCCCATGTCCAAAGCTGTCGCAGTTTTCTTTAACAATAGGAATAGCTCCTGCATTAATTAACTTTTGAATAGCCGATGCCGTATATGGAGACGTATAGTTTTTTAGAAAATCCGAACTCGCTGAGGCCGGTTCTCCTTGAAGCAAATAAACATCTTTCAAACCAAAGGGAATGCCTTCTAGAAGACCTATCTCCTCTCCTTTAGCTATTTTTTGATCCACTTTTTCAGCTAGAACAAGTGCTGACTTTTTTAATAAGAAATTAGCCGTATTGTTATTGCTTTTAACCAGGGCATCCAGCTTAGATGTAACTAAGTCTTTGCAGCTTATCTCCTTATTTTTAAGAAGTTTATGTAGTTTATTAATTTCAGACGCCATCTTATTCTTCTATTACTTTAGAAACTACCAAATATCCATTCTTTGATTTTGGAAAATTGCTTTTGATGATTTCCTTCTCTAAGGCCGAACTCTCTATCACTTCATCTTCACGAAGTTTAGAAAGTGGAACACCCTCGGCAACCTCCAAATTATTAAGGTCAATATTGGCCCTTTTAATAACGTCAAATAGCTTTTCTACGGCTTCAGATGATTCTGCACCTTTTATGCTAGAGAGTACCTCCAGCGTCATTGTTTTACTCATTGCTATATGTAAGCACGGACTTAATAATGCCCTTTTTAAATTTCCTTTGATAGTTTGCATTGGCCTATAAAACCAAAACAAGCCACAAATGTAGAAAAGTACGCTGTAAATAGCATTAAAAATCTGTTAATGCTGCCTCTTATATCCGCTTTTGAGCCGAGTTTTCAAGTATATTTGTAGCTATAAACGCTCTCCTAAAGAATATTTGATTCATGCTAAAAAAAATCGCTCTCCTCTTTCTTCTTTTAAACCAAACTGGATTTGGCCAACAAATTGATGACATGACCGTCAAGAACCTAACAAACGACTTAAGGTCCGCAGACGTAGGCGGTCGAATGTTAGAGATAGGCCAAAAGCTTATTGGCCTTCCCTATTTAACTGGCTCCTTAGAGGCTCCCGAAGAAAAATTAACTTGTAGACTTGATGGTTTTGACTGCTATACATTTGTAGAAACGGTATTGGCCTTAGCCAGGGTTTCTAACACCGAAGACGTCAGCAAAGACGCCTTTCTTTCCGAAATGCAATATTTAAGGTACCGTAATGGGCTTATTGACGGCTACGCGTCTAGAATTCACTACTTTTTTGAATGGGCAAAACGTGCCGAAGAAAATGGTATCTTGAAAGATTTAACACCTACGTTAGGTACGCGTTATCCTAAGAGTATTAACTTCATGAGTACGCACCGTCAATACTACCCGGCTTTTAAAACAGACAATGCTGTATTGGCAGATATTAAAGCGATGGAGGCCCAAGTAGATAAGTACCCTTTTTACGAAATCAAAAAAACGGATTTTCAGAAAACAAAGTCGGCTATTAAAAATGGCGATATTATAGCTTTTACCTCCACTATAAATGGACTTGACGTAAATCATGAGGGTCTAGCCTTATGGATAAATGGTGAGCTTTTCTTTATGCATGCATCCTCTGAGTTGAAAAAAGTAGCCATCTCTAATGAACCTCTAAGCGTGTACTTAGATCGAATTAAAAAGCATGCAGGCTTGATGGTTTTAAGGGTTAATTCTTAAGTCATCGTCATTTTATGAGATACCAACCACTTTCAAAACAACTCTACATAAGAAACAGGCAAAAGCTCGTAGCTCAATTGAAGGAAAATAGCATGGCTCTGCTGTGTTCAAACGATGTAATTCCTACCAACGCAGATGGCGTGTTGGGCTTTAAGCAAAACTCAGATTTGTTTTATTTGACGGGAATAGACCAAGAGGAGACTTATTTAATACTCTGTCCAAATCACCCGAAAGCGAAGTTTAGAGAAATACTATTCATTCGAGAGACCAACGAACATTTAAAAATCTGGGAAGGAGAGAAACTGTCCAAAGAACAAGCGAGAAACTTAAGCGGCATTCAAACCGTGAAATGGTCTGATGATATTGATAAATTTTTAGATAAAAACATTCACATACCCTGCGATGTCTATTTAAATAGCAATGACCATTCGGGTAGAAACGAAGACTTCATCTCGGAGACAGATCAGTTTAATAAATGGATAAAAAAGGCCTTTAGAGTCAAAAAGCATAAGAAACTGGCTCCCATTCTTTGGAACTTGAGAAGCATTAAAGAGGAAGAAGAACTGGTCCAAATAAAAAAGGCCATTGAAATTTCTAAAATCGCTCTGATTCATTTTGCAGCTAAACTAAAACCAGACGCAAGAGAATTTGAACTGGAAGCCGAACTCACCTATCATTTTCTTTTAAATCGTTCCCGTGGTCATGCTTTCCAGCCCATAGTGGCCTCAGGGAAAAACGCCTGTGTATTGCACTATATCAGTAATAATGAAACCTGTAAAACAGGCGATTTGGTCCTGCTAGATTTTGGTGCAGAATATGGCAACTATAATGCGGACCTCACACGCTGCCTACCTGTAAGTGGAAAATTCACTGAACGTCAAAAGGAAGTTTACAATGCCGTGCTAAGGGTCTTTAAATTTGCAAAAAAGCGACTGGTGACAGGAAACACTATGCTGAAACTCCGCGATGAAGTGGGTAAATGCATGGAAAATGAATTGATTAAACTTGGTTTATTTACTATTGAGGATGTAATGAACCAAGATGCTAAAAAACCACTTTACATAAAGTATTTCCCGCACGGTGTTTCACATTATTTAGGTCTTGATGTTCATGATGTAGGGCCACCAAGTACCCCCTTTAAACCCGGTATGCTATTTACCTGTGAGCCTGGCATTTATATTTTGGAAGAAGGCATTGGGATAAGACTGGAGAATGACATTTTGATTACTGAAGAGGGAAATATAGATTTGTGCGAAAGCATTCCGATTGAAACAAGAGAAATCGAGGCCTTCTTGGCGGCTAACAATTAGTCTCATAATATAAGAATTGAATGAAAAGAGCCATCATAGACTTAGGCACGAATACGTTTCATCTTCAGATAATTGGAGATGATGGAAAAACACTTTTCAAACGTTCAGAACCTGCCAAAATAGGTATGGGAGGAATAAATAAAGGGATTATTACTGAAGAAGGGATTGAGAGAGGAATAGGTGTTCTCGGAATTTTCAAGGAGCACATTATTGAATTCGGGATTGCGAGCGAATGTGTTTTTGCCTTCGGTACGTCTGCATTTAGAAGTGCAAAAAACAGAGAGGAAGTTCTTAATCGTTTTCATGAAGCCACGCAAATACAGGTTGAAGTTATTTCTGGAGACAGAGAGGCTGAGCTAATTTACGTGGGTGTCACCAAGGCTGTTCAAATAAAAGAGCCTAGCCTAATTGTCGACATTGGTGGAGGAAGTGTGGAGTTCATTATTTGTAAACCTGATGCCATTCTTTGGAAAAGGAGCCTTGAAATTGGTGGGCAGAGAATGATGGAATTCTTTCAAGACTCCGACCCTATCTCTTCTGGATCTGTCAATAAGCTCGACGACTACCTTAGAGAAAACTTACTCCCACTAGCCAACGCCTGCCACCAGTATTCTCCCTCTATATTGGTGGGGTCGTCTGGAAGTTTTGACACATTAAACAGCATGTATTTCTACAAGAAAACTGGCGAAGACATGCCTAGAGAAGAAATAGGTTTTGACTATCCTCTGGAGGAGTTTATAGACAGTTATGAGAAACTACTTAGCAAAAACAGAGCAGAAAGAATGGCTATTCCGGGTATGATAGAACTTAGGGTAGACATGATAGTGGTAGCCGTATGTCTGATAAGATATCTTATTCAAAACTTTGGACTTAAAACCCTGAAAATATCTAAATACGCTCTCAAAGAAGGCATCATTCAAGCTACCAAAGAACAATAGAAAACATTTCAAGGGAATAGCTCTCTAAATTAATTCAATGAACAATAATCATCACTTTTTTAAGCATTTGGCTCCTGCCCTTCATGAGAAATTAGCGGGATTAGAACTGCTCACTTGCTTTAGTCAAGAGAAAGATGAATTGATGTTGGGTTTTGGGGATGAGAACCGAGGCTTTTTCATCAAATGTTCTGTTTTGCCTACTCACCCAGGTTTCTACTTCACCGATGTATTTCATAGAGCAAAGAAAAACTCCGTGGATCTTTGGCCAGAATTAGTCAATACCAAAGTGGCTTCGGTTAAGGTTTTTGAGGGAGAAAGAGCTTTTGCTATCTATTTGAATGACAAGAAAACCATTGTCTTTAAAATGTTCGGAAATAGAGCTAACATCATTCTCTTTGAAGAAGATAAAGCTGCATTCGTTTTTAACAATACATTAAAACAAGATTTACAGCTAAGGCTTTCAGAATTTCATAAAGAAAGACCTCAAACCTTTAACGATTTTAAAAAAGCCGATGGCGATGTTTTTAAAATCTTTCCTACTTGGGGTAAAATACCTCAGAAGTTATTAAAAGAACAAAAAACGGGTGTGCTAAACGCGGACTGGAAACGTGTCCAAAGCATTAGTGAACAAATGGATGCGGGGCTTTTCTACCTCATTAAAATCAATGACATCCTCCACCTTTCTTTACTTCCTTACCTGGAGCCAATAAAGACTTTTAAAGAGCCTATAAGTGCAGCGAATGCTTACTTCATTGATAAAATGCAAGTATCTCAGCTTAGCTCTGAAAAGGGTAAAATAAGGAGGGCTATTCTTAAATCTATAAAAAGCTGTGAACAATACATTGCTCAGGGTGAAAAACGCTTAGACCAAATTATTTTAACTACAAGCAATCAGGACATTGGACATATCTTGATGGCAAACCTTCATGCCATTCCGCCCTTGGCCGAAAGCGTGGAGCTTTTGGATTTCGTGAATAACAATCCGATAAAAATAAAACTCAAGAAAGACCTTTCAGGTCAAAAAAACGCCGAAAATTATTACCGCAAGGCTAAGAAAGAAAAAATTGAAATTGATTTTCTAGAAAAAAACATAGCTCAGCGTCAAAAAGAATTAGAAACTCTTTTAGCGAATCTTAAAGAAATTGAAGAAGAGTCCTCCTTGAAAACGCTTCGGAAATTTGCTAAAACTGAAGACTTAGAAAAGTCTCAGAAAAGTGAGAAATCTATTGACGAACTCTTCAAGTGTTTTGAAGTGGATGGCTATAAAATATTGGTTGGTAAAAACTCAAAAAATAATGACGTTTTAACACAAAAGTTCGCAAGCAAAAACGATTTATGGCTGCATGCCAAAGATGTGAGTGGCTCGCATGTGGTTATAAAAGATAAATCTGGGCATAAAACTCCGCCTTATATCATAGAGAAAGCCGCAGAACTAGCGGCTTGGTTTTCAAAAAGAAAAACGGACAGTTTGGTCCCTGTAATGTGCACACCTAAAAAGTTTGTAAGGAAAATTAAAGGATCGCTTCCAGGCCAAGTAGTTGTGGACAAAGAAGATGTGATACTCGTGACCCCGAAAGACCCGTCAGGATTTTAATCCATCGCCAGCTTCAATGGGGAGTCAATAATGGAGTAAAGGATACTGACCGTACCTAGAGAATATAATTCTAATTTCTTGTTGGCATTTTTAATATAAACCCCATTCACCAAAAAACGGATGACGTCATTGTTTTGAGCCAATTTCAAAATGGCCTTAATGTTTCCATGTTCACCTATTTTTTCTTCTGCAATTAATCTTCCGCCTCTTACAAGATTGACTTCTATTTCTGGAATGACCAATTCTTCTCCTGAGTCATATCCTACAGAATACGCCTTAATTTCAATATCAGCGTCTTTGGAGTTCATCGTTTTAGCATCTTTCAAACACTTCCCGTTTGCAGATACTTTAATTTGCAAATGAGAAGGATTATGAACCGGAAGAATGAAGATTTCACTTTGGGAAAAACCGACAGAAACACTTATAAATATAAGTGCGGTAGTTATTTTTATGGAAAGCATTATTAGGAAATATTATGAAGCAAAATAAAGCAATCAAATTGGAATTATCCAACTAATACAAGGATATTTAATTCTCTGAAACCTTTTTGGTCAAAAAGGCTCTCTTTCCTATAAAGAAATACATTTCTCTGTTAACTTTGATCTTCGATGATTAAATCGAAACTCCTTCCCAGATAAAATGCCAAAAAATCCCAATCTGAAATCAGTTCTGATTATCGGCTCAGGCCCTATAATAATCGGCCAAGCCTGTGAATTTGACTACGCTGGATCTCAAGCAGCTCGCTCTTTAAGAGAAGAGGGCATAGAGGTCTCCTTAATTAATTCTAACCCTGCTACTATAATGACGGATCCGCTAAACGCGGATTTTGTGTATTTAAAGCCTTTAGAAAAAAAGTACATCAAAGAAATCCTACAAAAACATGTAGACATGGGGAAACCCATTGATGCGGTATTGCCAACCATGGGTGGTCAAACTGCCCTTAATCTGGCCATAGAATGCGAAGAAGCAGGTATATGGAAAAAATTCAATGTGGAAATGATAGGCGTAGATGTAGATGCCATCGAGACCACTGAAGACAGAGAGAAGTTCCGACTGAAGATGAACGAATTAGGTGTGGGCGTTTGTAAAGGACGTACGGCCCGCTCGTTTTTAGAAGGAAAAGAGATAGCCCAAGAAATTGGTTTCCCACTCGTAATTAGACCTTCATTTACTATGGGAGGCTATGGTGGAGGTTTTGTAAACTCCGCAGAAGAATTCGACAAAGCCTTAAACGCTGGCCTTCATGCATCGCCCGTTCATGAGGTTTTAGTAGAGCAATCTATATTAGGTTGGAAAGAATATGAGCTGGAGCTATTAAGAGATAATATTGGAAACATTATTATCATTTGCACTATTGAAAACTTTGACGCCATGGGCGTCCATACTGGAGACTCCATAACGGTGGCTCCTGCCATGACATTGCCAGATACTGTCTACCAGCACATGAGAGACATGGCTATTAAGATGATGAACGGCATTGGAATGTTTGCGGGAGGTTGCAATGTTCAGTTTTCTTTAAATCCTGATACTGATGAATTAATAGGTATAGAGATTAATCCTCGTGTGAGTCGCTCTTCTGCCCTAGCCTCTAAAGCTACGGGATACCCTATCGCAAAAATTGCCGCAAAACTGGCCATAGGCTATAACCTGGACGAACTCACAAATCCTATAACCGGGAACACCTCTGCGTTTTTTGAGCCGGCTATTGATTATGTTATCGTTAAAGTTCCAAGATGGAATTTTGACAAATTCCCAGGTGCTGACAGAAAGTTAGGTCTTCAAATGAAAGCCGTTGGAGAAGCCATGGGTATAGGAAGGACCTTTCAGGAAGCTCTTCAAAAGGCCTGTCAGTCTTTAGAAATAGGAAGAAATGGTTTAGGAGCTGATGGCAAAGAAATTAAGGACCAGGCCGTTTTAAAAGAGAGTTTAGAGCACCCTTCATGGGATAGACTCTTCCATATATACGATGCTTTTAAGGCTGGCTTATCTTTCAATACGATTCAGAAGTTATCTAAAATAGACAAGTGGTTCTTGCATCAGATAGAGGAACTCACTCATCTGGAGAAAGAAATAGAGGCTTATAAATTAGATACTTTACCAGCCGACCTCCTTCTGACGGCCAAACAAAAAGGATATGCAGATAGGCAGATTGCCCATGTATTGCATTGTCTAGAAAGTGAGGTAGCTAAGAAAAGGTTTGACCTAGGTATCAAAAGAGCCTACAAATGCGTGGATACCTGCTCGGCAGAGTTTGCGGCAGAAACACCATACTATTATAGCACATTTAATGTCACCCAAGAAGACCCCGACAACGAGTCTATCGTCTCTGATAAAAAGAAGATTTTAGTCATTGGCTCAGGTCCCAATAGAATTGGTCAGGGAATTGAATTTGATTATTCCTGCGTACACGGGGTACTCGCCGCTAAGGAATGTGGTTATGAAACCATCATGATTAACTGTAATCCTGAGACAGTTTCTACAGACCCAGACATTTCTGACAAGCTTTATTTTGAACCCGTTTTCTGGGAGCATGTTTATGACATTATTTTGCATGAAAAACCTGAAGGGGTAATCGTGCAGCTTGGTGGTCAAACTGCCTTAAAAATGGCGGAGAAAATGACCAAATACGGTATCAAAATTATTGGTACTTCTTGGGAAGCCCTTGATTTAGCAGAAGATAGAGGCCGATTCTCGGAGAAACTTGTCGAACTAAACATTCCATACCCCAAATTCACTACGGTGCGTACTGCTGATAAGGCCGTAGAAATGTCTAAAGGTTTAGGATTTCCGCTTCTGGTCCGTCCATCGTATGTATTAGGTGGCCAGAGTATGAAAATTGTTATCAATGAGCAAGAACTAGAGCAACATGTAGTTAAGATTCTTGGTGATATCCCTGACAACAACATTCTTTTAGACCACTTCTTGGAAGGAGCCATTGAAGCAGAGGCTGACGCGATCTGTGACGGAGAAGATGCCTACATCATTGGTATTATGGAACATATAGAACCTGCTGGAATTCATTCTGGAGATTCTTATGCCGTTCTTCCCACTTTTGACCTGAGTGAAAAAGTGTTAGCAAAAATTGAGGAATACACGAAAAGGATAGCGATTGCACTAGATACAAAAGGTCTTATCAATATCCAGTTTGCAATTAAAGACGAGATAGTTTATATCATCGAGGCCAATCCAAGGGCTTCTAGAACAGTACCATTTATTTGCAAGGCTTATCAAGAGCCCTACGTTAATTATGCTACCAAGGTTATGCTAGGCGAACTCAAAGTAAAAGACATTGAATTCAAACCAGTGAAGAAAGGTTATGCCATCAAAATACCTGTATTCTCTTTCCATAAATTCCCGAATGTAAATAAGGAATTAGGGCCAGAGATGAAGTCTACAGGGGAAGGCATTTATTTCATTGATGACCTTCAGGACGACTTTTTTTTAGATGTTTATAAGGAAAGAAATATGTATATGAGTAGGTAAACTGTTCAAATTGAACTTGGAAAAGGGTAGTGACGAAAATCACTACCCTTTTTTTTTACCCAAACTTGAAATAGGCTCCAGCTTTCAATGAAATTTTGCTCACTTCTTTGCTTAATTAATCCAAAAAAGATTATTTACTAGCCAAATCACTTAACTCCGCTTTTTTTTTAATTACTTAGAGTACCTATTCAACCCTATTCTCTATGAACAAAACTATTTGGCGGCTATGCGTCGCTCTGGTAATTAGTATTGCCATCCTCTCCTACTTTTTCGTTTTCAGTACCCATAAATCTGAACCCGAACTTATGGCCATGCCATATACCTTTTGGATGGGCGTCTTGCTTACGGCCTTGTTGGTTGTAATTACTTTCATAGCCCAGAAATATTCCCCATTTAAAGAAGATAAAGAAGTATGACCACTTGGATAATTGTATTCTTCGCTATCTTTTTCAGTTTGCTCATTTGGGCTTCTTATAAGTCTTACAAAAAAGACAGAAGTTCGGATGATTTCATGTTGGCCGGTTCCAGCATTGGAGCAGTCTTAGGCTTTTTAACCTTTGCTGCAGCTCTCTTTAGTGCATTCACTTTTATGGGAATGCCCGATTTCTTTAGAGTTCATGGTGTGGGTGCCTGGTTGTTTTTAGCATTTTCAGACGGCTTCATGGTATTCTTCCTCCTCTGGTTTGCGTATAAACTTCGTAAAACGGCGAAGCGTATTGGCTACAAAGGAATTTCAGGAATGGTGGCGGAAGCCTATAAAAATAAGTGGGCCGGCTATCTCCTTTTTTTAAGCTCCTTTATCTTTTTAGTGCCCTATGTCTCCATCCAGATTAGAGGGATTTCTATTTTCTTAGATGCCTCTTTTCCTTCCTTAGTTCCCTCGTGGGTTTGGGCAGTTGGTACTGTGGTTATCATGCTTGTCTATGCTCAAATTGGCGGCCTTAAAGCCATTGTATTTTCGGATGCCATTCAGGCTCTTTTGCTTCTAGTGGTTATTTGGATTATCGGAACAGTTTGTCTTCAAAAAGCGGGTGGTTTGGGGACTATGTTTGCCACCATAAAAGAGACCAACCCAGACCTTTTAAGCCTTCCAGGCCCCAAAGGACTCTTTAGTATTCAGTTTCTCATAGCATCGGCACTTTCCATTATTCTAATTCCAGTTTCACAGCCACAGTTTACTACACGTCTGGTGGTTATGAAAGATTTACCAGCCGTACATAAGATGGCCTATGCCGTAGGAATTTTTGCCATTTTAGTTATCATTCCGACTGCTTTTATTGGTTTTTACGGTGCCATTAAGTATCCTGATGCCAATACATCAGACTTTTTAACCTCCGCCTTACTATCAGACCAGATGGCCCCTGTAGCCGCCTTGGCTGTGGTAGGTTTATTCGCCGCTTGTCTTTCTACTACCAATGCTCAGATATTTGCCTTAGGAACGGAGATTCGTTCGCTATTAAAAGGAGAAGACAAAAAAGTGATGAATATCACGAGAATTTCGCTTTTAGTATTTACGATAGTGGTGCTCGTTTTCTCTACTTTGATGGGTAATGAATTGGCACTTTTAGCCAAAGTAAGTTTCACCGGAACATCCATGATTGCACCCGTGGTTTTTGGGGCTATTTGGTTTAAAAAACCGCCACAATCTTTCATTGTAATTTCAGCTCTTGCTTTGATTATTTATATTGGCTCTGTGTTATCAATTGTGCCAAATCATTTTGGCGATTGGCGTTTAGATATTCTTCTTTATGCATTCTTGACCATTGCCTGTTCTATGATTTACTTTACTCATAAAAAAACAGAGGCCACCCATGCAAATTGACTTTAACATTAAGCCTGTTGACCTAAAAACTAAACTCGCAGATTTCTGGAAACTCTCTGGAGAAAAAATCCTTGACATTGAAAAGCATTATGACGCTTCTAAGGGAGCACCCGTATTTACCGTGAACGGAAAATACAGTTCAAAAGGCTGGACGGAGTGGACCCAAGGTTTTCAATACGGCTCGGCTCTACTTCAATTTGAGGCAACGGAAGATGAACAATTTCTTCAAATAGGCAAACAAAATACATTAGATAAAATGGCTCCTCACCTCTCCCATGTGGGTGTGCATGACCATGGATTTAATAATATTTCTACCTATGGGAATCTACTCAGATTTATGGAGGATGGGCTTATTCCATTTAATAATTGGGAGAAAGAATTCTATCAATTGGCTTTAAAATTAAGTGGAACTGTACAGGCAAATCGCTGGACTACCACCCCAGAAGGTGGCTATATTTATTCATTTAATGGGCCACATTCCTTATTTGTGGACACGATGCGTTCAGTAAGGATATTGATGCTGAGTCATTTCATGGGACATGAATTCAAAGGCGAAAACGACCAAGTAATCAATCTCTTGGAGAGAGCTTTGCAGCACATTCAGGTTACATCCAAATATAATATATATTACAACGAAGGACGTGATAAATACGATGATTGGGGACGTACCGCACATGAAGCCATTTTTAATACCAATGATGGAAATTTCCGTGCCCCAAATACGCAGCAAGGTTTTAGTGGATTCACAACTTGGACCAGAGGTTTATCCTGGGCCATTTGTGGTTTTGCAGAAGAGTTAGAATTTCTTCAAAAAGTACCTGCGGACCAATTCCCTGATTCTATTTCAAAAGAAAGTATTATGAAGACATTAGAGAAAGGAGCAAGAGCGACTTGTGATTTCTTTATTGAAAACACGGCCAAAGACGGTATTACGTATTGGGACACAGGAGCACCCAATCTTCATAAATTGGGTGATTATAAAAGTGTAAATTCGGACCCTTATAATGACTTTGAACCTATTGATAGTACCGCCGCAGCCATTTCTGCTCAAGGTTTATTGAGATTAGGCAAAGTATTAGGTGATCATAAGTATACACAAGCCGGTTTAACCTCTGCCAAAACTATGCTGAGCGAGCCGTATCTCTCTACAGAGCCACATCATCAGGGCATTCTTTTGCACAGTATTTATCATGAACCGAATGGCTGGGATAATGTACCCAAAGGGCAAAAGATTGCATGCCATGAATCTAGTATGTGGGGAGATTATCACATGAGAGAGCTAGCTATTTACCTTGATAAAATGGTCAAAGGAAAACCAGACTATGCTTTTTTTAATTGTTTGGAAGATTTTAGAAATAAATGAGTAATAAAAATAGACCCAAATACCCGAAAATAGCTCAGCTTAAAACGGAGGAAAAGTTTAGACAACACTTACAAGAGATTAATGCAGACCTACCTTTCAGTGACGAATTAGAGTCAGGCAAGACATCTGTATTTTCGGAAACAATCAATTTAAGATCTGGTTCAAAAATTGGAAACAGGTTTTGTATTCTTCCTATGGAGGGCTGGGACGGCACTGCAGACGGAAAGCCAACGGAACACACAAAAAGGAGATGGAAGAATTTCGCGATCAGCGGGGCCAAATTACTCTTTGGCTGCGAGGCTGTAGCGGTAAATACTGAAGGCCGAGCTAACCCTAATCAGTTGATGATTAATGAAGCTAACTTCGAAGATTTCAAACAACTTCATAATATGCTTTTTGTCGAGCATAAAAATCAATTCGGAAATACGGATGATTTGATGGTGGGGCTTCAACTCACACACTCTGGGAGATTTTGTAAGCCTTATGATAAGCATAAGATGGAGCCTAAAATCTTGTATTATCATCCAGTTTTAAATCCCAAGCAAGGTCTAGCAAAAGATTACCCCATCCTAACAGATGAATATATTGATGGCTTAATTCAAGATTACGTCAAAGCTGCAATTCTAGCTCAAAAGGCGGGTTTTCATTTTGTGGATATAAAGCATTGTCATGGCTATCTAGGGCATGAATTCT
The DNA here is from genome assembly GCA_047623945.1 of Arcticibacterium sp. Classification (GTDB taxonomy): domain Bacteria; phylum Bacteroidota; class Bacteroidia; order Cytophagales; family Spirosomataceae; genus Arcticibacterium. Next base: position 37,707 of record JBLHOT010000008.1, on the reverse strand, counting down.
TATCTTCTTATGACCGTCCTGGCAAATACGGAGGCAGTTTTGAAAACAGAACTCGCTTCTTAAGAGATATTGTTAGTGGCATAAAAGCGGCGGCTCCTGGCTTACAAATGGGCATTAGATTAAGTGCTTTTGATTGGATGCCTTTCAAATCCGATGAAGATGGCGTAGGAGAACCCGCTGCGGAGGGACCCTATAAATACGCCTTCGGAGGAGCAAATGATGGGCTCTCAGAGGATTTAAATGAGACATTTAAATTTATTAAGTTAGCTCAGGATTTAGGAATTGAATTAATATGTGTTTCTGGGGGGAGTCCTTACTATAATCCTCACATCATTAGGCCTGCTATATTCCCTCCTTCTGATGGTTATTTACCACCAGAGGATCCGTTACTAGGCGTGGCAAGGCAAATTCATGTTACCGCTCAAATAAAAGCCCAATTCCCAGACATGGTGATTATTGGCTCTTCTTATTCTTACCTACAAGAATGGCTTCCGAATGTGGCTCAAAGTGTCTTGAGTGAGAATAAAGCAGACATGGTGGGTTTTGGAAGAATGGTACTTAGTTACCCAGAAATGCCGGCCGATATCATCAAAGGAGAGGTATTGAAGCGAAACAAAGTTTGCAGAACCTTCTCTGACTGTACTTCGGGGCCTAGAAATGGACTCATTTCTGGTTGTTTCCCACTTGACCCGTATTATAAAGAAATGCCAGAAGCCAAAGTAGTGAAAGATATTAGAAGTAAAATGTAGTATTGCAATGATTTAATGAGACAATGATTAAATGGATGAGTTTGACAATTACTTTCTTAGCAAATAAGATCATTGACACGCGGTATTATTTGCTCATTGAATCATTCTATTATTTCAATGACAAAAATCTAAAACAAAAAAGGAGAGATCCATGAAAGTAGCATTAGTAACAGGCGGAAGCCGCGGCATAGGTTTAGGAATAGCCAAAGCATTGGCAGAAAAAGGCTATAGTTTGGCCATTAATGGAGTAAGAGGCGAAAGTAGCATATCTGAAACCATGGATACGCTAAAAGCCTTTGGCCAGGATGTTATATACTGCCAAGGAGATATTTCAAAAACCGAAGACAGAGCAGCCATCATCTCAAAAACACTCGCCCATTATGGCCAATTAAACGTACTAATAAACAATGCTGGAGTAGCTCCAAAAATCAGAAAAGACATGTTAGAAGTCACAGAAGAAGATTTTGACTACATGATGGATATCAATCAAAAGGGCACTTTTTTCGTGAGTCAATTAGCGGCTAAAGAACTAGTTCGTCAGAAAGAGACTAACCCTAAGTTTGATGCCTGTATAGTTAATATAACCTCCATATCCGCACGTACGGCCTCAACAAACCGTGTAGAATACTGTATGTCGAAAGCCAGCCTGAGCATCATGAGCACCTCTTTTGCTGTAAAAATGAGTGAATATGCCATTCCTGTTTATGAAATTCAGCCGGGTATTATTACCACAGACATGACAGCGGTGGTCAATGATAAATACACAAAAATGGCACAGGACGGATTTGTCTTAGAAAAAAGAATGGGAACACCTGAGGATATAGGTAAAGCTGTTGCCACACTAGTGACCGGCCAAATGCCCTATATGACTGGCCAAATGTTTGCGTCTGACGGCGGTATGGGAATTTGGAAGTTGTAGCAGGTAAAAGGCAGACTTCGACCTAGAGTAATATGTTGGTGAACCTTTCTAGCTCAAACATTTTAAACCTAAATTTAAGCATGAAAAAAGCAATCATTATTGTCTTGGCATTAACGGCATGCCAAACAAAAGAAGACACTAAACCTGAACTGAATAGATTAGCCACTGAGTACGTAAAGCTAGGTTTAGAAATTGGACAGCAAGATGCTGACTTTGTGGACGCCTATTACGGTCCTGATAGCCTGAAACCAGAACCCAAAGAATATGAAGTTTTCCCTAAAGATTACCTTTTAACCGAAGTTTCAAATCTTCATAATGAATTTGAAACTTATATAAAGTCGGAAAAGGATAACTCTAACCTGAACAGAGCCAAGTTTATTCAAGCTCAGTTAATTGCTTATGCGGAAAGGGTAAGAATAGTTGGTGGTGAAACATCAGATTTCGATACTGAATCTATGGCTTTATTTGGTGTGGAAGCTCCTCATTATGACAGCACCAAGTTTCAGGAATCTATGGATAAGCTAGCTGATTTTTTAAAAGGAGAAGGCACACTACAAGAAAAGTATCAAAACTTGGGGAAGCGTTTTATCATTCCAGTTGAGAAACTCGATACCGTAATGAAAACGGCCATAGCGGAAGCGAGAAAAAGAACACAAGAGCATTATCCTATTCCAGAAAAAGAAGGGTTTAGCTTAGAATTTGTTACTGATAAAGCATGGAGTGGTTATAATTGGTATCAGGGTGATTTCACTTCATTGATTCAAATAAACACCGACTTCCCTATTTCTATAGAACGCGTCATCGACGTAGGAAGCCACGAGTCTTATCCTGGCCACCATGTATTTAACGTGCTTTTAGAAGAAAACTTATACAACAAGAAAGGCTATATAGAAACAAGTTTATACCCTTTATTCAGTCCGCAATCATTGATAGCGGAAGGATCTGCAAATTATGGTGTTGATGTAGCTTTCCCTGGAGAAGACAGGGTGATTTTTGCCAAGGAAGTTCTTTTGCCCTTAGCTGGCTTAGATACGGCAGGAATAAGCACTTACTTCAAAGCACTGGAATTAGTGGCTGAACTAAACTATGCAGGGAATGAGGTGGCACGAGGAGTTTTGAATGGAACCATGACAGAGGAGCAAGGAATAGCCTATCTTATAAAATTTGGTTTTTACAGCCCTGTAAAAGCCAAGCAAAGGATAGCTTTCACTAAGAAATACAGAAGCTATGTCATCAATTACAATTATGGCATGGACTTGGTAAAAAACTCCATAGAAAAACAAGGCGGCACAGCAGACAACCAGCAAAAGAGATGGGACCTATTTGGAGAACTTCTAAGCAATCAGGTTTTACCAATTGATTTGAACTAAGCTCTTTCTGAAAACATAGATTATATCTTAGAACTTCGACACTCAATTACTAGGCTGTCATTTCACCTTCCTATTTCCTCAAATCTTTGTAACCAATCACAAACTTTATGACCCCTAAATGTGTTTTTAAATAAACGTAATTTATGTCTCAAGAGGATATCATTGACAAGTACATGGAGGGAATAGAAAGCACCGGAATTGTGCCTACTTCTATCGATGAATTTTGTATTGAAAATGGCATTGAAGAAGAAGACTTCCATAGAGAATTTGATTCTTTCAAAGCTATCGACACAACTATTTTCTTACTTTTCTACATTCAGACCAATCAACTTCTTAAAAAAAGCGGAAACTTCTCTGCAGCAGAGCCTAAAGAAAAATTACTGACTTTCTACTTTACTTTTTTTGAAGTTCTGGCTGCAAATAGGCCTTACGTTCTAGTCGCTTTCCCCACAGAAATTAATCAGATAAATAGGTTAGACATCCTTGCTGATTTAAGAAAAGAATTCTTGGCTTTTGCGGGTGATGTCTTTTCCAGTAAGATAAATTCGGAGATTCCTCAACTAGAAAAAATAAAGGCTAAAACCTATGAAGAAGGAACTTGGGCTCAGCTTTTATTCATCTTGAATTTCTGGATTAGAGATAATTCTGAAGGGAATGAGAAAACAGATATTCTCATTGAAAAATCACTCAAAGCCACATTCGATTTGGTAGATATAACCGCCTTAAAATCCATCATGGATTTAGGCAAATTTCTATATAAAGAGGCCACGACCTAAAACTATGAAAACGATTGATAGTATCCCTACGGGGAAGATTAGCAGGGCAGTGAAGTTGCTTCAAACAGGAGCAAAAGTAGGAGGAAACTATTTGAAATATTATGGCGAAAAGATGGTTAATCCAGACTTGGATAAAGAAAAACTAAACCAAGCCAATGCAGAAGACATTTATGACAGTCTAAAGAAACTTAAAGGAAGTGCCTTAAAAGCAGCTCAAATGCTCAGTATGGAAAAAAATTTCCTTCCGAGTGCCTACGTTGAAAAGTTTTCGCTTGCTCAGTTTTCAGTGCCGCCATTGTCTGGCCCTTTGGTTCAAAAAACATTCTTAAAAGCATTTGGGAAGTTTCCAGCAGAGCTATTTGACACTTTTAACGAGGAGTCGGTAAATGCAGCAAGTATCGGTCAAGTACACAAGGCCAGTAAAGATGGGAAAACCCTCGCGGTCAAAATCCAATACCCAGGCGTAGCTGATAGCATTGGTTCAGATTTGGCATTGGTGAAACCCATTGCTATGAAAATGTTTAATATGAAAGGGGCAGATTCTGAACGGTACTTTCAAGAAGTTGAGACCAAACTAAAAGAAGAAACAGATTACCTTTTAGAGTTAGCTCAAAGTAAAGAAATCACTCAAGCCTGTAAACATATCCCAAACCTTAAATTCCCTAATTACTACGAAGAGCTATCTAATGATAGAATTCTTACTATGGATTGGATGGATGGTGTTCATTTGTCACAATTCAAACCCACAAGTCAGTTGGAGGCAGATAAGATTGGGCAAAGCCTTTGGGATTTTTATATGTTTCAGATGCACGGGCTCAAGAAAGTACATGCTGACCCACATCCCGGAAATTTCTTAGTCAACAAGGTGGGTAACTTAATAGCGATAGATTTCGGCTGCATGAAAATCATTCCGGAGGATTTTTACGGCCCTTATTTTGAGTTGGCAAACGCAGCCAACTTTTCTAATAAAGATGCTTTAAATAAAGCCTTATGGGAGCTTGAAATATTACGTGAGGATGATTCAGAGGCTGAAATTAAATTCTTTAGCGAATTGTTCTCTAGCATGTTAGAACTTTTCACTCGCCCTTTAAATGCAGAGAATTTTGATTTTGGTGATGTAACCTTCTTTAATGAAATAGCTGCTCTAGGAGAAAAATATGCCAAGAGTTCTGAGCTCAGAAAAATGAACGGGAACAGAGGCAGTAAACACTTCTTGTATATCAATCGCACCTTCTTTGGCTTATACAGTCTTTTGCATGACTTAAAAGCAAGAATTGAGGTAAATGCTTTTAAAGAATATGTTAATGAAGTACATCAGCCGGTTTGACATTGACGCTCTTGAGCGAGTGTCTAAACTCAATCTAATCAACGCGTGCTCTGGTTATAAATCAGCGAATCTGATTGGAACAATTTCCCAAGCCAGAATAGAGAATGTAGCAGTATTTTCTTCTGTAATTCATATGGGGTCTTCCCCACCAGTTCTTGGTTTTGTAACTCGTCCTAGCGATCAACTTAAAGACACTCTATCAAATATTAAAACTTCAGGATTTTACACTATAAATCATATATCTACAGACATTATAAAAAAAGCTCACCAGACTTCCGCCAATTATCCAGCCACCATATCTGAATTTAAAGAAACTGGTCTTATACCTTTATACAAAGACGGTTTTCCAGCACCTTTTGTCGGCGAAAGCCCAGTCCAAATTGCCATGAAAATGGTAGAAGAAGTGCCTATCAAAAGAAACAATACTATCTTAGTATTAGGAGAAATTCAGGCTATATATGTTAATGAAGAAATGCTCCAATCTGACGGATATTTAGATCTAAGTTTGGGGCATGTAACATCAATTAATGGCGTTGATGGCTATTGTTTACCTAAACCCTTAGATAGGTTTGATTATGCCAGACCTAATCTAGATTCGAAGTAGCTTGTTCTTTTTTATTATACAGTCTGATTGCAATCATAATCTTATCAGCACATTTAGTCTTCATTTTTTCGTAGAGTGCTAGTGTTCTTGTAACTTAGGATTGTTTAATAGTTCAACCCTATGAAATCTAGCCTTTGGCTACTTGCCTTACTTTCGTTTGGCATGATTAGTTCAGATGATCCTTCACCACCAAGATCGGCAGAGGAGGAACTTAAAACCTTTCAAATTGCGGAAGGATTCAAAATTGAATTGGCGGCCGCCGAACCACTCATACAAGATCCCGTATTTATAAAGTTTGATGAACGAGGAAGGCTCTGGGTCATTGAAATGAGAGGCTATATGCAAACGATAGATGGAGCAAACGAAGATGCCCCTATAGGTAAAGTAGCCTTTTTAGAGGATAAAAATGGGGATGGCCAGCTAGACACCCGGACCACTTATGCCGACAGTCTGGTAATGCCAAGAGCTTTAGCTTTTTACCTAGACGGCGTTTTAATTGCCGAAGCCGGACCTTTATGGTTCTATGAAGACTTAAATGGTGATGGAAAGTCTGATAAGCGAACCCTAGTAGACAGCACTTATGGTGCTAACGGTTTGCCAGAGCATGCTCCCAACGGCCTACTTTTAGGAATGGACAACTGGCTATATAATGCTAAATCTGATACGCGTTATAAAAGACAGGGAGAAGTGTGGAAGAAAGAAAAAACAGAATTCAGAGGGCAATGGGGAATTGCCAAAGACGATTACGGCAGACTTTATTATAATTATAACTGGTCACAACTCCATGCAGACCTTGTCCCTCCCAATTACTTAAATAGAAACCCAAACTATGAAAGCACGACGGGCATTGACCATGGTTTAAGTCAAGACCGCAGGGTTTTCCCTATTCGGCCCAACCCCGCTGTGAATAGAGGTTATATACCCGGAACACTTAACGAAAAGGGAAGCTTGATAGAATTTACTTCCGCATGCTCTCCATTTATAGCTCGCGACAACCTATTCTACCCAGCCGATTTTAAAGGAAATGCCCTCGTCTGTGAACCTGCCGGAAATTTGATCAAAAGAAATCTTATTAAGGAAGATGGCATATACATGAATGCCACGAATGCTTATGAGTCTTTTGAGTTTTTGGCCTCTACGGATGAACGTTTTAGACCAGTGAGCATCACTTCGGGACCAGACGGAGCTATTTATGTGGCAGATATGTATAGGGGTATTAATCAACATGCCGCCTACATGACCGAATATCTCACTAAACAAACCCTAGAAAGAGGGCTAGACAAACACATACATTTAGGCAGAATATGGAAGATTACCCCAGAAGATTTCGAAGACTTCCCTTTAGAAAATCCGGATGTTTTTTGGCAACTTAACACAGACGGCTTGGGTGATTTCCTGATGCATCCTATAGCTTGGTTCAGAGACCAAAGCTTTCGTGTTATTTTAGAGAGGCGACCTATGAATATTGAGGATGTACTAGCTAATGTCCTTAAAAGCAAATCTGTAACAGGAAAAATGGCTGCTATTTCCATTCTAAATGAATTAAACACCCTTAGACCCGAAGTAGCCTTGTCTTTTTTATCTGACCCGTCTGACAAAGTTAAGGCTCTAACACTTCGCCTTTTGGGAAAACAAGCTTTGACTACTCCCGATCTAACTAAAAAAATAGAAGATGCTTTAGTAAATAAATTGAATGCCCAAAATGATGTTTTCACTTTACAGATACTTTTGTCATCCAATGCCTATTCTCAAGGGTTTGCCTTTCATGCCATTCAAAAAATCTTAATTAGAAATGGCGATGACCCACTCATGCGAGAGGCCACACTTTCTGCTTTAGATAATAGAGAGGCCGCTTTATTAAGCTACTTATTACAAGACCCTACATGGAAATCAGCATCAGATGGTAAGAAAATATTCTTAGAGCAACTGGCTATTATCATACTCAAAAGAAGAGATGAAAAAGAAATAAGTCATTTTTTAGAAACCCTTTCGAAAACAGATGATTGGCAAAAATCGGCTCTTATAGAAGGGGCCGCTTTACAAATAAAAACTTCTAGTTTAGCTCCTATCAGGTTAAAAACTAAACCTACTTACCTTGACAACAAAGCTTTTGAAACTTTAGAAAAGGGCCTCACTTGGCCAGGTAAAAAAAAGGTTAAAACAGAAACTAATACGGCATCAAAGCTTGATGCTAAAGGCATGAAACAGTTTGTTGCTGGAAGACAGGGCTACCTGAGCTACTGTGCTGGATGCCATGGTGCGGATGGTAATGGAATGAAACGATTTGCTCCGCCCTTAGAAGGCTCAGACTGGGTGACTGGCAGCCCAGACAGGTTAGCCTTATTACTTAGTTATGGCATTGAAGGCCCTATTGAAGTTAAAGGTAGGATATATGATGTTCCAGATATTTTACCAGTTATGCCCTCGCATGGAACTCTGGCACTTGATGATATGGCGAATATCATCACCTACATTAGAAATGCGTGGGGCCATTCGGCCGAAGCTACGTCAGCTAGAACGGTAGGTATGCTTCGCATTAAAACTCAAGGAAAAGTGACCCCTTGGACAACAGCAGAATTAAACTCGAAAATGGAAGAACTCTAACACCAAATCATGAACAAAAACCTAGACAGAAGACTCTTTATTAAAAACTCAGCCCTTTCATTGGCGGCTATCTCTCTTTCAAGTTTTACACGTTTAAATCTCTTCCCCAATCTTGTTGGTATTTCTGTAGCCTCCTATTTCCTTCGTTTTCGAGACGGAGGAAGTGCACTTCATCCAAGCTGGGATGGAGCATTACCCATGGCTAAACACCTTCATGAAATAGGTGCTGGTGGCGGTCAGGTTGGAGTCAATAATTGGGATGCGGCATACATCAAGCAAATGAGAGATTTAAAAGAATCTTCAGGAATGTGGTTAGAGGGCCAAATAAGATTACCTCAGAAAGAAAGTGACGTTAGCACTTTCGAGAAAAATGTTGTTTCTGCTAAAGAAGCAGGAATAGAAATCATTCGAGTGGCTTGCCTGAGCGGAAGACGCTACGTCAACTTCACAACTATTGAGGGTTGGGAAGCCTTTAAAAAAGCTTCTCTAAAGTCGGTAAGACTTGCAGAATCTGTGGTAAGAAAACATAAGATGAAACTGGCCATAGAAAACCACAAAGACTGGTCAGCAGATGAACTTGTAGATTTATTAAAGCATTTTGATAGTGAATGGCTGGGCTGCAACTTAGATACGGGCAATAATATTTCATTTTTAGAAGACCCTTATAAGGTAGTAGAAAAACTGGCTCCTTATACTCTTACTACCCATTTCAAAGATATGGGCATTCAGGAATATGAAGATGGATTTCTACTTTCTGAAGTTCCTTTTGGAGAAGGCTTTTTAGATTTGAATAGAATGGCTATGACCATTAGAAAACATAATCCTAATGTTAAATTTAATTTGGAAATGATGACGAGGGACCCTCTAAAAATCCCATATTTGACAGATGCCTATTGGACTACTTTTGGAGACAGAACGGGAAAAGATACAGCGATGGCCTTAAAGGTTTTAAAAGAAAACTATCGAGATAAAGCTTTATCAGAAATTTCTAATAAACCCTTTCATGAACAACTGGCTTTAGAAGAAGCTAATCAATTGGCTTGTTTAAACTATGCTAGGAACGAATTGGGTTTGATGTAGCTTCGAGAGCCTCAGCTACCGAGCTTTGCTTCGAGAATCTCAGTGTGTAACGAGCCACTTCGTGATCCTCAGTGAAGGATGTGGGGCTTATTGACAAAACTTTAATATTATTCAACTTTAGAGATAGAGACATAAAAAAAGAACAAATGACTAAACTACCGGGAATTCAATTATTCGATATGACAGGAAGAGCCGCCATTATTACTGGCGGGTCTAAGGGGCTTGGACTTGCTATGGCAGCGGCAATAGCCTCGGCAGGAGGCAGTGTAATGTTGGTTTCTAGAACTCAAAAAGAGTGTGATGCCGCTGCTAAAGACATTATTGAAACATATGGTACAAAGGCCATTGGTTTTGCCTGCGACGTCACCGACCAAGCCCAGACAGAAGCCATGGCTAAAACCTGCAAGGAGACATTTGGTTCTGTGGATGTATTGATAAATTCTGCTGGAATTAATATTAGAGGAGCTATTGACGAACTTTCACATGAAGATTTCAAAGCCGTAATGGACATTAATGTAACAGGGACTTGGCTGGCTAGCAGAGCCGTTACGCCCTATATGAAAGCCCAAAAATATGGTAAGATCATTAATCTTGCCAGTACATTGGGCGTTGTAGGTCTAGCCAACAGAACTCCTTACACAGCATCCAAAGGAGCCGTAGTAAACATGACAAAGGCTTTGGCTTTAGAACTTTCTCCTTTTGCCATAAACGTGAATGCTATTTGCCCTGGCCCATTTCTAACCGAAATGAATATACCAATAGCAGGCACTGAAGAGGCTGATAAGTTTATTGTTGGTGCCACATCTCTGGCCAGATGGGGTGAGCTAAAAGAAATTCAAGGAGCAGCCCTATTATTAAGCTCTGAAGCCTCCAATTACATGGTAGGCACCATTATGACCGTAGATGGCGGTTGGGTAGCAAGGTAGAGAAGTCATTTAATAGCTTGAACCAAAGTTTAATTACTTGGTTCAAGCCTATCCTTTCTTTTCCAAAAACTCATCTGTAAAGTGCTGTTTGCTCTTAGCCTTTGAGAACTTTTCTAGATTATACTGTTCTGAACTCCCTTTTGGAATTGAGAGGTTTTTCCAGTCTGCTGCTTTGAGCATTCTACCTACATAAATTATTTGTCCAACATGCGACGCATAATGAGCTAACTGTCTTTGACAGGCTTCTTCTATAGAGTGGCCCAGATTCCGGATGTAAACCAACTGGTCTTGGTTGCTTTCATTAACAGTACCTAAGGCCTCAAAGAGACAACCCCAGCCTTCCTCCCATTTCCTCAGCATCTCGGCTTTAGATGTAAAAGTGGATTCAAATTCATATTCTCTATCTCGCCACTCCTTTTCTCCGTCTGAGTTTAAGAAGTCTGTCCAGCGAGATAGCATATTCCCATGTAAATGTTTCACTATGACAGCAACTGAATTACTCTCTGAATTAAACTGCCAAAATAAGTCCTTCTCCTCCAACTGCTCGAAAGTCTTATCGCCAAGGAACTTATAGTAGTGAAATTGTTTCTTAAAACTCTCTAAATTCATGAGTCCATCTTTTAACTGAATAAGCTATTTTCTCCTTCTGGTCCTCTTAGATTTCCATTGAAACGATCATTATATTTCTCAATAAAGTACTTAGACAAGAGAGGAGATTCTTTCTCCATATTTTGATGTACAAAGAAATACAGTTTCTCTAGACCAGCTTCACGCCAACTTTCTATTCTATCTAGCCAGTCGTCTAGTCTAGGGTAATCTGTTGGATGATTAGCCCCCACGTACCGAATAAAAGCAACGGGCGTTGTAAGTCGCATATGTAATAAATCTCTTCTTCCTGCTGTATCCGTTATGATATTAGTAACATTAAACTCTTCAAAAACCTCGTAAACTTCTTTAGCCACAGCTTCATCTTGAAACCACTCTGTGTTACGTAACTCCACTGCTAGAGGGACATCAGCAGACCAGCCACTTACAAAGTCTATTAGACGCTGCATGTTGCTCGGCTTAAAATTGTCATGCACTTGTAAAAAAGACATGCCCAACCTCTCTCCAAAAGAGCGTGCTCCGGCTATAACTTCGGCCATGGGACCTTTAACATCATTCAGGCGTTTGATATGACTTACATAATTAGAAACCTTTGGGAAAAACCGAAAGTCTGTGGGTGTCTTGTCGCACCATTTCTGAATCTGTTCGTCAGAGTAATTATTATAAAAAGTAGCGTTTAATTCTATAGAGTTAAACTGAGTGGCATAATAAGCAAGCTCGTCTTTGGTACCTCTTGGGTAAAAGCCTTTTAAATCTCCTCTATTCCATTTGGCACAACCTACGTAAGTCATCAAAGGATGTTTCCCTTTCTTTAAAATACCAGCCGTCCCTAAAGGGTCTGGTGGTAAGGTAAAATCTATAAAGCTGGCGTCTGTTACACTTCCAAATTTCATGGGGCTCTTTTAATTGAAGTCTAATTTACTGAATAAGCTATTCCAAAAAAAACTTTGCTAAATATCTCGGATCATGATACAATGCGGAATACCGTCTTCAATATAATCTTCCCCTGTTTCCTTAAAGCCCAGAAGTCCATAAAACTTAGTTAGGTATTTTTGAGCACCAATTTTGATAGCCATTTCTCCAAAAGTAGTTTGGCACAATTCTATAGACTTTTCCATAAGTTCTATACCATAGCCGTACTTTCTAAAATCCTTATGCGTAATCACTCTACCTATCGCCAAATAGCCCTCATAATATTGATTCACATCAAAAAGTCTGGTATACGCAATTAGCTTTCCATCGTCATTTTTCCCCAATAAATGAAGAGCGTTTTGGTCTTTAAAGTCCAAGTCCTGATAGACGCAATTCTGCTCTACAACAAAAACTTGGCTGCGAAGGGCTATAAGTTCATAAAGCTCTTCGTTACTTAATTGGTCAAATTTTATCAGCTCCCAGTGGAGAGTTCTTTCAGTATTATTCATCTAAAAATATTCTTGGTTTGCTAGCTATTTGACAGAAATCTGAAATAGAACTGGCTCTTTATCAAGCAGTACCGATAGTTAGTCTCAGAAACATCCACTATGGCATGTTATTTGCTCGTAAATCATTATCCTCACAACAGACATTATATGGGTTAGAGTGAAACTAAGAAAGGCCGTTGGTACATAGATTACTGCGGCTTTTTTTCTTGTTCATGTTCCAAAGCCAAAGCATCCTTTAAACTTGAATTTATTTCAAAGCCAAAAATCAGGATAATGGCAATGAGATATATCCAAACCATCATACCTATAAGTGTTCCAATAGAGCCGTAAAGTCTATTGTACGAATTAAAATTAACTAAATAGTAGGAGAATAAATTAGTAGCAAGAATACATAAGACAGAAGCCAGCATTGCTCCAAAATTGAAGAAAGTCATCCTTTTAGATGAGCTTGTGCCGAAATAATAAATACTACCAATGCCTAAAAAGAAGATAATAAAGATGGATAAATACCTTAAAACCTGAATCATGTAATAATTGAAATTCTCATTTAGTATTCCTTGAGCAAACAAATAAGCAATGAATATTTTTCCTACAATGAGAACAACAATGGCCGATACCATTACCAAAACGAGCAAAAAGGTAAGAAATAAGGCCACTAGCCTACCGGCCCAAAAGTTTCTCTGATCATTTTTTTCAAGCGAAATATTAAATGCTCTAATGAGAGCCATCATACCATTTGTGGCCGCATAAAGTGCAAAAAGAAAACCAAAAGAAAGTACATCTACCCGTCTCCTACTAATGATATCTTGGATGGTATTAGCCGCAGTGCTATAGATTCCTTTAGGCAAAATATTCGCTAAGAAATCCATGATTTGCCTATCCAAATTATTAATCGGGATATATGGAATGAGCGTAAAAAGGAAAATAATGGCTGGAAAAATAGCTAATAGAAGCGAAAAAGAAACCGCCGCAGCCCTTTGGTCAAGGTCAAACGAAACAATTTTTTTCCATAATATACTTAAGACGTGATAAAGAGAAACTGTGGTGTCCCACAAATACACACTTCTTAAGATACGCTCCAGGGCTCTAATAAATCCAATTTCCCTGAAACTCTTCATACTTTATTAAAAAAGGGCTTTAGTGCTTCCTCAATATTGGGGGGGCACGTCATAATTCTATCCTTAGCGGTATTCACAAAAACCAATGTTGTTTCACCCGTATGGATTTTGACATTTTCTTCACTCCATATTTCATAGTTAAACACTATTCTAGCTTTAGGAATGGCATGAAGTAAGACTCTAATGGTAATGAGCTCATCATATTTCGCTGGACTAATAAAGCGAGATTTGTTTTCATAAACAGGCATTATAAAACCCTGATCTTCAAAGTCTTTATACCGAACCCCTAAACTTCTTAGAGCCTCTACCCTACCTATTTCATACAATCTGGCGTAGTGTCCATAATACATGAATCCCATTTGATCCACATCAGCGTAACGTACTCGATATTTATAATCAAAGCTAAACATTAGTAAATTCCTCTTTGATTCATAGCCGCATGAAAACGTCTAGCATTGGCATTATGTTGACTAAGATTGGCAGCAAAATTATGGTAACCAGAGAAATCTTCTCTGGCACAAAAGTACACGTAATTGTGTTTTCCATAATTTAGTACAGCATCAATAACTCCTTTTTCGGGCAGAGCTATTGGCCCTGGGGGCAATCCCTGATTCGTATAAGTATTATAAGGAGAATTAACGGTTAAGTGTTTTTTTAATATCCTTTTCAGCCCAAAATCTCCTACAGCAAACTTCACTGTTGGGTCGGCCTGTAGTGGAATACCCTGCTTAATTCTATTTACATAAACACCGGCTATCGTAGGCTGCTCATCTCTTTTATTACTTTCTGACTGCACTATACTCGCCATTATGCCAATTTCCTTAGGCGACATGCTGGTGGTGGCTGCCTTTTTTAGACGATCTTCATTCCAAAAAGCATTATACTCATATTTCATCCTGTCCAAAAACGCATCCTCATCTAAAGTCCACCACATAAAATAGGTATCAGGCAAAAACATACACATGATGTTATCTGTAGTAAAACCATACTTTTTACATACTTCTGGGTCATTTAACTTTTCAAGTAAAGTTTTTGAATCAATAGAAAGAGACGCTGAAAGTTTTTGGGCTAGCTCAGATTTCAGTCTTATGTTATTGAAGGTTAGTTTTAACTCGTCTTGGTCTCCAGAACGAAGTTTTGACAGAATCTCCTTGTTCGTAGCATTGGGTGCCAACTCATATCTTCCGGGCTTAACTTTATCTCTATAATTCATGAACTTACTCAAAAAACCAAAACTTATTTGGTCATGAATTAAATCATGAGCATTTAAGCTATCCAAGACATTTTGATAAGTAGCACCCTTCGGTATAAAAAGTACAGCCTCATTTTTAGCATCAAGATTGATGTTCGGGCTTTTTATCACCTGCCAAAAATAGAAGGAAAATGTGGCTGCTAAACTACTGAAAATAACCAGCATATAGGCCAGTACTTTATGATTTCTAAACATGTAATTTCTTTATTATTTCAGACAACAAAAGACTCTCTTGTTCTCCAGTAAGCATATTTTTCAAACTGTATTTACCCGCTTTTATTTCATCAGAACCTACGGCCATTACGTATGGGATACCTTTCTTATTGGCATAATCAAATTGCTTTTTCATTTTGGCACCAGTCGGGTAAAGCTCTGATGCAATTTCTGACTCTCTAAGCTTACGCAATAAAGGTAGACAAGCTTTGGCAGAGGTTTTATCAAAGTTCGTCAATAAAACTTGTGTACTGGCTGTAGCATTCTTTGGAAAGAGATTTAACTCATCCAAAACGTCATAAATTCTATCTACACCAAAAGAGATACCCACCCCAGAAACATCTGGCAAACCGAAAGTGCTTGTAAGATCATCATATCTTCCTCCGCCAGAAATACTGCCTATCTGCACGCCATTAGCTTTCACCTCGAAAATAGCTCCAGTGTAATAGCTAAGGCCTCTAGCTAATGAGAAATCTAACTCCACATGCGTTTCTGCCACGCCAAAATCTGCCACCATTTCAAGAACCTCTTCTAACTCAGAAATACCTTTCAATCCAACCTGAGATTCAGAAAGCCAATTCTTTAAAGTATTCAAAGTCTCTAAGCTATCGTCTGTCAATGTAAATAGCGTCTGAAGAGATGCAATACTCTCAGCTGAAAAGCCACTCTCAACTAACTCTTGTTCTACCTTCTCTTTGCCTATTTTATCTAGCTTATCAATAGCCACACAAAGTTCCGCTTCTCTTCCTTGAGCTCCAATAGCTTCAGAAATTCCTGTTAAAATTTTTCTATTGTTCACCTTTATACTAAAATCCTCTAGCTGAAGTTTGTTAAAAACTTCATTGAGCATCAGAATAATCTCAGCTTCGCAAAGCAACGAACCAGTACCTACCACATCGGCATCGCACTGATAAAACTCTCTATATCTACCCTTTTGTGGCCTGTCCGCACGCCAAACGGGCTGCACCTGAAAACGCTTAAAGGGCATAGCCAAATCATGCCTATTCATACTCACAAATCTGGCAAAGGGTACTGTCAAATCGTACCTCAAACCTTTTTCTGCTACCTTCTGAAGCATAGCACTTGCTCCATTATCGTAATCATCTTGATTGGTTTTTTTCAGGAAATCACCCGAATTTAGAATTTTAAAAAGCAATTTATCTCCCTCATCACCATACTTCCCCATTAAGACGGAGAGATTTTCTACGGCAGGAGTTTCCAGAGGCAAAAAGCCAAATTTCTTAAAAACAGATTTTATAGTATCCAGGATATAGGTGCGTTTGGCCATTGTTTCTGGCCCAAAATCACGTGTACCTCTAGCTAAACTTGGTTTTGACATAGAATGAATTAAATCAGAGCACAAAAGTAAGCTTATTCTAGATTTTTCATTGATTATTCTAAACAGAATAGCTACATTTGCCCCTCAATTGGGATAACACGAGCACTAGTATTTAAAATTAGATATCAAATGGCAGTTACAAGATTAAAGAGAAAAGGCCTTAGAAACAGAGCAATAGCTAACAACAAGCAAGCTGAAATAAAGCGTCTGACGCTTAAGCCTGAAATTAGAAAAGTAAGTGTAGAAGAGCTTAAAGCAGAATTCGCTAAGTAAATTCTACCTTTCGAAAGAAATTCAAGTCTCTGCTTTTGAAGTTGAGACTTTTTTTTATGACCAAAAATCTCCAGAAATTAACTGGTTTTTTTAGAGGAATAAGCATAAAAAAACTTCAAGTCAATCTGACTTGAAGTTTTTTCCTTCAAGGTATTTTGTTTTACCCCTTCTTTGGCCCTGGTTTTCTTGGCCCTTTTTTATTTCCTCCCGAATAGTTTCTATTACGCTTCATGATCCTAATTGCATCTAGCTGAGACTCATAACGAAGTCCCCTGCTAAAAAACCAAAGTCCGGCTATGAGACCCACCACCCCGACACCGCCATGAATTGCATATTCCCAATGGTGAAGCATTTCTGAGCCCGTTACCGTGAGCACTACCGCTCCTACCGCCACCAATACAAGTCCTAAAGCAGCATTGATATGAAACTTTTGACTTAACAATAATTTCTGATACCAATTTTTGCCCTCATTCCTATCGTACGGCTTATGTGTCTTTTGTGTCTTTTGTGGTTTATTTTCTTCGGTTTTATCCATTTGTACTTTTTTTGATGTTTAGTTAATTCTATTTTTGACCGAGCATTCTCAAGAGAATAGGCAAAAGATTCTATGAAAAGTATAATAAGCTTCCTAATACGTTTTATTCCAAGAAAATACCTGCAATTATTTAGTCACATCCCTCTTAAAGTCTATGCAGGCTTTATGAAAGGTGACGCTGTAGAATGCACGGTTTGCTCTGGCAAATTTAAGAAATTTTTACCGTATGGGCGTTTAGAGCCAAGAAATAACGCTCTTTGTCCATCTTGTTTATCACTAGAGCGTCACCGATTGATGTATCTTTATCTCAGAAAAAAGACCAACTTTTTTGAAAAGAAATTAAACGTACTGCATATTGCTCCCGAATATTGCTTCATAGACCGTTTTGAGGAGCTCCCAAATCTGGAATACCTTACGGCCGATATTGAGTCGCCTCTGGCCAAAGTGAAAATGGATATTGAGAAGATTCAATATCCTGACAATTCTTTTGATGTAATTTTCTGTAATCATGTCTTAGAACACGTAGAGCATTTTAACGTAGCTACTAAAGAACTTTATCGTGTTTTGAAGCCAGGCGGCTGGGCCATTCTGCAGTCGCCACAAGACATGAAACTTCCACACACCATAGAAGACCCAAGCATTACTGATCCGAGGGAACGAGAGCGTGTTTTTAAACAATCTGACCACCTCCGTTTATTTGGTCAAGATTATGGTACAGAACTGGCTAAAGCCGGGTTTAAAGTGACTGAAGACGACTTCGTCAAACAACTTCCAATAGCATCATCAACAAGATTTGCCCTCCCTATGGAGGAAATCATATACTTCTGCGAAAAATGAAAAGATTTGAAAACAAAAACGTCCTTATCACGGGTGGAAATGCGGGCATTGGCCTGGAGACAGCCAAATTATTTAGCAATGAAGGTGCACATGTCTGTGTGCTAGATATTGCTACTGAAGCCTCCGAGTCCTTAAAGTCATTTGGTGGGAATATCACTTATTTAAAATGTGACGTGAGCCAGAGTTCAGAAGTAAAAGCCGCTTTTGAAAAAGCCATAGCTGATATGGGACAGCTTCATGCTGTTGTGAATAATGCGGGAATCCTTGGGCCCAGAACCAAAACGGAAGACTATCCAGAAGTAGACTTTGACGCCGTAATGCGTGTTAACGTGAATGGCGTTTACTACTGTATGAAGGAAGCCATCCGTCATTTTAATGCGGTAGGCGGAGGATCCATTGTTAATACCGCATCCGTAGCCGGAAAAGTAGGCATGACAAAGCATTTAGCCTATTCCGCAAGTAAACATGCCGTGCTAGGAATGACTAAAACGGCTGCTATTGAAGTCGCTAAAAAGGGTATTCGGATAAACGCGGTGTGCCCTGGGTTTACAGAAACAGCCATGTTGGAATCTGCCAATGAAGACCCTCAATATAAAGAAATGCTCCGTTTTGCCACACCTATGAAACGTTTCGGAAAACCAAACGAAATTAGTTCTGTCATCCTGTTTTTGGCTTCCGAGGAGTCAAGTTATATGACTGGCCAGGGAATCGTTATCGACGGCGGACTTACTATTCAATAAGACAATTTTCATCAACAACACATAAAATGGATTATAAAAACGCGTTCGATTTAAGTAATAAAGTGGCCATCATTACCGGTGCCAGCAAAGGCATTGGTGAGTCTATGGCTCGTTTTTTTGCGGCTCACGGAGCCAAAGTAGTTATAAGCAGTAGAAAGCAAGAGGTTTTAGAAGAAGTAGCCGAGAGTATTAGAAAAGAAAGCGGTGCTGAAGTATTACCTCTGGCCGCTCATGCTGGCAACATGGAGCAACTTCAAAACCTGTTAGACAAAACAATTGAAGCCTTTGGTGGCGTAGATATTCTGGTAAATAATGCAGCAACTAACCCTGTTTTTGGTCCTTCACTTGATTGTGATGGTGGGGCATTTGATAAAATCATGGAGATTAACGTAAAAGCCCCTTTTGAATTTTCTAAAATGGTGCATGCGTCTATGAAATCTAGAGGAGGCGGGAGTATTATAAACATCAGTAGCGTGGCAGCTTTAACTCCAGACCCAGGTTTGGGAATGTATTCGGTAAGTAAGGCGTCTTTAAATATGCTGACCAAGGTTTTGGCCAAAGAATGGGGTCCTGATGGTATTCGTGTCAATACCATTTGCCCTGGTCTTATAAAAACTAAATTTTCTCAAGCTCTATGGCAAGACGAAAGCGTTATGAAAAGGTTTACCCGCCATATGCCCATCTCTAGAATTGGAACGGTAGATGAAATAGGGGCTTTAGCTCTCTATCTAGCTTCTGATGCTGCCGGTTTTACTACCGGAGCATACTTTACGGCTGATGGCGGTATGACCATTTAAAACTTTAACCTTGTTAACAAAAAAGGCTCAGACATAATGTCAGAGCCTTTTTTTGTGGCAAAAATCATCTCCGCACCACCTTTTGAAGAACCTGTTTATCTCCTACCCTAACCTTTAAAAGTTGAATAGTTTGACTGGATTGATTATCTGGAAATTTAATATTCAATTGATTTCTACCTTCATTAACAGAATAGGTTCTGTTCTCAATTTCTCTACCCAACAAATCTGTAAGCGTCACTTGGGCTTCTCCAGCTTCTAAGGCATCTATTTGCAGACTGAGTGTCTCTAAAAAAGGATTTGGATAGGCTTTTACTTTAAAGTTCAAAGACTCCTCGGTGGCTAAAATCTGAAGTTCTCTAGGAATATTATCATCTAGCCAACGTAATCTCTCTGGTATCCACGCTTTTAACTCCGCCACCTCTCCTTGCCAAGAACTAGCGATAGGTTCGGGCTGAGGCCAAACATATTTTCCAAGAATAGGCCATTTCGTAAAATTTCTTACCTGGGCTGTTTGAAGCTCCTTTGTGAGGCCGTCTACCAATCCCAAAATCTCGCTCTCCTGCAAAACGCCGTTGGTTCTTAAATCATCATAAGTTTGTCTAAAGGCCTCAATAAAGTTAACATCTGCCAAAAACCTTTCCCACCAAAAAGGGACCAACAAATTATCGTCTGGACAAATACGATTAAAGTCATAGCCGAATCCTCTAAAACTATTCCCATTGCAGTAATTGGCATTCCCATAACTTATGTCGTAGTCCCATGGTGGGCCCATTTTTAATTTATCTCCTTTGTCCTTATATAGATAAGTGCTAATTCTGTAGCCGTCTACATTCTTGGCTACTTCATTTAGAATAGTCATCAATACAAAAGATTCCATATCAATGTACTGCTGATAGCCTTGCAGAGGGTCTGTAAAGTCATCGCTTTGTAAAGCCTTTTCAAAATCTCCTATGTATCTTTTGATATAGTCTTGTTGAACTGATGTCGCCTCCTTTGGATATTCATAGAAAAACTCGGTGGAATTATTGCCTGGCGATATATTAGAAAACTCCGAAAACCAGGTTCCGTTATTGGCTCCTGTGCCTTTATCTATTTTTATGATATAGCCACCCGTTAAATCTTCTCCAGATTCTTCATCAGGTTTAAGCTTGGCAATAGCCACTCTACCTTTATTACGTTTTATCTTTTCCATGAAAACATAAACGCCCTCATAACTTCCGTTGAGATAAAGCTCCACATATTTTGTTCGGCTCGCATAAAGCCCCATTTGCTCGGCTAGCCTCATAGTGAGCACATTATGCATCAAGCTTTTCTCATTAAATGACGCAAAAAGAATCCAATCACTTTCACTAGGCCAGCCAAAAAGAGTGGTATCTAAATCCATGTTGTTTTCATCCCATGTTTCTAGGCCATAAGGCTTTTTAGGAAAACTCTGAGAAGAAGAACCTCTAAATTCTATGCCTATTCGGCCTTCAAATTCTGGACTATCGTTTAAGTTATTCATCCTCCCCGACTCATTATTAATGATTTTCATTTGAGCTGGAATCTTCGGTTGGTCTTGAATTTCTAGTCCTCCGGTTTCAATAATTACCAAAGGTAAATTAGACGTTTGCCCCATAGCTGAGATAGCTAGGAACATAAATAGGAAAGCTTTTAGCATAGTATGTAAATGATTCAGAAGCAATTTAGCCTAATATAAAGGCCTATAAAAGAAAGAGCAGCCATCTCTGTGAAGTGGCTGCTCTTTTTGAGTTCGGATAAATTATCTTAAATCTCTTTTAATGAAATCTCCTTCACTGATTCCAAAGGAACTTGTAATGGCATCATAAGATTTAGAGGCTATTCTAGCTGTTTCTAAAAATTCCGCTGGTACCACTACTACTCTAAAAACTTGGTTATTCAAGTATATTCCATCTATGGTAGCAAAATTTTGGATAGTGCCATCTAGGAAGAGTTTAAAATCATCTTGTGTAAAATCAAAATTATATGTCAGTATTCCTTGGTCAAGGTATGCAGTCTGAGGGACTTGTCTCCAAATTTCTGTATCATCTGTTTCATCCCATTTAATATAAACTAAAGCCACATCTGCGGGAAAAACGTCAAATCCAAAAGCTTCTACGATTTGAAAGTTATTGTCAGGAGTAAAATCTCCAATCAATTCTATAGCCGAGGCGTAAACTAATCCACCATCTTGGCCGGTAGCTCCTTGTGGACCTGGAAGCCCTTCTAATCCGTCTAGACCTCTAGGGCCTTGGCATGAAGTGAATCCAACAACTAGGGCAGTGGCAATAAAGAGTAGCTTTTTCATAATCTATATATATTTTAAAAGGTTTAAATTCTTGTTATGCCTCTTAGATGAGGGATTTAAAAGAAAGGTTGTCCGTATAAACCAAAAGCACCCGAAATAAGGGTGCTTTAAGTTTCTGTTAACAAGTAAACGCATTGGGGGGCATCCTTGTATGTTTATTTAGCATAAGCTACGGCTCGCATCTCGCGTATCACCGTCACTTTTATTTGGCCAGGGTACTGCATTTCTTTCTCTATTTTTTGAGAGATATTAAACGAAAGCATGCTAGCCGTATCATCATTTACATTTTCTGCATCCACAATTACTCTTAGCTCTCTACCCGCCTGAATAGCGTAGCATTTCTCCACACCTTTAAAGTCTAGAGCCAATTCCTCTAGGTCTCTCAAACGTTGTGTATAAGAATCCATCATTTCTCTTCGTGCACCAGGCCTTGAGCCACTAATAGCATCACAAACCTGTATGATTGGAGAAATAAGCGATGTCATTTCTATTTCGTCATGGTGAGCACCAATGGCATTACAGACTTCAGGGTTCTCTTTATATTTTTTGGCAAGCTCCATACCTAAGATGGCGTGAGGAAGCTCAGATTCTTCTTGAGAGACTTTACCAATGTCATGAAGAAGGCCAGCTCTTTTTGCCAACTTAACCTTCATACCCATTTCGGCAGCCATCGTACCACACATTTTCGCCACTTCTCTAGAGTGCTGAAGCAGGTTCTGGCCATAAGACGACCTAAAACGCATTCTACCCACC
Organism: Arcticibacterium sp.; assembly: GCA_047623945.1. GTDB lineage: Bacteria > Bacteroidota > Bacteroidia > Cytophagales > Spirosomataceae > Arcticibacterium. The sequence goes on along the minus strand of JBLHOT010000008.1, from coordinate 15,160 downwards.
ATCTTAATTAGTTCTGGATGGAGTCCGTGAATTCCTAAATCTAAAACCGTACGCTCACCGATCTCTATAATTTCATTATCAATTTCCTTTCTGGTCTTATTTACAACCTCTTCAATTCTGGCAGGGTGAATTCTACCATCTGTTACCAGCCTGTGCAAAGAAAGTCTTGTTACTTCTCTTCTTACAGGGTCAAAACTAGAAATAACGATAGCCTCTGGGGTATCATCCACAATTATCTCTGCTCCTGTAGCGGCCTCTAATGCTCTGATATTCCTTCCCTCTCTACCGATGATTTTTCCTTTTATTTCATCGCTCTCTATGTGAAAAACCGAAACACAATTTTCGATAGCCTGCTCTGCTGCAGTCCTTTGTATGGTTTGAATAACTATTTTTTTAGCCTCTTTAGTGGCAGAGAGTTTAGCTTCTTCTATTGATTGCTTTACAAAAGAGGAAGCCTTTGCTTCTGCTTCCGCTTTTAGAGCGTCCAATAATTGCTCTTTTGCTTCCTCAGCAGATAGTCCCGCTATTCTTTCTAATTGGCCTATGGTTTGCTTGAGTTGCTTTTCTGCTTCTTCTTGTCTTTTTGTGGCTACTTCAAGGTGTGAGGCCACCTTGTTTTTTTCCTGCTGAAGTTCTGTTTCTTCTCGTTTATTTTTCTCCATCAGCTGAGCGGCCTGCTGCTGTAGCGTTCTTACTTTCTGCTCATTTTGGAGTATGATATTTTTCTTGTTACTTGAGTTTTCTTCAAACTCAGACTTCAGCTTTAAAAAGTGCTCTTTAGCCTCTAATTGCCTATCTCTTTTAATACTGTCTGCATTAGATTTGGCATCCCTTAAAATAATATCAGCCTTTCTTATGGCTTCTTCTTCTTGGTTTCTGCTTGATTTTTTCAGCAAGGACTGCCCTATAAAAAAGCCGCCCGCTAGGCCTCCTAAGATGCCTACAATCATTAATAAATATTCTTGCATTAATTCTCTTCTTTAATTTTTTGTACTCCGAACATCAAAAAAAAGAGACTATTGGAAAGGGAAGGATTATACGCCCAAACGAGCGTCTATTTGCTGTAATCTGCCATCAATTTCACTTCTGAGCCTTTGGTAGTTTTCATCTGCCTGAAGGGCGTCCACCATAGCTTCTACAGCAACTGTAGAGAGTAAATGCTCAAAGTTAGCCACAGCCCCGTACTTATTATGTAGTTCGGCTAGTCGCTCATTTATTTTAATCGCAGCTTCTCTAAAATAGGGTTCATCTGAAGGATTCAACAAAAAAGGCAATGTCTCGCCGTTAATTTTAATGTTAGCTCTTATTTTTTCAGACTCCATTTTCTAGAAGCAAAATATTTATTTACCGCAATAAGCGAATGCATTCGTCAATTTCGCCTATTAAAGTTTGTATCAATTCCTTAATTCCTTCCTCACTTGCCTCTTCACCATCAATATCCGCTACAATTTTAGCGATTTTATTCCTAATACTAAAACTTTGGCCTTCCAAGAACTCTAATCCCTCTTCTTTCTTCACTTCCTCAGACTTGTGTCTTTTAAGGAGAGCTATTTTGCCTTTAAATTCATCTCGTTCTGTCCTAGCTTTTTCTAGTTCAAATTTTAGACCAACAATCTGTTGCTCATAACTTTTCACTTTGGCAATACGACTCTCCACCTTTCCTGCAAGCTCTTCCAATTGAGCAAACATGAGGGCGTTTTCGTTTTCGTATTGTTTTTTCGCGTTCATCTTTTCTTATTACACCAGATTGATCTTAAAAAGCTTTCTTATGTTATTCAAAGATCATCTTCTAATTTCAGCCCCTAATTGGTTTTCAAAATTAGCAATGAGCTTCTGCATGGTTTTATCTATAACCTTATCATTCAAAGTTTTCTCTGTGTCCTGAAGCAGGAAACTTACAGAATATGACTTTTTATCAGACCCCAGCTTCTCTCCTTCGTAAATGTCAAAAACATTTACCCTCTTTAGAAGCTTCTTATCCGTCTTGAAGGCTATGGCCTCTATTTGAGCAAAATTGGAGTTTTTATCCAAAACCAAAGATAAGTCTCTTCTCACTTCAGGGAATTTAGGAATCTCTTTAAAGTCTACTTTATAAGAGTACTTTTTCAAGAGATAAGCCCAATCTAATTCGGCGTAATAAACGTCTTGTTTTAGGTCCGTAAATTTCAAATGCGACCCCTTAACTTTACCCAAAGTGGCAATGATCCTATTGTTCATTTTGAAATCAATGCCATATTGGAAAAGCTCATCGCCAGCCTCTGTGCTACTCAAATTATCCAGCCTCATTTGTGACAGAACTTTAAGTACTTCACTTTTAAGCTCAAAAAAGCTAAGCGGCTCGCTTTTTTGCTGCCAAGACTCGGCTTTTTTGTTCCCTGTCATCCAAATCCCCAACTTCTGTTGGTCACTGTATTTGGCTCCTTCTTCTGTTTCCTTTTTGCTATAAACTCTTCCAAACTCAAAAACCTTCAAGTCTTTATTTCGTCTATTTACATTATATGTTAACGTATGCAAGCCTGAGAACAAAAGGCCGTTTCGCATAACGGATAAATCTTCTGTAAGCGGATTTAGCAGTTTAACCTGAGAAGCGTCATCACCGATAACCGCATTTTGTGAAGGTTTTACAATGGATAATGTTTGTATCTCATTAAACCCATTGGACGCCAACATCTCCGAGATTTTCAAAACTTGTGTTTCTGGAACCACGCTCCTGAAGTTGGAAATAAAATCAGAACTAAGATGGTCTGAAAGCTCAATATTATCGAATCCATAGATTCTCAAAATTTCTTCTACAATGTCGGCCTCTCTGGTAACATCTACTCTATAAGCAGGTACAGATAAGGCTAAACCTAAATCAGTTTCTGAATCAATCTCAATGTCTAATTTGACTAGAATATCCTTGATCAAATCTCTAGGAAGTACTTTACCTAGCAATCTGTCAATGTTCTGATATTTAACCGAAATCTTATGATTTTCTACTTTAACTGGGTAATTATCAAATTGACGATTTACTATCTCACCCCCTGCCAATTCTTGTACCATTAGAGCTGCCAATTTTACGGCATAAGGAGGCATGTTAGGATCTGTTCCTCTTTCGTATCTAAAACTGGCATCTGTTTTTAAGCTATGGGCTGTGGCCGAATATCGAATTCTATCCGAATTAAAATAAGCCACTTCTAAAAATACATTCTTAGTGGTTTCTGTAACACCTGAAGATTCTCCGCCAAAAACACCCGCTAAAGCCATAGGCCCATTCTTATTGCAGATGGCTAGGTCTTTTCCATTCAGTTTCCTTTCTATGCCGTCTAGGGTGGTTAAAAGGGTTCCTGCCACTGGCGTTTTGATGATTATTTTTTGCCCCTCTATTTTATCCGCATCAAAAATATGCATCGGTTGCCCTAAAAAGTGGCAAATGTAATTCGTGATATCCACGAGATTATTGATGGAATTGACACCGATGGTACTTAAGAAAGCTTTGAGCCAATCTGGTGATCTTTTGACCGTAACTCCTTGAATTTCTAAACCACAGAAGCGAGGACAACCTTGGTCATCTACGACTTCTAAATCTATTTTTGGTGTAGCCAAACCTAATTTAAAACCATTAACAGAAGGTAAATTTACCGAAGCTCCTGTTACAGCCTTTATGTCTCTAGCCGTTCCAAAGTGAGAAGCCGCGTCTGCTCGGTTTGGAGTTAAACCAATTTCAATGGCATAATCAGATTCTAAGTTAAAAAAGGCCGCCGCTGGAGTTCCGTTAGCCACCTCTGTTTCTAAAACCATAATACCCGCGTGACCTTTCCCAAGACCTATCTCATCTTCGGCACATAACATTCCCTCAGAAACCTCTCCTCTAATTTTAGACTTTTTTATTGTAAACGAATCTCCGTCCAACGGAAATAGCTCAGCTCCTACTGTAGCTACCACTACTTTTTGACCATCTGCCACATTAGGTGCTCCGCAAACTATATCTAGCAGAGTATCCATACCTACATCCACCGTAGTACACTTAAGCTTATCAGCATTAGTATGCGGCACACAAGACTTCACCTGGCCTATGACCAAGCCTTTAAGTCCGCCTGGAACAGAAAACTTTTCTGCTAAACCCTCTACCTCCAGACCTGTGGAAGTAAGTAGAGCAGAGAGTTCCTCTGGACTATGAGGGAAATTAATTATTTTTTTGAGCGTATTATATGATATGAGCATCCTAGATTCTCTATTTCTTTTTTGGAAACCGCAAAGATAGAAAAAGATGCTTGAGAGCTAAGAGGTTTTAAATACGATTTATTCTATAAGTCATTCCGCTGCAGATTTGATTTCGGAAGCCTTTTCGTCCATAAAGTTTTTGACATCATCAAAAAGGAAAACCTTACCGAAAGCACCAATGCCCACCGTTTTATAGTCTCCATTGATTTTTAATTTAGTCAGTGACAAAACTTTCAAATCATGAATTTTGACATTGTTGTTTAAATATTTACTCATGGTATTTAGACCAACAGCTTCTCCGAGTAGTGCACCCAGTTTTTTAAGAGTATCGCCGTCTACATCGCCATCTAAATTTTTCAAGCTCTTTACTTTGTCTTCAATAGCCTTCTGATGTTTTTCTAAAGGAGGATTTGTAAATACGCCCAAAAGGGCAATGGCTAGTAAAATGAGTAGGTTATTACGCATGTAGGTTTTGAGTTTTATTGCTAACGCAAAAATGAAGATTTATTTCACAGGAGGTATTTCATTTTTTATGAACGGTTGCTTCAAATACTTAGTTAGAGTGGTCCATCTTGGTCAAAAAAAACTTTTGAGCTTCGATCTTAAGCTAAGTTTGGAAACAATTGGTAAGTTTTTTAGCTAAATACACCATCATAAATACCTATAAATTAGTGAATTAAATTCAATGCTAAATATATTAGCCATTCAGTGCTAGTAAATTGTGCAAAGATGCAATATCTTTGTGTCGGACAATAAGAAAAACCTCAAACGCTAAATATCTTACCAATGGCAGAAAACAACGAACGGCTAAAAATTCTTCAAACAACAATTGACAAATTAGATAAAGCTTTTGGAAAAGGCACAGTCATGAGACTTAGCGATACCAAAGTTTTAGACGTTCCTACCATTTCCACGGGTTCATTAGGACTAGATTTGGCATTGGGAATAGGTGGTTTCCCAAGAGGAAGAGTTGTAGAAATTTATGGGCCAGAATCATCTGGTAAAACTACCTTAGCCATGCATGCTATAGCAGAAGCTCAAAAGGCCGGTGGTATAGCTGCTTTTGTTGATGCAGAGCACGCATTTGATAGATTGTACGCTGAAAAATTAGGTATAGATACTGCCAATTTACTTATCTCTCAGCCTGACTATGGTGAGCAGGCTTTAGAAATTGCTGAACATTTGATTTCTTCTGGAGCAATTGATATTTTAGTGATTGACTCCGTAGCCGCTCTAGTACCTAAGGCCGAGTTAGAAGGTGATATGGGAGATAGTAAAATGGGGCTTCAAGCTCGTTTGATGTCCCAAGCCTTAAGAAAGTTAACTGGTACAATTAATAAGACAGGTTGTACCTGTATTTTCATTAACCAGTTAAGAGATAAAATAGGTGTAATGTTTGGCTCGCCAGAAACCACTACCGGTGGAAATGCCTTAAAGTTCTACGCTTCTGTAAGAATTGACATACGAAGAATAGGTCAAATCAAGGATAGCGATGCTAATGTGGTAGGAAATCGTACACGAGTAAAAGTGGTTAAGAATAAAATGGCTCCGCCGTTTAAGGTAGTAGAGTTCGACATCATGTACGGCCTAGGTATCTCTAAAGCTGGAGAAGTTTTAGATTTGGGCGTGGACCTAGATATTATTAAGAAATCCGGCTCATGGTTCTCCTACAAAGAAGACCGACTAGGCCAAGGAAGAGACTCTGTTAAAGGACTAATAAAGGATACTCCAGAACTTATGGAAGAATTGGAGAAGCGTATTAAAGAGACCATTGCCGGAAAAGACGAGGTAGAATTAGGGACAGGTAAAGGCAAAGAGAAAGAGAAAGAGAAAAAATAAAAGGTTTTATGATGGATTTTTACAATATCCGAAGTAGCAATAAATAATCATTATTAGGAAAGCGTTAAAGAGTGGAAGATTTTCTTCCACTCTTTTTTTATGAAAAAAAATATCACAAGGTTTCTCATTCTTTTGGCTGCAGCAGTTGCACTATTTTACATTTCCTATTTTAATGAAATAAACTATGGACTGAGGCAAGCCAAAGGACAAATGAATGTTATTTTTAAAACTGTACCCATAGATGAAGTATTAAATGACACCACCTTTCCCGATAGTTTAAAGCAGCGAATAAGGCTTATTCAGGAAATAAAAAAATTCACTGTGGACTCGCTAGGACTCAAACCCAGCACTTCGTATCAAGACTACTATGACCAAAAAGGAGAACCCATCTTATGGGTGATAGCCGCCTGTCCACCTTACTCTCTTAAAAATAAGAAATGGAAGTTCCCCATTATTGGAGAGTTTGGGTACAAAGGACACTTTGAAAAGGAAATAGCCTTAAAAGAAATAGAGACCCTTAAAGTAGAAGGTTTAGATGTACGCTTGGCTGAGGTTTCCGCTTGGAGTACTTTAGGATACTTATCAGACCCGATATTGAGTAGTATGCTCGAAAGAAACAAGGGTTCTTTAGCAGCATTAATCATCCATGAATTAACTCATGGCACCCTTTTCATAAAAAGCAACTTAGAATTCAATGAGAACCTTGCCGACTTTATAGGAGATCAAGGTGCCTTATTATTCCTCCGTTCAAAGTATGGAGAAAATTCCAAAGAGCTTAAAAATTACGAAGTCTTAAAGTTTTATCAAGAACGATTTTCAAATCATATTGCAAAAGGAACGTTACAAATTGACAGCCTGTATCAAACCTTTACCTCAGAAATGTCGTCTAATAGTAAAGACAGCTTAAAATATGATTTAATAGACCATATCATGTTTACTGGCGATTCATTACTGACAAATCAACGGTATCGATACAAGGGAAGAGGTTCTGTATCCAATGCCTTCTTTACCGCTTACAGAACGTATCAAGGAAAACAAAATGAATTCCAAAAGGAACTTGAATCAAGATTTAATAATAACTTTAAAAACTATTTAACCTTTTTAAAAAAGGAATACCAGAGTTTAGGAAAATGAAAAAACAACTTCTTTTCATCTTAGTAGCAGGGCTTATTGCTGTAGCTTTCATTGGTAAAGCACCAAGAACTATTAAAAACAATAGTTTTCAGGCTGGAGAGAATTATGTCTATAAAGTAAAGTTTGGTTTCTTGACTATTGGGGAAGCCAATGTAAATGTTCATCAGAAAATTTTTAAGGTAAATAATAGGCCGTGTTACCGTGTAAATGTAATCGGCAAAACTGCTGGACTTGCTAGCTTATGGAAGGTGAGTAATACCTATAGATCCTATATAGACACCACCGCATTTATTCCACATAAGTTCATCTACAGTGCCAGGGAAGGCGATTTTAAAAGAGACCAGTCCTTTATCTTCGACCATGGTAGACGCTTGGTTAAAAAGATTGAAAAGGACTCCGTTTCACAATTTAAGGTCCCCGAATACGTCCAGGATGTCATTTCTGGTTATTACTTTTTAAGAACGGTTGATTTTTCCAAGATGCCAGTAGGAGCCTCAGTTTCGGCACCGCTGTTTTTTGATAAAGAAAACTATAGCATGAATGTTCGTTATGACGGGAAAGACGTAGTAAAAACCAAATTCGGAAAAATGAATGTACTTAGGTTAAACCCTGTATTACCTCAGAATAAACTTTTTGCGGGCGAAGAAGCCATAAGACTTTATGTCTCTAATGATAATAATAGAGTCCCTTTGAGACTCGAGATTGATTTCTCTTTTGTGGGCGGCACCATCTCCATGGAGCTTATTGACTATAAAAACGTGAAAGAAGAATTTGACTGGCTATAGCGTTTTATGATTAAAGTCGCATTTCAAAATGCTGCATCCCAAACCTCCCGCTACTGCATTCAGATAGCAATTTTATTCCTTTTTCAGTATTTTCAAAAAAACTTTCAATGTTACGTCCTATTTCGGAAACTTAGTTCGATATGAGGGTGTAACAAACAAACGAGTAGTATTATGAAAGAATTTATGATGATTTTCAGAACGAAAAAAAACGACATTCCACCACCGTCTCCAGAACAAATGCAAGGAATGATTAAAGTATGGCATGATTGGATTGGCAGTATTCTTCCCAAGGAAAATTTGTGGCCACAAATCCTTTAGGCAGAGTTGGCAGAACAGTTAACGCTAAAGGAGTAGTAACTGATGGCCTATACGCTGAAATCAAAGAAATAGTAGGAGATTATATCGTAGTTAAAGCAGATGATTTTGAGGATGCCGTAAGCCTCTCTGACGGATGCCCGACCTTGGCCATAGGTGGAACGGTGGAAATAAGAAATGTGATGGACATTACTCCAAAATAGGTTTTGAGCCATTCTGATCTCACACAGCATTTATTTAGAACAGAGTACAGTAAGATTGTTGCTGTACTCTATAAAGTTTTTGGCCTTTCTAACATCCAATTTTGCAGAATACATAGTTTCAGAAATATTTCTAAATGCAAGTGAAACATGGGGACTAAAAGACATACCCAAAAAACCGAAAGGCTGGCTCTACACAGTAGCAAAAAACAAAACGAAAGATGCACTTAGAAAAAAATCTCTGTTTAACACTAAAATTGAACCTGAGATAAAACGTGAATCAATTTCTGAGAATGAGATTGAGTTGTCTCCTCCTAATATTAGAGATAGTCAGCTTAAAATGCTCTTTGCTGTATGTCATCCTCTGGTGTCAGAGGACGCTCAGATTACTTTGGCCTTAAAAATCCTTTGTGGTTTTGGGGTTGAAGAAATTCTGAATGCCTTTTGGAGCAATAATTCCACTATTAATAAAAGAATCTTTAGGGCGAAAGAGGTTTTGAAAGAAGAAGCTATTAAACTAGAGTTACCGACCGAAGAAGAAACCCTAGAGAGACTTTCTAATGTCTTAGCCATCCTGTATTTACTCTTTAATGAGGGTTATTACTCCAGAGCATCACTTCAAACCATAAGCAAAGACATGTGCTGGGAAGCTATGCGACTATTAAATTCACTTCTAGAAAGTTGCTTTTATGATTTGCCAGAGTGCCAAGCACTCATAGCTCTTTTTTGTTTTCACTCCTCCCGATTTGATGCAAGGACGAACGAGCATGGCGAATACATTTCCTATCAAGAACAAAATCATGAAAAGTGGGATTCTGAACTAATTCTAAAGGATGAGTATTTTCTAAATAAATCGGCAGTTGGTGATAAAATCAGCAAATATCATTTAGAAGCTGCCATTGCCTACTGGCACACAAGACCAGAAGATAATCAAGAGAAATGAGAGCATATTTTGCATCATTATAATCTTTTGCTCCAAGTACAATATTCACCTATGGCCGCCTTGAACAGAACCTATGCTCTAGCGAAAGTAAAAGGTAAAGTAGTAGCTTTGAAAGAAGCCCTAAAAATAAAATCAATAGATAACAACCTATATCACAAATTACTAGCCGAACTGTATGGTAACATAAATACTCCTAAAGTTAAGGAACACCTTCAAATAGCCTATAGTTTAGCGGCTACCCAAATGGAGAAAAAGTTGCTAAAAGAAAAGTTAGATAAGATAGTGTAATAAAGAGTCCAATCAATCGGACACGACTCCCCTATATTACAACCAGCCTGAAACTACACATTCAATTGCCAAACTGGCCGTGACTCCGTATATTTCGAAAGTGATCTACAACCCGAATTTAATGACCCAAAGACTTCCTACGTTCCTGGCTATTTTTCTTCTCTTCTCTATCCCAGCAAATTCACAAAAACCAGAGAATTCAAGATTTAAGATCAATACTTTAATCACCGGCCTAGATGAGCCCATGGAGCTTACCTCCCTTCCAGATGGACGAATACTTTTTGCGGAGCGAAAGGGAGCCATTAAACTATATGACCCAAAATTAGACCTTCTCACTACCGCCGCAGAGATTGACTGTAACACGAAATACACCAACGCAGAAGGGCATGTAAGAGAAGCCGAAGAGGGTTTAATGGGTATTGTTATTGACCCAAACTTTGAGGAGAATCATTGGGTTTACGTTTATTATTCAGACCCCATTGAAGCCAAACATATTTTAACTAGGTGGGATTTTAGCGATGACGCCTTAGTTAAGAATTCTAGGAAAGTCGTTCTAGAAATCCCAACCCAAAGACAAGAATGCTGCCACACTGGAGGTGGAATGGTCTTCGACAGAACAGGAAACCTCTTTTTAACAGTAGGTAATAACACAAGTAATGGCAACTCTAATGGTTATGCACCTTTAGACGAAAGAAAAGGAAGAGAACCTTGGGATGACCAAAGAGGTGCGGCTAATATGAATGACCTGAGAGGTTCTGTCTTAAGAATTACACCTACAACAGCAGGCTCTTACATGATTCCAGAGGGAAACCTTTTCCCAAAAGGCACACCAAAAACACGTCCAGAAATCTATGCAAAAGGGGCTAGGAACCCATGGAGACCAACAATTGACAGTGAAACTGGTTATTTATATTGGGGAGAAGTAGGCACAGATGCCGCTCTTACTTCAAAACTGGGTCCGGCAGGCTATGATGAATTTAACCAAGCAAAAAAGTCTGGCTTTTTCGGATGGCCATACTTTTCGGGGAATAACGAACCATACAGAGACTTGGACTTTGCTACTGGAGAAATAGGAGAATTATTCTCAGTAGAAAAACCCATTAATAACTCTCCAAACAATACTGGGCCCAAGGAATTACCTTCACCTACTCCAGCCTTTATTTGGTATCCCTATAGCTTGTCAGAGCAGTTTCCACTGTTAGGAGTGTCTGGAAGAAGTGCCACTGGCGTAGCTGTTTTTCATAAAAAAGACTTCAAAAATCCAGAACGTCTTTGGCCTGAATATTATGAAGGAAAACTCCTTATTTCAGACTTTATGCGAGGGTGGATTATGGCAGTAAGTATGGACGAAAACTCGGACTACGTCTCAATGGAGAGGTTTCTCCCTGAGGAAAACTTTAGTAGTCTTATAGATATGGAATTTGCCCCAAACGGCGATTTATATCTCTTACAATACGGGAGCAGTTGGTTTGGCAAAGCAGACAATTCCGCTCTGGTTAGAATAGAGTATAACTCTGGAAACAGACCACCTCTAGCAAAGATAGACATTGACAAAACCAATGGAGCCGTTCCGCTTTCAATAGGTCTAAACTCTGGTCAAAGCTCTGACCCTGATGGTGACGAACTTAGCTTTTACTGGGAGCTTATTTTAAAGGAAAAAACAGTTCAAAGCTCTGCATATCAAAATCCAAGATTTGAAATATTCAAGTCTGGAAACTATACACTAAAACTTACCGCTACCGACATAAAAGGGGCCTCTACCACGTCCCAAGTCCAAGTTTTAGCAGGAAATACTGCACCCGAAATTGACGTTCTAATAGAAAACGCGAATAGCTCATTCTATTTCACTAATAAAGTCATTGATTACGAAGTGTTGGTTCAAGATGCCGAAGACGGCAATTTAGACTTCTCAGAAATTCTTCCATCAGAAATTTCTGTCAATATAGATTATGTTCCTGAGAGTTTTGACCCGGTGGAAATCTCTTCTAATTATGCCACTACAGATATGCGTTCTAGATTCAATTCGGGTTTCAAACTTATTTCTGGAAACGACTGTGGTTCATGCCATTTGGCCAATGATAAATCCGTAGGCCCTAGCTATCAAGCTGTGGCAGAACGATATAACAAAGATAAAGCGACCCTAGCAAATTTGGCTACAAAAGTCATTTCGGGAGGTTCAGGAGTCTGGGGAGATCATGCTATGGCAGCCCATCCACAGCTTTCAGAAAGTGCTGCCAAATCCATGGTTAGTTATATACTGAGCTTTACTGAACCTGCTTTAGATGTGAGAAGCGAAAATATTTCTGGTAGCTTTTTACCTAGTGTTCCTCCTGGCGAAACGGGTTACGGTGGCTACGCCATTCGTGCAGCCTATGAAGATAAAGGAGCCAAGAAAGTGGCCCCTCTATTAAGTGAAAAAATACAATTTTTGACCTACCCCTTTATGGACCCCAGAAAAGCCAACATCCAAGAAAAAACAGAATTAGTAAATACACCATCCCGGGTATTGCAATTCTTCGGAAAGTCGTCCCATATCGGTTTTGAGAATATAGATTTAAAAGGAATTAAGTCTGCAGACTTATTGGTGCAAGCCTCCAAGAGAACCTTCGCTGCCGGTGGAATTATTGAAATTCATAAAGGAAAACCTCATGGGCCTATCATAGGCCGAACCACTTATATTTCTGTTCAAGATGATGGAGATATAGCTGAATTATATCCAAAAGAAGCTGGCAAGAGAATCAGGAAGCTACAGCAACAAAAACTAAAAGAAGGTGCGGCAGAGTACTTTTTGGGGCACTCTAGGGTTATAAATATCCCAATTGATATAACAAATGATTTAGGAGATTTATTCTTCGTTTGCGTAAGTCCTGAAGCCGATGAGAATCAAGTTTCTATCTCTCTTTCCGGTATAGAATTTAATACTGATTAATTCTAATTCCTGACAGAACCTCGCTTTTTTCCGAAAATGTGATAGTCCAAGGAGTATCTGCCAGGGCCCCAGATAAAAAGGGAAATATAAGGTATCAAGAAAAGCAAGCCTTTCTCCATTTCTGCTAATCCTTGTCCCATTTTAACAACACATACAACTACTGTCATTGTAAAAATTAAGAAGAATAAGGCAGTACGTGTAAAGAAACCTAAGACTAATAATAAGGAGCAAAAAAACTCGGCAAAGGCCGCAAGCATTAGTGACGAACCCTCTCCAAATCCTATAGGATCTGCAAAGGAGAATTGACCATTTAAAATTTTAAGAAGCTTTTGATAACCATGTGGTATCATTAATACGCCAACGCCAACTCGAAGTATAAAAATAGAAAAGTCTACATAAGGTGGTAGAGAAGTAACTTTAAAGAACTTTTTCAACATATTTTTTTTAGAAGAATTCGGAATATGTTAAGGATTAATCTACCTCTTCGTAATCTATGTATTTACCACCATCATTTCCTTTACCTTTCTTGTCATTAGGCACATAATCTACGTTTACCTCACCTTCCCTTTTTCCTTTTCTTTCTTGTGTATCATTTGCTCGCTTCTGCTCTTTTACCATTTGTTTGCCCACAATTAACCAGAACAAAAAACGACGAACTGGTGGCACAAAAGCTATAATTAAAAAAGCAATGAATATTATTTTGAACATATCTAGTTTCTAATTGTGCAATAAATTTATAAAAAAAAGCAGCTTTTCTAATCAATTAACTCCAATAAAGCGGGCAAAGTTTCAGAGCTACTTGGTCTAGGTGCTTTGTCATTAACCAGATTCCCTTTCTTATCAATAATCATGTACCTAGGAATACTAGATACACCATATTTGCCTGCTACTTCATAAGAGTGTCCATTTTCTCCAAACTCCCCTAGGCCCAGTTTTTCTACAGCCTGTTTCCACTTTTCAATGTCTTCGTCAATAGAAATATACAAGAAAACAATGTTCTCTTTTTCTTTCTGAGAAAGCGATTCATGCATTTTTTGACTATAAGGAAACTCCTGCCTGCATGGTCCACACCAGCTTGCCCAAAAATCTACGTAAATAACTTTCCCTTTATATTTATCAAAGGTGAAAGACTTATCTGACAAATCCATAATGGAAGGCAAATTACCTCTACTCTTTTCATTAATTTTCTCCTTTGATTCCTCCTTCCTATTTGCTCTAGTCTTTTCGCCTTCTATTACTTTATTGTAATAACTGTCACTAAGATAATCTTTCAGATTTTCACAGTAAATCTGACTTGTCCAGAACCTAAAAATAGAGCTACTTAATGTTAAATGGTTTTGCTCTATTAAGTTCGCTAAAGTAAAATCTAAAACATCACCTTTAAGATACTTTGAAGCATACTTTGCCTTATCTGTCATAGACAAACTGCCATCTGCATATTTCTTAAAATTCTTTTCTTCTGAATTAAAATAGATAACAAAATAAGGCAAAAACTCTCTATAGCTCTTTGATAGCAGTCTTTTAGAATTATTGATTTTACTTGGGTCTAGACTTTCAGTCATGATTCTAGGCAAGGAAGTCACTTGTTTCATATCGGTATTGGCATTACTTCTATTGATGGAATAAGCCAGCAAGAGGTGCCAATAATTATAATTAATATTGGCTTGCATTAAGTCTTGGAACTCGTCACTCAGGTCTTCGTAATTTTCGTGAGACTTCAAAAATGCTACGTGGGTATTCCTTTTATCAAAAAGTTCTAATTCCCACTCATCCACATTCTTAGACTTCAAGTTCTTATACTGTATTGATTTATCAAAATCTTCAGCAAATTGGAGTTCGAAGGCAGTGACAACCTCTTGATGATTTTCTTTTTCTAATATCAGTTTCAATTCCTCTTCCATTGAAAAACTGGCTTTCAAATAAACATCACTGCTTGAACTTAGAAAAACTGAGGAATCATTTTCTGCAGGCTTAGAAAACAGAAAAAAAAGACTAAAAAGAGTTAAAATGCCTTTCATAATTAGAAATTACTTTTGAAGAAGAGGATACACCATTATAACGGCCTGGTATGAGAAAAGTAGCGAAAAACAAGTACTATTCTTTCGATTAAACACAAACACTAAATGTATTAAATTCATTTCGTTTTAGAACTTAAACGACTATTTTTTATCGGCGTTCTAACCTGCTGTCCATATTCCATTAACTTTGGTTTTACGCGTTGGTAAAGAAATACTCTTTTGTGATTTTGGGTGTTGCCTCGGCTAATGTGAATTGCAAATATTTATGGCTTTTAACAACAGCCTTCTTTCTACAGCATTAAAGGACATTTTACTGAACCAAAACTGCAATAGACACAACAATCCCCCTCGTTTGGTCTTAATACTTTTTTGCAATTCTCTGGCTATTTCGGAGTGACCATGCCAGTGATTTCGGAGTAATGGTGCCACTTTAAAAGATCGTGTAATGATACATAAAAAATAATTATTCTTGTTCTAAAAAACCTTTTCTAAGAGACTCTCCTTTT
>JBLHOT010000007.1:0-82398 GCA_047623945.1 Arcticibacterium sp. | reverse complement strand
TTAACCCTAGCAAATGGCTAGCTCATACCTTGCTACACATGATGGACACCAAAGTAAACCAGCTAGAATCATTGCTCCCTAAAAACTTCACTATAACATCCTAGATGTACTTGCTCAGGGGGATACCCACTAACGAGTGGATAAACATCATACGCTATTTAAAAATATTGTGTAATTACGTATATCCGCAAAGTGAGTTTAAATATAAATTGATTTCTCATCAATCCAAAAGGTTTTTGATTTGGGCGGATTGATGGATGACTAGATAAGTAGAAACTTCATTCTGCGAAAGTCTTGAAATTTTGTAGAATACGTTTTTGGGCTTAGACCGACACATCAGAAATATTCTTGGAGGAGAGGAGTAATCACTCCTCCAAACTCGCTTTCTTCTCTATCATACAGTAAGGTAAAAGAGTATACTTTATCAAGTTTGAAGTGCATTAGCAATGCCCTTCAGCCGCAATTACAATGGTAATTCCCCTCATTTCAAAGCAACAGTCTCAAAATAAAAGGCAGATAAATTCTTTACCAAAAGTAGCAGTTTTTCATAGCTAGCCGGTTTTACTAAATAAGCTGAGGCACCTAAAGAATAAGCAGCCTTTATCTCTCCTTCTGCACTGGAAGTAGAAATGATGAGGACTGGAATATGGCTGAGTTCAGTGTCAGCTCTGATTTGTTTTAATACTTCTCTACCATCAATTTTTGGCATATTTAAGTCCAAAAGTATCAAATCGGGCAGTTTATTATCTTTATTGCCCTCCTTCAGATGATTGAGCAATTGCTCTCCATCTGCCACAAACGTCACTTGACAAGAAGACTGGTTTTCTCCGAACGCTGATTTTAGAAGAAGTTGGTCGTCCAGGTCATCTTCTGCAATGAGGATATGTGTGGTTTTTTTCATCGGTTTATTGAGACTGTGGAAAATATAAATGGAATGTGGCACCAGAATTTATTTTGCCTTCGGCATCAATTTCGCCCTCATGGTTTTGCATAATACGGCTACAAATAGAAAGGCCAATACCTGTTCCTTGGACTTCGTTAGTTTTCTCTAACCTGCCAAAAATGGTGAACATTTTTTCTTTAAAGTCATTGTCAAAACCCTTTCCGTTGTCTCTTACCGCTATATGATCGTATTTGAACCCTTTGTCTCCTTTCCATTTGGTGACCTCATAATTTCTTACAGAAATCTTACAGATGCCTTTCTCTTTTCTAAATTTGATAGCGTTTCCAATCAGGTTCTGAAAAAGCTGATGTAATTGTCCCGAGTGTCCCTGAATGGTCGGTAGTTTGGTTGTGGTAATTTGAATTTTTTCTTTCCGAAGAATTTCATCAAACTCGGTCAAACTCTGTTCTACAATTTTATTTAAATTGACAGATTGAAAGGCGGGCTTCTCGGATAACAGTCTTGAAAGTCCTAGTAGGTCTTTGATAAGTGCCGTCATCCTTTCTGCGGAAACATTCATTCTCTGAAGCATGTGCGAGGCTTCCTCATCTAGGTCTCCTGAATGGTCCGCTAAAAGTTTATCGCTGAATAGTCTAATTTTCCGAAGTGGTTCTTGCAAGTCGTGGGAGGCCACATAGGCGTATTGCTCCAGTTCTCTATTTGATGTATTTAGCTCCTCCACGCTCTCTTCTAACAGCTTTGTAGTTTTGTCTCGCCGTTTTAATTCATCATTGATTAGCGTAAAGGAATAAATTAAAATTCCCATGGCTATTAAGGCCAAAATAAAGAGTAAAAAAGGAGCAAACTGCTCCTCAAATCCTTTTATTCTAAGTCGCTTTCTTAAAAGCTGATTTTCGTGCTTATTAATGACTTCAAGGATGTTGAAGTAGGATTTATTTATTGCTTGATTATCATCAATAAGGTCAAGCTGATTAAACTTGAATTGGGCGGTGGAGGTGTCATTTAGTATTTCTACTAGAAGACTTTGAATGCGGTTATCGGCTTCTATCTCCAGTTTTTTGATGTAAAAGTGATGGACTTTACTATCTCGAGTAAGTTTTTTGAACTCTTGTATTGTATGCCTCAAAGAGTCTTTTTCCTTCTGGAAGTTATTGTAATACGTAGTGTCCTTAGTAATGAGATAGGTTCTTTGCTCTGCAATGGAAGTATTGAAGCCAGACCGTAGGTTAGAGATGGCAAGTAGCACTTTATGGCTATTGTCCACAATATTGGCGTACTTATTAAAAGTACTGAGGCGGTCATAAGTCAAAAGACATAGGAGAAAAAGCACGCCCAAGGAAATGCCAAAGATTAAATTAACAAGCTTTTTTTTCATTGTATTCTGGCCAAAACGCCTCGTTTTGGGGAAATGATACCCCATCTAGGTTCGGCTATTCTTTTAAGATTATCGCAAATCTATTTTGTACTTAAAATGTAAAGGACACATTACTAATAGTTTAGATCTAAGTCATTTAGTTAATATGCATCTAATCTAATATCGGACTTTAATTTGAATAGTAAAACTATAAAAGAACATGCTTAAATAAGATCTAACTCTTACGCAAAACATAACCTAGAGAAGAGACAGGTTGGGTCAGACTCATTTGTTACATTTCCTACAATTAAGTATGGAGGAGGTAGATGAGCCAATAAAGGAAGAATTAGGGACTAATCCTACGATGGAACTGGCTGAAGAAGAGTCTTCAGTAGAGATTCATTTTTTCCACAAAAGGGTAACTTAATATGACAAATCAAACCCTTTAACTCAGGCCCTTGCTTTATGTTTTGAAATGGACTAACTATTCTAGAGATGCATTTTGTTTGATTTAAATGAAAAGTCTTTTTTAAGAAGTAATTCAGCTAAACGATGGACAATTAATCAACAATAAAGAAGTTCAAGAAATTGTAAGTAAATTAGTTGTTGCCGAGAATGAACAGAATCTACTTACAGATGCTGAGCTGTATAAAAAATAGGCACTAAATGGCTTTGTATTAATTTGCAGAATCATTAAAAAATATCGGAAAAGTATAAATACTCTTTCCTCTAAACTTAGAATATCACGCTAACCTATGTATAAAATTCTTGTAGTAGACGACGACAAAGATATCTGTCTTTTGATGAATCGGTTTTTAAGCAAAAATGGCTATGAAGTAGAAACTGCCACTTCTGGTTTAGCTGGGCTTAAGGTATTAAAAGATTATAAACCTGACCTTTTGTTAACAGACTTTAAACTGGGAGATATAGATGGCACAGAGGTGTTAAAGAAAGCCAAAGAATTTATGCCCGAGTTGCCCGTAATAGTTATTACAGGCTATTCGGATATTAAAGTGGCCATAAATGTCATGAAAATGGGTGCTTTCGATTATGTAACCAAGCCCCTTTTTCCGGATGAAATTTTACTGAATATTAGAAAGGCTTTGTCTGAGGGAAGTGTGACAGTACAGACAGAAGAGGTTTCAAAAAAGAAAAAAGAGGCCCTGTATATTTTCGGGAAAAGTGCTGTAGCCAAAAAACTCATGAAGCAGCTAGACTTAGTGGCTCCCACAAATTTTAGTATTATTATTTACGGAGAAAGTGGTTCAGGAAAGGAGGCAATAGCCAAGACCATACATGAGAAAAGTAAAAGAAAAAACGGGCCATTTGTGGCTATGGACTGTGGAGCAATTTCTAAGGAATTGGCGGGTAGCGAGCTTTTTGGTCACGAAAAAGGTGCTTTTACTGGGGCCATGAATCAAAAAATCGGGCATTTTGAGTTGGCCAACGGCGGGACACTTTTTTTAGACGAAGTTGGAAATCTTTCTTATGAAGTGCAGGTCTCATTGCTTCGCGTAGTGCAGGAACAAAAAGTGAAACGCATAGGGGGAAATAAAGAAATAAAACTAGACGTAAGGATTTTAGTAGCGAGCAATGAGAAGCTCTCGGAGGCGATAGTGGAAGGAAGGTTTAGAGAAGATTTATACCATAGATTCAATGAGTTTAGCTTAGACGTGCCAGCTTTAAGAGAACGTGGCAATGATATTTTTGAGTTTGCCGACTTTTTCCTTGAGGCTACCAATAAAGAATTAGGGAAAGAAGTTAAGGGTTTTTCAGAGGACGTTAAGAGCCATTTTATGAGCTACCCATGGCATGGTAATTTAAGGGAACTAAATAATGTAATTAAAAGAGCCACTTTATTAACGGAAGGAAATTTAATAGAATCTGGTAGTTTGCCCTTTGAGATTGTAAATCATGAAAAAATGCTTTTTGTAGAAAAAATGGCTTTAGAAAGGCCAGTTCAGATGAACGGTCACTTAAAAATGGCTGCCTCTGAAGCCGAGTATGAAATGATTATTGAGGCTCTTAAAAAGGTAAATTTCAATAGAAGCAAGGCGGCCGCTATCCTAAATATTGACAGGAAAACGCTTTACAATAAAATGAGAAAGATGAATTTATGAGGGTTTAATAATAAGCCTGTTTCCTGAATCTAGATTTATACTGAAAATGAACGAGACGCTAAAAAACAGCAACCTGCCAGAGGCACTTCAAATGCTTCAAAATGAATTTGATGAATTCATTTACTTGGCCTCCCATGACTTAAAAGAGCCAGCCAGAAAAATCACCACATTTGGAGAACGTTTGCGGAAAAGTCTGGATGGGAAATTAAACGTTGAAGAAAAAGACTTCTTTGAGCGAATGATGAGTGCCGCTGATAGGCAACAGTCTATGATAGACGACCTCCTGAAACTGTCTAGGTTAAAGACTTTAGACTTCAAAAAACAGAAAATTTCACTTCATGAACTTATTGACGAGTTAGATATAGGGGCCAATACAGATTTTGCGTACAATTGCCCGAAAGTAGCTTATGGAGATAGAATTCAACTTAAAATTGCTGTTCAAGAGATTATTGAAAATGCGGTAAAGTTTTCAACTGGAAAGCCTCACATAAGGATATCAACCAAATCTATATTCTCTACCGTAATTGCATCAAAAGGATTAAATCCCTCACGGAATTATGCCTACCTGATATTTACAGATAGTGGAATAGGCCTGCCTCCAGAGTACCTCGATGATATTTTTAGACCTTTTTATCGAATAAACGGTAGGGCAGAATATAAAGGTGCTGGAATGGGGTTAGCCATTACCAAAACCATATTAGAAAAAATGGGTGGGGTCATATGGGCGGAGCCTTCAAACGGTAGAGGTACTTCTTTTCACCTTTTATTACCTGCTGCTTAAATGGCGAATTCGGTTCATATTTTATTGGTAGAAGATGATGAGGATGACTTTCTTATTGCGAGGTCTATCTTAGGTGAAATACCAAATTTAAACTTTAAACTAGATTGGCTAAAAACCTTTGATGCAGCAAAGGAAACTATTGCAACACAGAGACATCACCTATACCTTTTTGACTATTTATTGGGTCGTAATTCTGGCCTAGATTTATTGAAAATTCTTAAAGAGAAGGATGAAGATTTACCAGCGATACTTCTGACTGGGAAGGGTGATTCTAGAATTGATAAAAAGGCCATTGAATTAGGAGCATATGATTATTTAGAGAAAAGTACACTTAATGCGGATGACCTAGGCAGGAGCATGAGGTATGCTTTAAAACATGCCAACACACTAGCGGCCCTTAGGGAAAGTGAACAAAAATATCGGCGAGTTTTTGAGCGTTCAAAAGATATAATCTTCATTGCTAATGAAGATTTTAATATTGTGAATGTAAGTGAAACAGTAGCAGACTTTACGGGCTACACACCTTCGGAAGTCTATAGCATGCAAAGTCATGAGTACTTTGAGGATCCTCTTCAAATAATAAAAATGCAAGACCTTATGGTTAAGGATGGTAGCATTAAGGATTTCCAAATTCATTTAAAGGCCAAAAACGGGGAGGTTAAGACCGGATTGGTTTCTTGTGTTTTGGAGCGTAAAGAAGCGGATAAGTTCTTCTTGCATGGGATTTTTTCTGACCAGACAGAAAAAATAAAAGCTGAACGGGCTTTAACACAAAGCCGAAAGTTAGAATCTACCGCAAGGCTTATGCAGGTTTTGGCTCACGAAGTTAGGAACCCACTGATGAACATTAATTTGGCCTTGGATAGTCTCAGTGATAAAGCAAAAGAAGAGGATGAGGAAGTGCTAGAAATTATTCAGCGAAACGCCAAACGAATAGATACACTCATAAACGAGGTACTTCATGCAGCGTCTGAGAAGGCCATTGAGAGAAGTCCCACTGATTTAGGCGATGTCATAGAGCTGGCTTTGGCTAAAGTTAGGGATAGGGCCCAAATGCAGCAGGTACACATAGAAAGCAACGTGGAGGCTTGCCCGAGGGTATTGCTCCATCCAGAACAAATAGGTACAGCATTGGTAAATATCCTTATTAATGCCATTGAAGCTTTAGAAAACAGACCTGAGCCGAAAGTGAGCCTGCAAAGTTATTTTCAAAACAGGCAGGCCGTAATTACTATTTCAGATAATGGCATAGGTATGGATGATGCCCTACAGACCAAACTTTTTGAGCCATTTTATACGGCTAAAACCAATGGTGTAGGTCTAGGACTAGCAGCTACCTTGGGCATATTGAAAGCTCATGAAGCAGAAATAGAGGTTAAGTCTGAGCTAGGTGTGGGGTCTGTGTTTACGCTTAAATTTAAGGTCGTTTAAGTAGATTCGGCTTATGGATAGACCATCTACATCAAAACACCATTACGAGCTTCAATACCCTTTGGCAAGTCTGTTTCTCCCAACATCTCTCTTAAATCTATCTCAATAGTGCGGCATAAAGAATACATGGGGATATCGTTTCCGAGTCCTTCAAAGGGATTTTCAGAATAATCACCTACGAGCTCCATAACAAGATACACCCATGCTATAAGAATAGAAAAAGGAATAGATAGCAAAAAACCCCAGTCTCCCACTTTTGAAAATTCGGAAACCATGCCAAATGGTAAAAGGAATATAAAGATGCCAACAAAAATAGCACTCACGCCACCGTATTGGCGGGGAAGCGGAAACTTTTTGATGCGTTCGCATTTGCCCTGATGCACATAAAAGTCGTTCATTATTTTTTGAAGCTCCATATGTCTGAAATCATCTATGAGGTCTTGCTCTCTTAACTCTTTCAAATGTTGGCTTTGAAGGTCAATGAGCTGTGTTGCAGAGTTCTTTTTTTGATTTATCTCCAGATAGGTCTCCGGACCTAAAAGGTTTTCTATTCGTTTTTCTATTTGCTCAGTCTCGTTTTCGCCTACACCAAACTTCTTCATTCGTTTGCGAGTAACTATAGCCACTATAGTATGTTGCTGGATATGTTCCCAAGAAGCCGGTATTAAAAGCTGCCTTCTTAGGATATAAAGCCAAGAAATATGACGGTGAATTAATTTTTGATGAATGGAATCTAACGGTTTTTTGTCGTGGGAAAACTGATGGCTCACGAAACCTTTGACCGTACTTCCCCATGCCCTGCTACTGTTAACTATCGCTCCCCATATTTTCCGAGCTTCCCACAGTCTATCGTATGCTTGATTATTCTTAAAACCTATGTAAAAGGCTACAGCAGTACCTATTACGGCTATTGGAGTCCAAGGTATATGAAGCCATTCTAAATTGAAAAATTCATAGCTAAAGGATACGGCTGTTACCCATAGAGAAAGCCAAATTAAATGGCCACCGGTAAAAGCCATAATGCCTTTAAAAGAGATATTTTTCTGGATGAACATGAGGGATAGTTTAGAGTTTGCTAAAACGTGTTTTATCTAAGTTAGTCTTTCGCTTTTTAGAGGGAAAGGATGATAAAGGTGCTTTAAATATACTTAATATCTGTCAATTTTTCAGAGGTCTCCCAAAGGTGTTTGGCCACCGCTTCGTCTTTTGAAAATGACTTAAAACGAGCCAAGCCAGCTTCACCATTCATTTCTCTAAAGCCGGTAGGCCCAAAATATTGGCCACCTTTCACGTCTTTCCCCAAAGCGGCTAATAAAGTGGGCTGGGCTGCTGAGGCAGGTTTATGAACCATGAACATAAACAATGGTGTCAGTGCTAACTGAAGTATTTTAGGAATATGCTGTGACAAATTAGTGTTTGACACACCAGGATGAGCAGCCACAGATAGCGTTTTACTTCCTTTTTTGTCCAGTCTTTTTTGAAGCTCAAAGGCATACATCAGGCAGGCCAATTTACTTTGGCTATAGGCCTCCATTTTGGAGTAGTTTTTTTCGCTTTGCAAATCGTCAAAGTTTATCTTTCCTGACTTATGGGCTATGGAGCTTAATGACACTATTCTAGATTCAGGCGTTTTCTCAATAATGTCTAAAAGTAAACCTGTGAGCAGGAAGTGTCCGAAATAATTGGCTCCCATCTGGAGTTCAAAGCCATCCTCTGTCTGTGAGTAAGGCGGAATCATAACACCAGCGTTATTTATAAGGAGGTCCAGTTTTTTGTACTTCTTTAAAAAGGAAGTGGCAAATGCCCTCACAGATTTCAAACTGCTTAGATCAATCTGCATAATTTCCAAATGGGCTTTAGGAACTTCGCCAAGAATTTTCTGTTTTGCTACTTCGGCTTTTTCAAGGCTTCTACAGGCTAAAATTACCGACATTTCTTTTTTTGCTAAAGCCAAGGCCGTTTCATATCCCAAACCAATATTGGCTCCCGTTATAATAGCCAGTCGGCCTTTTTGAGATGGTATTTTTTCTATGTCAAACATATTTAAGGTTGTTTTCGGTATTGTTTCTGAATAAATTTTGCAATCCAATTTTGGCTTGTATTTCTCTGTTCCTCGTTAGCTCCAAAGAATGCATGGTTTACACCTTCTAAAAGATGTAACTCATTTTCTACACTAAGAGAATCAAGTTTTTGTTTTAGTAGAATAGATTGTTTGGCAGGCACCACTTGGTCTGCACTGCCGTGAATCATGAGTATAGGCGGGGCATCTGCCCTCAAATAGTTTAAAGGGGAGTAGGTCTCCATCAGATTGTTAGCTCTAGCTGTATCTTGTCTTGGATCAAAACCAAATACTTGCAGTGCAATATCAAAATCATCTTTAAAGAAATCTGGCAGCTCCTCTAGAATGTGTTCTACACTATCGGCCATTTCAGAATGATAAACTCCTTCTAAAACGGTGGGCCCATAAATATCCACCACATAATTAAAGTGAGTAGCTTCAAAAGTGGAATCAAATGCATAGGATGACCGAATGGCATTCATAAGAGCCAAATGTGCTCCAGCGGACTCTCCCCAAATACCTAGATTTTTCAAATCTATATGATACTCTTCTGCATGAGCCTTTACCCAAACAATGGCATCATTTACATCTATGATACAGCTTGGAAATGGGCTTTTGCCTACCTCTGCCAGTGTATACTCTGGAGAAATAATGGTATAGCCCTCATCTCTAAGTAGGTTAATGGCCTTATGAAATCTATTATTATTTATTGATTCTTTTCGACCCGTAATCCACGCTCCTCCATGAATAAAGAAAATAGTAGGTGATTTTTTATAAATCACTTTTGTAGGAGGATAAATATCTAACGAAAACCCTGTTTTATAAGGTTGATTATAAATGATGTCACCATTTAGTATTGGAGCGTCATTTTTAACCATAAAATAGCCAACCCAAAGCAACGGTAGCAAAAAGAGTAACAGAATAGCTATACCACTTTTTTTGAAAAACTTTTTAAAGCTTAAACTTTTCACTACTAAAGGCCTAGAACCTTTTTAATGTCTCCTACTATTTCTTTTGGTACAGTGGTAGGTGCGTATCTTTTAAACGGTTTTCCATCAGGAGTAACCAGAAACTTGGTGAAATTCCATTTAATATTATTGGTGAATGTACCTCCAAGTTCTTTCTTTAATAATTTATAAATTGGGTGAGCGGACGAGCCATTAACGTCTACTTTTTGGGTCAATTGAAAAGTCACTCCATGATTAATTCTACAAGCCTCCACCATAGAATCATCAGATTCTGGTTCTTGACTTAAAAACTGATTACATGGGAAGCCTAAAATCACCAAGCCCAAGTCTTTAAATTCCTGATGCAAGCTTTCCAAAGAATCGAACTGAGGAGCCAATCCGCATTTTGTGGCAGTATTAACCACTAAAACGGCCTTGTCCTTAAATTCGCTAAGGGATACTGTTTCACCGTTTGGTTTATTAAATTCTAATTCGTAGAAGTTCATATTTTTTTTGTTGATGCTATTGTTATCGGCTAACACAAGTTGGAAGGTTTCTAGTTCATCCTTAATGCCTTTTTGCGTCTGAATGTGTTAAATGACTAAGGAGGTTAATAGAAACAGATTTATGCTACATTGACTCAAGCAATTACCAGGGTACAATATCTCTCATTGAAAAAACGCTAACTTTGTTTTCCCCTATCCAGTATCGCCTTCAGTACTTTGAGCCCCGGTTATAAAAGATGATTAGCACAGTAAAGTCTCATTAAAAGTCTTTCATTTTGAATTCAACGAGTACTTATAGCTTGTCAATAACCAGCATCAAAGACATGCCCATGACGATACCACTTAAAATAAGATTCCAAGTCCTTTTTTTTAGGCCAAAGCCGCTGATAAGTAAGAAATTGATAAATAGAGCTATGGCAACAATCAGTATTTGCCCAAATTCCAAACCAATATTAAAAGCTAAAAGTGGTTTGAAAATAGAATTTTCTGCTCCCAGTAAGCTCTTCAAATAAGTGGAAAAACCTAAACCATGGATTAGCCCAAAAAGAGTGGCAATACCGTATCTTAGCCATTTAGGATTTGAAGAGGATCGGTGGAGGTTTCTCTTGAATTTATAGAAGAAATTTACCAGACATGTAAGAATGATAGTAATAGGAATAAGAAACTCTATGAACGCGGCATTAACCTTCAGAATGTCCTGAGTGGCTAAGGCAAGTGTGACAGAATGACCAAGGGTGAATGCAGTAACCAGAATTAGGACATCTTTCCACTGCTGTAAAGAATAAATGGCACATAGGGCCACCAGAAATAAAAGATGATCAAATCCATTTAAATCGGTAATGTGCTGATAGCCAAGCGTAAGGTAAATAAAAAATTCTGACATTATTGAGTTAGTGATTCAATTTACAAATTAATATAAATGAATGAATAATCCTTAAATTTGATTGATTGATCTTCATCAAAATGAGCGATATAAAAAAGATAGGTTTCTTGTTTTCGTATACACTGCCTGTGTTAATTCTGGCGGGCTATTATTTGCCAGCAGAGCCTTTCACCTATTTAGTTCCTCCTTTTACGTATGCTTTGGTTCCATTGATAGACTTGGCTATTGGTAAAGATAAAAACAATGTTCTCAAGGATGACTTTGATGGTTTATTAGAGAACCGTTATTTCGACTTTCTTGTTTATTCTCATGTCTATATTCAGTATTTCCTTTTAGTCTGGACTTGTTATGTTTTAAGTACAGACTCGCTCACTAGTTTCCAGCTTTTGGGCCTATTTGTAAGTCAAGGTATTTATAGTGGAACCATTATTAATGTGGCTCATGAGTTAGGTCATAGAAAGTCTTCCTTGGCCCGAATCTATTCTAAAATTGCTCTTATAAGTGTATGTTACTATCACTTTATTGTGGAACATAATAGGGGGCATCATGTGTATGTGGCCACGCCAAAAGACCCAGCTACTTCCAAGAAAAATCAAACTATTTACCGCTTTTGGATACAAACAGTCTTCGGTAGCTTTGCAAGTGCTTGGAATATTGAAAAAGAACAAAATAACAGAGAGGGAAAGGATAAATGGTGGCAGAACCAAGTTTTATGGGGCTTGCTTTCTTCCGTAGCTTTATTTGTCCTATTGACCTCAGTCTTTGTGCTGTTTTTTAATGTTGATTTCGGTTTAATTCTTCGCTTCCTACTTATTCAAGCCTTGATAGCATTCTTGCTATTGGAAACTGTTAATTATGTGGAGCATTATGGTATTCAACGAAGAGAAATAGGGCCTGAGAGATACGAGAAGGTAAATCCTCTTCACAGCTGGAATGCGAATCATTTTTATAGTAATCTATTACTTTTCAATCTGCAACGGCACTCCGATCATCATGCTTATGCCAGCAGACCATATCAGGTACTCCGCCATTTTGATGAAAGCCCTCAGCTACCTTTTGGCTATCCACTTATGATTGTGATGTCATTATTTCCACCAATCTGGTTTAGGGTAATGAATAAAAAACTAGAAACTTGGGAGAATAAGGCCTTTGATGCAGAGCATATTAAGCATGTGGTGCGTCAATTCGCTTGATTTTTTGAATTAAAAAAGCACAGCCCAATTATTTAGAATAGCTTTGCAAAATGGTATCTAGATATAAAAATCAGGCAGCGATTTTAAAGAAATTAGGGATTGAGAAACTCAATGCCATGCAAGAAGTTGCTCTTGAAGCAATTTCCAACTCCAACGAGGTCGTGCTACTTTCACCCACGGGTACAGGGAAAACCTTGGCTTTTTTGCTACCCATTATCGATCAGCTTGATCCTGATTCAGATAATATCCAGGTTCTCATTTTAGTGCCTTCTAGAGAACTGGCTATTCAGATAGAGCAGGTGATAAGAGAAATGGGAAGTGGTTTTAAGACCAATGCCGTTTATGGTGGAAGGTCTGGCACCAAAGACAAATTAGAGCTTAAGCGTGCTCCGGCTATATTAATAGGAACTCCCGGCCGTGTGGCGGACCACATGCGACGTGAAAATATTGATACGTCTTCTATAAAAACCTTGGTTTTGGATGAGTTTGACAAATCTCTAGAGACGGGTTTTGAAAAAGAAATGTCAGAGATTGTCTCCTTGCTTCCATTCATTAAAAAGAAAATATTAACCTCTGCTACCCAAAAAGTGAGCATTCCAGAATTTGTGGGACTTAGAAACCCTAAAAAACTGGAGTTTGGAGGCGAGCATAAAAGCCAATTAAAAATACGATTGGTAGAGTCTCCAACACGTGATAAACTAGATACGCTTGGAAAGATTTTAGGCCATGTGGGAGATGGCAGTGGCATTCTATTTTGCAATCTAAAGGATACCATCAATTTCGTGACCAAGTACCTAAACAGAAAAGGTATTGGGCATGCTACTTTTTATGGTGGTATGGAGCAGATAGACAGAGAAAGATCCTTGATAAAATTTAGAAATGGCACGCATAAGCTACTTGTAGCGACCGATTTAGCCGCCAGAGGGATAGATGTTCCAGAGTTAGATTATATCATTCATTTTCAGCTCCCGCCTAAAAAAGAGGAGTTTACACACAGAAACGGAAGGACGGCCAGGATGAATGCCGAAGGAACGGCCTATGTGCTTAAATGGAAAGAGGAAGTGCTGATTGATTTCATAAAAGGAGCAGAGCCTTTAGAAATAATAGAGAGTCTAAGTCCTATTAAAAGTAAATGGAATACTCTATTTATCTCAGGGGGGAGGAAAGATAAAATTTCAAAAGGGGATATAGCTGGACTGTTTTTTAAGCAAGGCGAGTTGTCGAAAGAAGAATTAGGCAATATTGAGCTCAAACAAGATTGTGCTTTTGTGGCAGTGCCGACAGTTAAGGCCAAGGCACTTGTTGAACTGTTAAATAACTCCAGACTAAAAACCAAGAAGGTGAGGATTTCGCTCTTAATCTAATAGTATTGAAAGTTAAAGTATAGAGTTCTCTGGTTTTCCGCCTAGCTTATAGGGGTAATCTGTAGTGAAATGTAGGCCCCTGCTTTCCTTTCTAGACTGGGCAGATTTAATTACCATTTCTGCACATAAAATGAGGTTACGTAGCTCACAAAGCTTCACCGAAATCTTTGTTTTTTTGTAAAATTCTTCAGTCTCATCTTTCAGTAATTGTAGCCTTCTCATGGCTCTTTCTAGTCTAAAATCTGAGCGTACTATACCCACATAGTCAGACATCATCCTCTGGAGTTCACGTAGATTGTGCGTAACTAATACCTCTTCTTTGGGCTGAAGAGCACCAAACTCGTCCCAGTCAGGAATCTGGGTATTAAATTCTAAACCTTCTACGGTGTCTAGAGCAGTTTGGGCAATACGAGTCCCAAACACAGCAGCTTCTACTAAAGAATTAGATGCAAGCCTATTAGCACCGTGAAGTCCAGACGAAGAGCATTCTCCACAGGCAAATAAATTACCGATGCTAGACAGTCCGTCCACACCCACCATGATTCCTCCACATAGGTAGTGTGCTGCTGGCGTTACTGGAATGTAGTCTTTGGTCATGTCTATTCCCACAGACAAGCATTTTTTATAAATGTTTGGGAAATGATCTAGAATCATCTCCTTAGACTTATGGCTAATGTCTAGATACACAAACTCTTCACCAGATTTTTTCATTTCTGCATCTATGCCACGAGCCACTATATCTCTAGGGGCTAAAGAACCCCGCTCATCATAATCATACATGAATTCACGACCCTTTTTGTCTCGCAATACACCACCTTCGCCTCTGACGGCTTCTGTAACAAGAAAACTTGGGAAAGAGCCGGGGTTATATAAACTTGTGGGGTGAAACTGTATCATTTCCATATCCCTAACTTTACCCTTTGCCCTATAAATCATGGCTATACCATCTCCAGTAGCAATAACTGGATTAGTGGTGGCCGCATAAATATGTCCAGCACCACCAGTAGCCATCAATGTCATTTTGGATAAGATTTTATCCACCTTACCAGAGTTTACATCTAGAGCATAAATGCCATAGCAGGTCACACTCTTTGTCTCACGAGTAATTTCAATACCCATGTGATGCTGGGTAAGAAGTTCTATGGCATAATAAT
The DNA here is from genome assembly GCA_047623945.1 of Arcticibacterium sp. Lineage (GTDB taxonomy): Bacteria > Bacteroidota > Bacteroidia > Cytophagales > Spirosomataceae > Arcticibacterium. Next base: position 67,702 of record JBLHOT010000007.1, on the reverse strand, counting down.
GCGTAAGTATCTCAATGTTAGGGTTCTTAGAAACTTCTTCTAAAAGAGCTCGTTCAATTTCCCATCCCGTAATATCTTTATAATGCAAGATTCTTTTTTCGGAATGGCCACCCTCACGGGTCAAATCGTAAGACCCATCTTCGTCTTTGTCAAAATTAGCCCCATACTCAATCAGCTCTCTGATTCTATCTGGACCTTCTCTAATTACTATTTCCACAATTTCTCTATCACAGAGGCCATCACCCGCAATTAGTGTGTCTTGTATGTGCTTTTCGTACGTATCCACTTCAGGGTCAAAAACAGCAGCTATGCCACCTTGAGCGTATTTAGTGTTAGTTTCTTCTGCATTAACTTTGGTTAAAACCAGCACCTTACCTTTTTTTGCCGCCCTAAGGGCGAAACTTAAACCCGCTATTCCTGAACCTATTACTAAAAAGTCTGTCTGACGCATGGTGATTTCGTATATCTAGATAAACAAAACAAGGAAGAAATATTGGGATTAACGGTATAGCCAAGAAAATCCAGACCTTCTGAATCTTAACTTAAGCCAAACCTTCTCTGAGGAGATCATGCAGATGTATAAAGCCAAGTACTTTACCATTTTCCTCTACTATGAGTTGAGTAATGCTATTCTTTCGCATAAAATCTAAGGCCGAAGTACCCAGAGCGGTAGAGCTTATTGTTTTGGGCGAGGAAGTCATAATATTTTGGGCACTTAAGTGGCTGAAATCCTGATGTGTGTTGAGCATTCTTCTCAAGTCACCATCTGTGATGATTCCTACAAGGTTGTCCGCTCCATCCACTACCGCCGAAGCTCCAAGCCTTTTTGATGAAATCTCTAAGATTACCTCTTTTATATCAGCATTTTGCTTAATCACAGGAATTGCATTATTCGGATAAATGTCACCCACTGTTAGATTCATTTTTTTGCCTAAATTTCCTAGAGGATGATTGCATGCAAAATCTTTTTCTCGAAAATTTCTCATTTCCATAAGACAAACTGCCAAAGCATCTCCCATGGCCATGGCTACTGTAGTTGAAGTGGTAGGTGCCAAGTTATTAATGCAAGCTTCCTTGGTGACAAAAACATCTAAAGTACAATTTGAAGCCTTTGAAAGAGCTGATTTAGTATTGCCAGTAATAGCAATGAGTGGACATTTAAGTCTCTTTATATGAGGTATTAAATTAATAATTTCTGGACTATCTCCACTTTTTGATAGACAAATGACGATATCGGTTTTGTGCAATATGCCAATGTCTCCATGAAGGGCATCTACGGCATGCATATAAACAGAGGATTGGCCTGTAGAATTAAAGGTGGCAGAAATTTTTTGAGCTACGATAGCACTTTTTCCTATTCCCGTCAATACCACTTTTCCTTTTGAATTGATTATCAGCGAAATAGCGTTTAAGAAGTTGTCGTCAATAGAACTTTTCAAAGATTCTATTGCCTCTGACTCAGCCGAAAGGACATTTTTGGCTAGGGCAATAATTTTTTTATTTATATTCGTATCCACTTAATAATTTTAAAAGATGTAAGCGGCAAAAGTATAAAATCTTTTGTTTCAAAAAATACGGAACTCCCAATACGAAATTGATTCAAAAAGCCAAGTCCTTAGTTTTTTTGGTTAAATTTAAATACGGTAGTGTAGAAGTTCCCTCACTGGTGAGGAAGGTGGAGTATTTACTTAGAAATTTATAATGATTGACATTAACATCGATAACAAACTAAAGAAAAACCTTAAAGAGGTTTTTGGTTTTGATAAATTCAGAGGCGAGCAAGAAAAGATAATACATAGTGTGGTTTCTGGTAAAAACACATTTGTGATAATGCCTACGGGAGCGGGCAAGTCGCTCTGTTATCAGTTGCCTGCTATAACGCTAGATGGCACCGCTGTGGTTATTAGTCCTTTAATAGCCTTGATGAAAAATCAGGTAGACCAAATGAACGCCTTTGGGATAAATGCCCAGTTTTTAAATTCCACGCTTAATAAATCCGAGATGACTCGGGTTAAAAAGGATGTCCTGGCAGGAGATTGTAAATTGCTTTACATAGCACCAGAGTCACTTACTAAGGAAGATAATCTAGTATTCCTAAAGAAGGCTAATTTGTCTTTTGTGGCTGTAGATGAGGCTCATTGTATTTCTGAATGGGGCCATGATTTTAGGCCGGAGTATAGGAAGATTAGAAGCATTATAGAGAGTATAAATATAAATCTGCCTATTATAGCTTTAACTGCAACGGCCACGCCAAAGGTACAGATGGATATCAAGAAAAACCTTGATATGGATGATTCTACACTCTTCAAAACTTCCTTTAATAGAGCTAATTTATACTACGAAGTATGGCCGAAGATAAATCCTAAAAAGAAACTGCTGCAGTTTGTTAGCCAGCATAAAGGGAAAAGCGGAATTGTCTATTGTTTGAGTAGAAAGAAGGTAGAAGAAATCGCTAGCCTTTTAGCTGTGAATGGGATCAATGCCGTTCCATATCATGCGGGTTTAGATCCGGATGTGCGTGTGAAAAATCAAGACGCCTTCTTAAAAGGTGACTGTGACGTGGTATGTGCCACGATTGCCTTTGGAATGGGTATCGATAAGCCTGACGTAAGATTTGTGGTGCACTATGATGCTCCTAAATCGCTGGAAGGATATTATCAGGAAACAGGAAGAGCCGGACGAGATGGCCTAGACGGGCATTGTCTTATGTTTTATGCTTATGATGATGTCTTAAAACTAGAGAAATTTAATAAAGATAAAACGGTGGTGGAGCGTGAAAACGCCAAGGCCCTTTTGATGGAAATCGTTTCTTACTCCACCCTTGGCGTCTGTAGAAGACGACAGTTATTGGGTTATTTCGGAGAGTATATGGACGAGGACTGCGGTTTCTGTGATAACTGTAATGGCAAATCCAAGTCTTTTGAAGTAAAGGATGAAGTTGTTTTGGCACTCACCGCTATTAAAGTTACCGAAGAGCGTTTCTCATTGCAGCATATCGGTGACTTGTTAACCGCGAATACTTCAAAGAACGATTATATAGAAAGCCATGATCACCATAAATTAAAGGAGTTTGGTGCAGGATTGGAGTTTTTCAAAAACGATAAAGTAAACTTCTATAAGCCTAACGGCAAAGATGATACAGAGAAAGAGAAGTTTGGCCCTACAGATAGATGGGTTTCTGTACTTCGTCAATTAATGGTTTATGGGCTTATTGAAAAGGACATAGAGAATTATGGCGTCGTTAAAATCTCCGATAAAGGGAGGGCTTTTTTGGGGAAACCTGTCAGTATAGAAATGCGTGACGATCATGATCTCTCAGATGCAGAAGGTAGCCGTGATGACGAAATTCAGTCATCGTTACCAGCTGGAGGAGGTGCCGCTGCGGATGAAGTGCTTTTGGATATGCTGAAAGGCCTCTGTAAGCGAGTAGGTGACTCACATAACATACCTCCATATGCTGTTTTTCAGGAGCCATCACTATTAGAAATGGCTACTGTATATCCCGTAAATATTGAGTCTCTTACGCAGATTCAAGGTGTGGGAATGGGTAAGGCCAAGAAGTTTGGTCAAGCCTTCATAGACCTGATAGCCGAATATGTAGAAGAGAATGATATAGAAATCACTCAGGATTTTGTTATTAAATCCGCGGTAAATAAGTCTAAGTCTAAGATTGTTATCATTCAGCAGGTAGACAGAAAAGTGAGCTTGCCGGAAATTGCAGACTCCTTAAAGATAACGTTTGACGAGCTACTTACTGAGATAGAGAATATCTGCTACTCTGGTACAAAACTCAATATAAACTATTACTTAGAGGAAGAAATGGATGAAGACAAGCAAGACGATTTGTTTGAGTACTTCATGAGTTCAGCTTCCGATGGAATTGATGAGGCTTTGGCCGAATTTGAGGATTACGAAGAAGAAGTAACAGAAGATGATATTCGACTTATTAGAGTGAAGTTTTTGAGCGAAGTGGCCAACTAGACTGTCACAAATGTGGTTATTAAAATGGTCATTGAATGTCTTCAATGACCATTTTAGTGTCTGGTTCACTATTGCCTTGGGATTTCATAAATTTGCCACTCATAAAATGCTTAAAATGCAGGTAATACAAGGAAACATTGTCAATATTTTTGATGAAAGCATTCATTTTGGAGAGCTCATTCTAAAAGATGGAAGAGTCTTTACTATAAAAAATCTAGGAGAGGAGAAAGCTGGAGAAAGCTACTTGTTACCTGGTTTTGTAGATGCCCACGTACACATAGAAAGCTCCATGTTGAGCCCTGCTGCATTTGGGAAAATAGCTCTCTGCCACGGCACCATCGGTTCCGTGTCTGACCCCCACGAGATAGCCAATGTTTTAGGAATAGAAGGTGTGGAGTATATGCTGGAAGATGCTGCTCAAACACCCTTTAAAGTTGCCTTTGGGGCCCCTTCTTGTGTGCCAGCTACCTCTTTTGAGACGTCTGGAGCGGTGATAGATGCTGAAGGAATAAGGGATTTGTTAAGCCGGCCAGAGATTTCATATCTGGCAGAAATGATGAATTTTCCTGGTGTGATTTATCAAGATGAAGAGGTCATGAAAAAACTTGAAATAGCGAAGGAACTAGGGAAACCAATTGATGGACATGCTCCCGGACTTATGGGAGATGACGCAGTAAAATACTTTAGTCAGGGCATTAGTACGGATCATGAGTGCTTCACCTATGAAGAAGCTGAAGAAAAATTAAAACTAGGCGTGAAGGTGCTTATTAGAGAGGGAAGTGCTGCCAAAAACTTTGAAGCCCTTATTCCTTTAGCCAAAGATTGGTCACATCAGATGATGTTTTGTTCAGATGACAAACATCCAGATGAATTACTCAGAGGCCATATTAATAAGCTGGTAGCTAGAGCACTGAAGAGCGGAGTAGGGTTATTTCAAGCTTTGAGGATGGCATCGTTAAATCCTGTTAAGCATTATAGCCTACCTATAGGTCTCCTATTAGAAGGTCATGAAGCTGACTTTATTAGGGTTCAAGATTTAGAGGATTTTCAAGTATTAGAGACGTACGTCAATGGTAAATTAGTAGCCGTAAATGGTCAAAGTTTATTACACGAAACTACCAGTAAGGTTATCAATAATTTTGAAGCTGAAAATATAAATCCAGAAGATTTAAAAGTACTAGAAGACGGCTCTGGGCATAAGATGAATGTCATTAAAGTAAATGATGGTCAGTTAATTACAGATGCCCTTTCTCTATCTCCAAAACTTGAAGGAAATGAGGTGGTTTCTGATATAGCGTATGACGTACTGAAAATGGTTGTTTATAATCGTTATCAAAAAAGTGAGCCAGCTATAGCTTTTATCCATGGATTTGGCCTGAGAAACGGGGCTATTGCCTCTTCGGTGGCACATGATTCACATAATATTATTGCTGTGGGCGTAGATGATAGAGCCATTTCAGAGGCTATTAATTTGGTCATTAGAGAGCGTGGAGGGATTTCGGCGGTTTCTGAAGAAAAAATGGGTGTTTTGGGTTTACCTATTGCGGGTTTAATGAGTGATAAAAGTGTGGAGGAGGTAGCACTCGACTATGAGCAGATAGACCAATTTTCTAAGGAGCAATTAGGTGCTACCTTATCTGCTCCATTTATGTCACTTTCTTTTATGGCACTGTTGGTAATACCATCACTAAAACTTTCGGATAAAGGGCTTTTTGATGGAGGGAAATTTAAATTTAAAGACTTGTTTGAAGCTTAGCTATGCCTATTAATATTGTAAAGATTGGAGGAAACGTAGTCAATGATGAAGCCAAGCTTGAAAGGTTTCTTACGGCTTTTGCCAGTTTAAAAGGAGATAAGATTTTAGTGCATGGTGGTGGTAAAATAGCGACCGAAATTGCCAAGAAGTTAGGTGTGAAAACCAAGATGATAGAAGGAAGGCGAATTACGGATGAGCCAATGCGTGAAGTGGTTACGATGGTATATGGTGGCTTAGTGAATAAGAAGATAGTAGCTAGCCTCCAATCTAAAAAGACGAATGCACTAGGTCTTACCGGAGCAGATGGAGGTGTTATTTTGGCAAAAAAGCGTGATGTGAAAACGATTGATTATGGTTTTGTAGGCGATATTGAACTTGTGAACACTTCGCTAATAAAGACTTTACTATCGCAAAACATTACACCGGTATTTGCCCCACTTACTTACAGTCCAGACTATGGTGTTTTGAATACGAATGCAGATACACAAGCCTCCGCTATTGCCACGGCCTTGGCTGGGGAAAGAATTGTAAATCTCATTTATTGTTTTGAAAAGAAAGGAGTACTCTCAGACCCAGAGGATGATAATTCAGTAATACCTGTTTTAAAACCGGAGAGTTATGCATCTTATAAAAAGGAAGGTATTATTTATGACGGGATGATTCCTAAATTAGATAACGCTTTTGACGCCGTACAGAAAGGAGTAAAGAAAGTGATCATTTGCGAAGCAGATGAGCTTATAGAGGCTGTGGAAAAGGGAGAAACAGGCACACAGGTATTGATTTAAGGAAACTTAAAAAATGATTTTGGATAAAACTATTTCCGAAGGAGCCATTACGCTGCTAAAAAAACTTATAAGTATTCCATCTTTAAGCAGGCAGGAAGACAAAACAGCCTATGCGATAGAGGAGTTTTTTAGAGAACGGAACATACCTTTCTCTAGACATTTGAACAATGTATGGGCCAGGAATCAGTTTTTTGATAAAGAAAAACCAACGATACTTTTAAACAGTCACCATGATACGGTGAAGCCAAATGCCTCGTATACAAAGGATCCTTTCCTGCCTATATTAGAAGGAGATAAGTTGTTTGGCTTGGGTAGTAATGATGCTGGAGGACCTTTGGTCTCCTTGATGGCGGCATTCGAGTATTTCTTTTACAAGTCAGACCTTAAGTTTAATTTAATTCTGGCCGCAACGGCAGAGGAAGAAATTTCAGGCAAGAATGGTATTGAGGCATTATTGCCTAAGCTACCAGATATAGCATTTGGTATAGTGGGAGAGCCTACAAGTATGGATTTATCGGTAGCTGAAAAAGGACTGTTGGTCTTAGACTGTAAAATGAAAGGTAAGCCGGGGCATGCGGCTAGAGAAGAAGGAGAAAATGCCATTTATAAAGCTATGACAGATATGGAGTGGTTTAGGACTTTTAGGTTTCCTAAGAAATCGGCTACTTTGGGCGAAATGAAAATGTCTCTTACTTTGATACATGCTGGGGCCCAGCATAATGTAGTGCCTGACGAATGCAATTTTACAGTGGATGTAAGAGTTACAGATGCGTATTCTTTAGAAGAGACCATAGAGATTATTAAAAAAAACGTAAGCTGTGAAGTGATGCCAAGATCGATTCGATTAAATTCTTCGGGGATTTCTAAAAAGCATGTTTTGGTCAAAACTGCCGAAAAATTAGGCTTCAAAACGTATGGCTCACCCACATTATCAGATCAAGCTCTGATGCCTTTTGAGACTGTCAAGCTTGGCCCAGGGGAGTCTTCTCGCTCTCATTCTGCTGATGAATACATTTTTTTAAGTGAAATAAAAAGTGGGGTTTCTAAATATATAGTGCTATTAGAGGCCATAAATAATAATTATTAAACTGTTTTTGATTATCATTTAATAGAGGATTTGGGCATCATTATTGTAAATAACAATGCACTACTGCTGAGTGAATAAAGAGTACTACAATTTGAGAAGGGAAAATGGAAATTATAAATAGCTTGAAGTCAAGAATTGGCGAAGCTGAGGAAGAGAAAATTTGTCAGTTTTTAGGAGAATCTAAAAAATCTGTAGAGAAATCTTTTGACCTTACATTGAACGCTATGTTGGGGGGGCTAAAAGAAATAGCTCAAAGAAACGGAGATGCCTCTGCTGTCTTAAAGGTCATTAATGATGGCGGTCACTCTGGAGATTTAACCGATAACTTATTAGGCTTATTTGGGAATTCTGATAAAATGAAGCTTCTCATAACTATCGGGAAGAATATCAATAGCCATTTTTTTGGAAACAACATTGAAAAAGTTATCAACAAGATAACTAGCTTAGGTGGCATTAGTGAAGCTTCTGCCAGTTCATTATTTAGCTTGGCAGCTCCGCTAGTTTTAGGAGTAATGGGCAAAAATATAAAAATAGAAAACTTAGATAAGAATCAATTTAGTTCAAGACTTCAGAACGAAAAAATGACGCTTGATCCTGAAGTATCTTCTAGTTTACTAAGTGCTCTAGGGTTTTCAGATAATGGTGTGCGTCATCCGATCAAAAACAATTTAGTAGAAAGTGAAGTTACCCAAGAGTATCGTCAAGTTTACAAAAAACGTAAAGAGCCCTCAGGAGATAAACTGAATTGGATTGCTTGGGTTCTTTTAGCCTTATTAGGGCTGGTAGTAGCATATTATACTCTAAAGGACAAGTATTTGGCCCCACAGACTAAACAAGAAATTGTGACGAGTATTTCTGACTCCTCCGATATGAATTCCATAGACGATGGTATTTTTGAAGAATTAGACATGGAGAGAAATGAAAATAACTCCAAGGAAGAAGGGTCTTTGGACCAAAAAACTGAGCTAGAAGCCCCAGTGGATGAGGGAAATTTAGAGGAAAAAGATGAAGTTATCTCCCTTCAAATACCTCAGAACACTACTGTTACTATAGAAACGCCAGCCTTGATAGATACGAGGTCAATGGCTGTGAAACTAAGAAGTTCAAGGTCTTTTTTCGCAATAAACAATTTGAGTTTCAAAATGAATAGTGCCGAAGTAAGTAACTCAGGTGCTGTTGGCGAATTGATTAACTTTCTCTATGACAATCCGGGGAAAAGCCTAGAAATAGCTGGAACTGGCAGTTCAAAGATTATTGCTGAAGACAGGGCTTACAGCCTTCAGGGCTTATTATATGAATCAGGAATTGATATTTCACGACTGAAAGTTTTACCTTATTCCATAAAAGGTGAAGGGCCGGTAGTTGTGAAAATAAAATAGCATTCAGATGTAATTCTGGAATTTAATCCTCGTCTTTTCAGACGGGGATTTTTTTTAAATTCAAAGGGGCTTTACCATTCTAACAATGTACCTACCAAGAGTTTAATGAAGAGTTTTACAATAAATGATAAACTCTAACAGTTAATCACTTATTTCGCAGCTTATTCAACAAACTCGACCGAATGAAGCCTTTTGCACTAGTGTCTGCCTTTTTTTTAATGTCTGTAAGTGCCTATTCTCAAGATTTGAAAATCAAAGCAAATTGGTTTAACCTAGATTTTGAGAAAGATGGCTTACGCGGGATGAGCGTAGAAAAAGCCTATGAAGAACTTTTAAAAGGGAGGTCTTCTGAAACAGTAATAGTAGGTGTTATAGATTCTGGAGTAGATATTGAGCATGAAGACTTAAAAGGAAAAATCTGGATTAACGAAGATGAAGTCCCTGGAAATGGTAAAGATGATGATGGGAATGGTTTTATTGATGATATAAATGGTTGGGACTTTATCGGTGGAGCAGATGGAACAGACGTGGTTCAAGAGCAGCAAGAATCTGCAAGGCTTTATAATAAGTACAAAGCCCTTTTTGGCGAAAACCCTAAGAAAAGACTACTCAGGAAATATAGAGAAGAGTACAATACCCTTAAGAAAATTCAAAAGGAGATAGTAGAAAAAAGAAAGGAGGCAGAGCAGTATTTGCCTATTTATGAAGGACTTAAGGAGAATTTGAATATAACGACGGAGATTTTGGCCGAGGTTTTGGGTCGGGATGTATTTAGTAAAGAAGATGTACAAAACATAAAAGAGTCTGAAATTGGCCTAAACGCTCGTAGGGCTAAGCAATACTGGCTTAGGTTGGCCGAAATGGGAGTAGATGCAGCCAGTGTTGAAGAAGGTCTGGAGCATTTTAATGACCAATTAGAGTTTAATTACAATACCAGTTTTGATGCACGTTCTGTGGTAGGTGATAATCCAGAAAAGCTGGAGTTTGGCAAATATGGGAATAATGAGGTGAGAGGCCCTAGAGCTTTGCACGGTACCCATGTGGCTGGAATTATTGGGGCTGATAGGCATAATGATTTAGGCATAAAGGGTGTGGCAGATAATGTTAAAATTATGGTGGTAAGAACCGTGCCAGGAGGAGATGAAAGAGACAAGGATGTGGCAAATGCCATTAGATACGCCGTAGACAATGGAGCTCAGGTTATAAATATGAGTTTTGGTAAGCCCTATTCTCCAGAGAAAATCTGGGTAGATGATGCTGTTAAGTATGCGGAGTCTAAAGGTGTGCTCTTAGTGGCCGCCGCAGGGAATGACAATTCTGATATTGACAAAAAACCTGAATACCCATCTAAGTATTATAAAAATGGAGGGCAGGCATCTAATTGGATAACAGTGGGGGCTTCTTCACATGAAATAGGAGAAAACATAGTAGCAGATTTTAGTAACTATGGGCGGATGGGTGTGGATGTTTTTGCCCCAGGCGTGGACATGTACAGTTCTGTTCCAGATTCCAAATACAGCGAGCAAGATGGTACCAGTATGGCGTCGCCGGCTGTGGTTGGCGTAGCTGCTTTATTGAAATCTTATTTTCCTAGCCTAACTCCCCAACAACTTAAAAGTATTATTCTAGACTCCTCGGTAAAACTGGAGGGCCTTATAGTAAATGTCCCAGGAGGAAAGGGCAAGGCACTTTTAGGCGAATTATGTGTAAGCGGGGGGATAATAAATGCCTACAACGCAGTATTAATGGCTAATCAAATGACAGCTCAGCAGTAAGCCCAAAAAACAGAATAAATGCATAGGCCTCATAGGTTATCAGCCTATGAGGTTTTATTTTTGTAGGACATGAATATTATTCTTTTTGAAGACCCCACATATAGAAATCAGTTAAAGCCTTTAACGCTTACTAGACCCATTGCGAGCCTTCGTTTGGGTACTTTGACTATCAGTGAAAAATGGGAGAAACGTACCAAAGCCAGAGTTTCTTTTCTGACGGTGGCCTATCTCCAAAAGAAATTTGCGTACCATACCGTCAAAGAAAATAAGTACATCAATAGCTCATTCCTGCCTACAGATGGCTTGGTGAAAATGGTTCATAGTCTCGTTTTCGGAGAAGTGATTTTAGCAGGTAAAGAAGTGGTGGCCTACTGCTCCGATAGGTTTGGTGATTACGATAGCAGTAAAAGCAAACAGCTGGCAGTAGGGGAGTCCAAAGTCCTAAGGAAGCTCTCTGATTTATTCCTTTTAAACGCTCAGGAAATTGAGCATGATTTTTCACTCCTTACCAAAGGAAGAACTTCTGAAGCCATAAAAGACATTCATACTCGGACATATGCCCTCCATAATATATTCTTAGAAAAAGGAGTAGACTTAAAAGCCTGCGTGCTTAATGCAGAAAATGGCCCTATTTATATTGGGAAAAATGCTGTGATTCAAGAAGGAGCAGTGGTGATAGGCCCAGCCAGTATAGGAGAAGACAGTATGGTGGCTTTCGGAGCTAGAATAAGACCTAATACTACGCTAGGACCAGTCTCTAGAGTTGGTGGAGAGGTGGGGAATAGTATTTTCTACGGCTTTTCTAATAAAGCTCATGAAGGCTTTTTAGGCAACTCATATATTGGAGAATGGTGTAATTTGGGTGCAAATACCAATAACTCTAACCTCAAAAATGATTATAAGGAGGTAAAACTATACAATTATGACAGCGAAGCTTTAGAGCCCACAGGGGAGCTCTTTTGTGGTACTTTCATGGGAGATTATACTAAGGTAGGCATAAGTACCATGTTTAATACAGGAACAGTAATAGGTGTATGTGCCAATGTTTTTGGAGCTGGTTTCCAAGAAAAGTTTATCCCATCTTTTACTTGGGGCGGAAAGGCAGAAGGCTATACAAATTATAGGTTTGAAAAAGCCAAAGGAGTCATAAATGCCACCATGGGTCGTAGAAACCTAGTTCTTAGTATAGAGGAGGAATATATGCTAAAGCATATTTTAGATAATAAACCTGAAGAATATTCCTAGATGAGATTTGGAGATATTATAGGATTGGATGCCCAAAAGGCCACTTTGATTCAGTCGGTGAAAAAGAATCATGTGGCTCATGCCCAGCTATTTCATGGCTCTCAGGGTTCTGGTAATTTGGCCTTAGCCTTGGCTTTTGGAGCTTATGTAAATTGTAAGAATTCTACGGAGACTGATTCTTGTGGAAAATGTGCTTCCTGTTCTAAAATTGATAAACTTGCTCACCCAGATGTGTCTTTTATTTTCCCTACGGCAGGAGGGAAAAAGGTTCTTTCGGAGAATTTCATGAACGAATGGCGTTCCTTCGCTAGAGAAAATGTTTACGGAAACCTTACAGACTGGTTAGAGACAATCAGTATAAAACAAGGGAATATACCTGTGGAGGAAGCTCGGAAGTTGATTCAAAACTTGTCTCTTAAGTCTTATGAGGGCGGTTATAAACTCGTTTATATTTGGCTACCAGAAATGCTAAGTATAGGAACGGCCAATGCCATTTTGAAGATCTTGGAAGAGCCGCCATCTCAAACTTTCTTCCTGTTGGTCTGCAATGATTCCCAGCATTTATTGACTACCATTTTATCCAGAGTGCAGCGTTTTGCGGTGCCAAAATTTAAAGATGAAGATGTCAAGACTTTTTTGGCTCGAGCTGGTCAAACCGAAAACAGAGCTAAGGAAATTGCACTTTTATCCAATGGTAATTTAAACAAGGCATTGAAGCTTTCAGCTTCTAAAAATGAAAATGAACACGACTGGTTTGCCAACTGGATGAGGTTTTGCTACGCATTTAATGTTATGGATCTGGTACCAATGGCAGACGAGTTTGATACTTTTTCTAAAGAGCATCAAAAGCAGATTTTCGAATATTCATTAAGCATTTTCCGAGAACTTTTTTTAGTAGCCAGTGGGAATGATAGCTTAGTAAAACTGGAAGCTAAAGAGGAGGAGTTCGTTCGTAAATTCTCCAAAGCCTTTAAGATGGATAATCTTCATAAAATCACTCAGCTGGTAGATGAAGGCATTTTTCATTTAGAAAGAAACGTCAGAGCCAAGATTGTTTTTTTGGATCTCTCCCTACAGATTGCTGGCCTAATTAAGTGATATTTTGGACCGTAAGAATTCTTTATAAACCAATTTGTCTTCACTTTCCATAAAGAAGCCATTCCATTGGCTTTTTATTTTTATTTTCTAATTTATATTGGCTAGATTGGTACATAATAATTCAACCCCGTTAATACATGAAACCTTTTCAGATAAAAGAAACAGCCAAAGAGTACGACGTTTTAATAGTGGGCTCTGGTGCTGGAGGCGGAATGGCCGCACACCAACTTACCAAAGCAGGAGCAAAAGTATGTATGCTGGAAGCTGGAGGTTATTATGACCCCGCCGATCCTAAATATATTACACAGCTAAAAAACCCATGGGAATCTGCCCGTAGAGGAGCCAGTTCAAAATTCAGAAACTTTGGCGATTTTGATGCCGCTTGGGGTGGTTGGGAATTAGAAGGCGAACCTTATACTCAAAAGGACGGCTCTAAATTCGGATGGTTTAGATCTAGAATGCTAGGGGGGAGAACAAACCATTGGGGAAGAATTTCTTTACGATTTGGCCCAAAAGATTTCAAGAGAAAAGACATAGATGGTCTAGGTGAAAACTGGCCAATTTCCTATTCAGATGTGGCTCCTTATTACGATGAGGTTGAAAAACTAGTGGGCGTTTTTGGAAGTTATGAAGGCTTACCAGATGACCCAGACAGTATTTTCTTGCCTGCACCTAAGCCTCGTTTACACGAACTGATGTTTATGGAGGCCAATAAAAAAACTGGCGTAACTACTATTCCATCTAGGTTATCAATATTGACGAAACCTATAAATAATGAACGTGGTTCATGTTTTTATTGCCATCAATGCAATAGAGGTTGTCAAGCTTACGCAGACTTTTCTGCTAGTTCTGTTTTATGTATTCCAGCGATGAAAACGGGAAACTTAACCCTGATTAACAATGCCATGGCTAGGGAGGTTTTAACGGATGAAAATGGCAAAGCAATAGGAGTTTCTTATGTAGATAAACACACGAATGAAGAAGTAACCGTAAGGGCTAAAATTGTGATTTTGGCAGCGAGTGCCTGTGAGTCATCTAGATTACTCTTGAATTCTAAATCTTCTAGATTTCAAAACGGATTGGCAAATTCTTCAGGTGTGGTTGGTAAGTACTTACATGACTCCACGGGTTCTTCTAGGGCTGGTTTTGTGCCAGGTTTGACAGATAGAAAAAGATATAATGAAGATGGCGTAGGCGGTTTACACGTGTATTCGCCATGGTGGTTAGATAATTCAAAACTAGACTTCCCAAGAGGTTACCATATTGAGTATGGCGGTGGAATGACACAGCCCTCATATGGTTTCGGATTTGGTATGGAAAACCTAAATGGTAAATTCCCTACCCGTGATGGTTCTATGAAAAAGGCTGGTGGATATGGAGCCTCATTGAAAGATGATTATAGACGTTTTTATGGCTCTATGATTCATATGGCTGGTAGAGGAGAGGCTGTAGCTAGAGAGGATAATTACTGCGAAATAGACCCAAATGTGGTAGACAAATGGGGTATACCTGTTCTAAGGTTTAATTATAAATGGAGCGACTTTGAGCGTAAGCAAGCCAAACACATGCAGGATACCTTTGAGAATATTATTGAAGCCATGGGTGGTGTAGCCATGGGTAAAAAACCAGATGCCAGCAATGATTATGGATTGGCTAATCCGGGTCAAATTATTCATGAGGTAGGAACAGTTAGAATGGGTTCAGATCCAAATAAGTCGGTTTTGAATGGAAATAATCAGGCCCATGATGTAAAAAACCTCTTTGTAGTAGACGGCGGTGCCTTCGTGTCGCAGGCAGATAAAAACCCTACTTGGACTATTTTGGCATTATCAATGCGAGCATCAGAATTTATAATGAAAGGAGTTAAGGGTGGGGGACTTTAGTATGGCTTAGTCAGATGTTGGGTGCTAGCTGCCCGATGATAAGAAGGCTATAAAGCATTTTATATTCGGGGGCATCACACACCTAACAAAAGAGAAGGAATTTCAAAAGTTAAAAAAAATGAAAAGAAGAGACGTCTTAAAAAATATAGGTTTAGGAACCGCTGGGGTGGCGGTTTCAGGGAAGGTAATAGCTCGTGAAGTAGAGCCTAAGAAAATAGTAGAGGAATTGCCAGATTCCAGAAATGGACAGTTGAAAGAGGAGATTCTTCACGAGCAAAAACTAAAAGCCGAGACCTTTTTCAATAAACACGAAATGGCTACCATAGCCGTTTTGGCTGATATTATCATTCCAGCTGATAAGAATTCTGGAAGTGCTACAGATTCAGGTGTGCCTAACTTTATAGAATATATAGTGAAAGACATGCCCCACCATCAAGTGCCTATGCGTGGAGGATTAATGTGGTTAGATCTAGAATCTAAAAAGCAGTTTGGAGATAAATTCATTAAACTTTCAAAGGCTAATAGAATGGCCCTAATAGACCAAATAGCTTATCCAGAGGATGCCAAACCGGATATGTCACAAGGAGTATCTTTCTTCAATAAAATGCGGGACCTAACCGCTACCGGTTTCTTTACTTCTGAAATTGGTGTGAAAGATTTAGACTATAGAGGTAACACACCAAACATCTGGGATGGTGCGGATGAAGAAGATTTAAAGAAGTTTGGTCTTAGTTACGATGAATGGCGGAAGCACGTTCCTGTGGAATAGTCATTCGAAGTGAAATAAGGCGTACGACATTCGGTAGATTTGGGTGTAAAAGTTGGTTATGACGATAACAACAATAAGGGGGCATTATGGAAGAATATTAAATCTCATCTGGACGTAGTGTTAGAGGATAAAGAGACCGTGATAATTCATCAATCTAGGCAGGCGGATGTGGTTATGATTACTCTTTCTGAATACAACTCTAGAAGGAATCTTTGTATTTGATGAGTTAAAAGGCAAATACGGACAATTTGGAGAAGTCTTTAGTTGAAGCTGTTACCAATGAGTTGGCAAGTGTAGATATTAATAACCTGTGAAAATAGTATTTACAAAAGGAGCCCTATAAGGAGTGTGACTTTTGGAAAAAGACAGGTAATAGATCTGTTCCAAAAAAAATCTTCATACTTCTACAAAATGTGATTGAAAACCTGAAATGTTAAAGGAAAATTTATCTGGCTTTTGGAGTAGAAGAACACAGATTGGTATAAAAAGTAAGCAAGAACTTAATCAAATAGTGGTTGTTGCAATTGGATATCACTATTATGTTAAACAAAAAATAAACTATAATATTTAATGAATAGGACCCTAATCATATTAATCTTGTCCATAGTGGGCTTTTCGTGTAATGGTGATGGCTTTTCAGGCCCCGAAGATAGCCAAATAGACCAATACGTGGAGGCTAATAATTTAACGGTGACCGAGAAAACGGCCTCTGGACTGGTATATATTTTAACATCTGAAAATCTAAGCGGAGCAGCTCTGATAGCTGGGCAAACGGTTAATGTTAACTATTCAGGAAATTTACTTTCTGGAAAGAAATTTGATTCTGGAAACTTCTCTTTTGCTTTGCTAACAGGAAGAGTGGTGAGAGGTTTTGATGAAGGCATTGCCAAAATGCGTGTAGGAGAAAAAGCCACCATTATTTTTCCCTCTACGCTAGGTTATGGAAGTCAAGGTTCGGGATCAATTCCTAAGAATTCTCCGCTCGTATTTGATATTGAGGTCCTTACAGCCAGGTGATTCCAAAAGTATATTATTGGTGTAAAGTTTTGGATCCGCAAATAGCGAGCAATAAGAAGTATCCGGAGGCTTAGATTTCGGACCATTTAGGATTGCTGCGTACGCTAGAATATGGCAACCGAAATCAAAACGCTACCTCCAAAAAATCTCTATAGTTTTGGAGATAGGCGTTTGTTGGGAATAAATTAAAGTTCTGTATGTTTAAAATTTCAGAATTAAGCTGAAGTCAATTTAATTCAAACTTAATACCCTGAGCTAGTGGTAAATCAGCACCATAATTAATTGTACAGGTTTGCCTTCTCATATATCCTTTCCAGGCATCAGAGCCACTTTCTCGCCCACCACCTGTTTCTTTCTCTCCTCCAAAAGCTCCTCCAATTTCGGCTCCAGATGTACCAATATTTACATTTGCAATACCACAATCTGAACCCCATGCTGATAAAAACTGCTCGCTTTCAAGCAAGTTGCTTGTAAATATTGCAGATGATAATCCCTGAGGTACACTGTTTTGTATATCAATGGCTTCTTCGAGACTGTCATATGAGTGAATGTACAAAATGGGTGCAAAAGTTTCGGTATGAACGATTTCTGCATCAGCAGGAGCCATAGCAATGCATGGTGAAACATAGCAATTAGAGCCTTCTCTTTCTAATACTTCACCACCACATAATATTTTGCCTCCTTGTTGTGGGATTTTCTTCACGGCCTCACTAAACTTTGTAACCGCATCTAGATCTATCAATGGTCCCATATGATTTTTTTCATCTAAAGGAGAGCCAATTACCAATTGCCCGTAAGCATTCACAAGTGTGTTTTTAACAGTTTCTAACATAGAATTATGTACAATCAATCTCCTAGTGGAGGTACATCTTTGCCCACATGTACCCATAGCACCGAAAACGACACCAGGTACCAGGATGTTTAAGTCGGCATTTGGGGTAACGATAATAGCATTATTGCCACCTAGCTCTAAAATAGACTTTCCTAGTCTGGCAGCTACATTTTTGGCAACCTCCTTTCCCATTCTTGTACTACCCGTGGCAGAGACCACTGGCAGCCTAGTATCGTTTGCCATTAATTCACCGATAATTCCATTGCCTTGAACTAAAGTTACAACGCCTTCTTCTACATTATTTCTGTCTAATACGTCTTTAATGATATTCATGCAAGCAATACCACAAAGCGGAGTTTTTTCAGATGGTTTCCAGATAGTTGTATTTCCGCAGACAAGGGCAATCATAGTGTTCCAACTCCAAACAGCTACAGGAAAATTAAAGGCAGAAATGACGCCTACCACACCATAGGGATGCCACTGCTCCAACATCCGGTGGTTTGGCCTTTCAGAATGCATGGTAAGTCCGTGCAATTGCCTAGAAAGTCCAACTGCAAAATCACAGATGTCTATCACCTCCTGTACTTCACCTAGTCCCTCTTGCAAGCTTTTACCCATTTCATAAGAAACTAACTGCCCCAATGCCATTTTATTTAACCTAAAAGCCTCGCCCATTTGTCTTACTATCTCGCCTCTCAATGGAGCAGGTTTTTTACGCCAACTTTTAAATGCTTTTTTACATTTTAGCATCATTGCATTGTAATCAGTTGGAGTACTTAGGGAAGCAACACCAATAAGATTGGCATCTACGGGGCTATAACTTTCCAAAGTTTGACCTTCTCCTTTTAAGAAAGTCCTGCCATCAAAGTTGCCTAAATTGATTGTACTAATATTTAGTTTAGAAAGGAAATCTGTATTTTTCATAGGGTTATTTTAGTGTTTGAGAAGTGAAGGTGCTTTCAAATATTTTATCTGCGTTATTGGCTTCAAAACCATCTCGACGGTGTTCTCGTTCTATTTTTGAAACATCCATATTCGCAAACTGAGGTAATACTTTTCTTTCGGCAAACTCTACATAGCTGCCAGAAATAGACTTTGTTTGTCCATTTGCAAAATCTCCAATTAGCATTTCAGCAACCGTGGAACTTTGTATTAAAAGGCCGTCTTTACTTATTTTGATTTCTCCACCAGCTGAGTTTAATTTTACTCCAATCTTATGTAAAAACGTATTAAACTTTTCAATTGTATTATAAGCTTTATTGAGGCTATGAACGCTTATGGTATAATGATTTAAATAGTATCGATTATATATGACCCAAGAGGCATATTCACTTTCAGATTGAAGTTTTTCATATTCTTCTAATTCTGGCGTCTTCCATAAAGGATGATGTAAAAAGTGGTCTATTTCTTCCCATTTATTTAAATCTAATTTGTCTACGGGGTCTTCCTTTATAGCCTTAGTATATTTTAGAATAATGGAACGAGATTCTTCCGATAACTCATTTACCCTAAGTTCACTAACAAATATCCGAGGCAAACTTGGTACCGGGGGAGAAAACCAATAGGCGTTAAGTTTTTTTGATTTGAAGTCGAAGAAATCTCTTTTCTGGTAACCAAAATGAATGAATATTTTTTCAAATGACTTTATTCCCAAATTGGGTACTCCTAACGTTCTAAAAGCAACATGATCATTTTCAATCTCCTGGTTAGAAGTAATAATTCCTTCTTCACGCATATTGTTCAAAACGAAATCTACGGCTGGAACATTTTCTTTGTATCTAGCCATTAATCCTTCAAAAACCTTGAATGCTACATCGATTTTATCATTCATTTGAATTCAATTTATTTTAAAAAATAACTTCCAGTTCGTGTCTTAACTAATTGCTCCCAGTCTATATCCTCTTGTTTAATAAATCCTTTTTGAGCCAATAGTCCGTCTGCCACCATATCTACTACCGCCACAGCAGACGCTGCCGTAGTCCAAGAAATCGCACGCCAGGTTTTGTCGCCTAATTTCATTGGGAAACAGGCTTTAAAGTATTCTTCTCTTTCTAGTTTCTCACCTTTCCATCCTTCCACTACGGCATAAATATAAACGACGTCATCCTGAACAGGTGGTTTGGCTTCGGTTAATATTTTCTCTGCTAGCTGTCTGTCGTTTTTTAGCAGTAACTCGTAAAGGAAAAAACGCATGAGCTGGGCATGACCCGGATAACGCATTGTTTTATAGTTTAACGTATCCACTTTACCTTCATAGGTTTCGCACATGGTGCCCAAGCCCCCAGAAGTGGAAAATGCTTCAAACTCCTGACCTTCAATATTAATATGTTCTAGTCCATCAAGTGAAGAAACTGTTTTTCGTTTTCCATTGTGTATTACTTCTGCATCGTTGATGTATTCATTGACAACCCCCGCTGGCGACCAAGTGAAACTATAGGCCATTTGGCCATTAGGATATCTTGGGAGGGCACCTACTCTAAGTTCAATGTCTCTTAGTTTAGTGAACTTATTTGCCAAATGTGCCCCAATTATGCCTATATAACCAGGAGCAAGGCCACACTGCGGAACCAAAATGGCATCTGATGTTTTAGAAAGTTTTTGAATCAATTGAGTCGTTGGGACATCTTCAGACAAATCAAAATAATGAGTATTTTCTGCAACACAAATCTTAACGATGCTTTCATTAAAACTATATGGCAGTGCCGAAAAAACGGCATCATGCTTTCTAATTAATGCACTTAATTTATCGGTATCTCTTACATCTTCAATGATTAGGTCAAAAGGCAATGGGACATCATAAGGAGAAGGAATATGGCTTATCGCAGTCACTTTGTACCTTTCCGCGAGAAGCATTCCTACCAAGGTTCCAACTTTACCTAATCCTAGCAATAATATTGTTTTCATAAGGTTTGAAATTTTATTTGACGTTTTTAATTTACAAATCTTCTTTCTTTAAAGAGCAGGCTTATGAGATATAATTACGGAGTGCTTGTTCTATAGCCTTTACCACTGTTTCTGCGTTCTTTGTTGTAAAGCACAAAGGTGGTTTTGTCTTCAATACGTTGTCAAAAGGCCCATCTGTACTGATGAGGATGAAATTATTTCTAAGCTCATTTTTAATATAATGAGCCAATTTCGTGTCTGGTTTTTGATCACTAGGTTTGACTATTTCGACTCCTAAGAATAGGCCGGAACCTCTGACATCTCCAATATGGTCATATTTTTTTTGAAGGTCTAAAAAAAGAGATTTATAATAATCTCCTACATTTTTTGAATGCTCTTGGAGATTCTCTTCTTCGATAACATCTAGTACAGAAAGGCCTATGGCACATGAAACAGTGTTCCCACCAAAAGAGCTAAAAAATTCAACACCTCTTGAAAATGAATCGGCAATTTCTGAGGTACAAATGACTGCTCCCATAGGATGTCCATTAGCCATTGGCTTTCCTATAATTACCATATCGGGAATTACCTCCTGAGCTTGATAACCCCAAAAAAAGTCGCCCAAACGTCCAAACCCAGTTTGGACCTCATCACTTATACACACGCCACCTTGAGCTCTAATAGCAGGGTATAGTTCTCTTAAATAGCCTTTTGCTAAAGGAACTTGACCTCCACAGCCCACTATAGGCTCGCATATAAAAGCAGCAATTCCTACTTTGCTTTTTTTGATTTTATTAATGGTATCTTGAGCATACTTCTTACCAGCGTCAATATCAGAATATCTTCCACGATAGGTAGCAGGAATTTCAGTTTTTATAATGAATTCTTTCTGTCCCTGGCCTTTCGGATGGTTAAATTTATAATCGCTAATATCCGTAGCCATTTGGGTATGGCCATGATACCCATGCTCCATCACTAATATTTTTTCCTTTTGCGTATGAATTTTTGCTATTCGGATGGCTAAATCACTCGCGGCACTACCGGAGTTAACAAAATAGACCTTGTTCAGGCTTTTAGGGAATTTAGCAAGTAGTTTTTCGGCGTATGCAGATAGTTCATCATATAGGTAACGGGTGTTGGTATTCAATTTTGCCATTTGCCTTTGGCCAGTTGCTACTACGGTCGGGTGCGAATGACCTACATGAGGAATATTGTTGTAAGCATCTAAAAATGTATTTCCGGCAGCATCATACATATATTGAAAAGCTGATTTCGCCATTTGTATTGGCTCATCATAGCTTAATGACAAAATGGGGCTAATGTGCAGATGCCTTTTTTTGATGATTTTATCAATTGAGATTTGTTTGGTTTTAGGAAAACCGACAGCATCTCTAAAGGAGTTATCAGCCGCAATTGGATTGATTTCTAACCACTTATAAAGCATTTTCCATGCGGTCTTTTCACTTCCAGTGGCATAGGCATTCTCAGGATTTATTTTCCTAGAATGGGCAGACTGGCAAACACTGATTATTAACCTTCCAGCAATCAGGTAATATAAAACATTTAGCTCTTTCTCATGTAGTGGCAGCCTTTCATGATAGGCCTTTATGATAATGGATGCCCACTCTAAAGGCTCCTCCTTATCATAACAGCCATAAGTTATGGCAATAGCCAGTTCATTAATAAGAAAGGAATAAGTAAAATCTCCAAAATCTATGATACCAGAAACATGTTCATTCTTCGTTAGAACATTCCATTCGTTGGCATCATTGTGAATGACTTGTTTTCTTAAAAAGGGAAGTGTCGGAATTACGTTTTCTTCATATTGTAGAAAGAAATACTGTACCAGACTTCTGTCTTTAGTATTATTTATATAATCAATGTATTTTTTGCTTAGATGGAGGTGTTGAATGTCCCATTCTTTCTGGATTGCCGCAATGGTATAGTTGTTAAAGTTTTTTAAAGCGAGGTCGATTTCTGCTAAGGAATTTCCAAAGGATTCGAAAAGTTCTTTCGTATGATTAACGCTACCTAGAAATGTCCCATCGAGATGGGATAACATTCTGCAAACCAATGTCTGCCCTTTGACTTTAATAACTTTGACAAATGAACCATCTAAAAACGCAATAGGACAAGGAAATGAAACGGTATTGGATAGTTTCAAATAAAGCAATACCTCATTTTCTGCATTTATGAGGTCAATAGTCTCTTCAGAGTGAGAATATGTTTTGAAAATATATTTTTTTGAATCTGCTTTTACAATGTAATTAGCACTTTCATAACCATCCAACTTTTGAAGTTCAACCTCATTAAACCCGAATTCTTCGAGTAATATTTTATCCATTATTTGCTCAAATAATTTTTTGCAATTCGAATTGACAAAGCATAAGAAATAATAATAAGGGTTTTATTTAATTCACTCTTTCCACTTAATATTACAGCCCATACTCGGGTATTGAATCTCAGAAACGAAATCTCCAGCAACAACTGCTCTTAATGCTCCTCTTAGATCATTTCCTGTTAAGGCGACACCATTTCCTGGTGAAGATCCATCCATTCTGCCACGATAAACGAGTTTTAAGTTTTTGTCAAAAACGTAAAAATCTGGAGTGCAGGCTGCATCATAGGCTTTGGCTACTTCCTGCGTTTCGTCATAGAGATATGGGAAGTCGTAGCCCAGCCGTTTAGCCACTTTTGTCATTTCCGTGGGAGCATCTTCAGGGAAGGCATTTACGTCATTGCTACTGATGCCTATAAATGAAACGCCTTTGGGTTTAAACTTGCTGACTATCTCCACGAGGTTAGTATTAATGTGCTTTACATACTTACAGTGATTGCAAATAAACATAACAACCGTGGCTACATCCGCTTTCAAATGGTATAAACTTAACGTTTTGCCAGAGACGGTGTCTGATAAAGTGAAGGAGGGAGCTGTAGTCCCTATCGCCATCATATTGGATTCTGTAATTGCCATAAACTATACTTTTATCAAATTTAACTATTCCAAGTTAATCATAAATAGCTTTCATTAGTTACTTAATATGCTAATGCTTTGGTCTAATTTTGCAACATGAATTTACAAAAACTATTGGACAGTCGTTTTTACGAATTTTCTATTTCTTTAATCGCTATTGTTATTTACATCATTCTAAGGTTTATATCAAGGCGACTCATTTCACGTCAAGAGAAAAAGCATGATTTGGATAGGGCGAGGTCTATTTATGCCAATAAATTTTTTAATATCACTTGGTTGTCCCTTTTGATGTTAGCTTTCGGTTTTATTTGGGATGTTTCCTTTAAAGGTTTATTTGCGTCTTTTTTTGCTGTGGCGGGTATCGCCCTCTTTGCTTCATGGTCTATGTTGAGTAACATTACCGCCTCTGTATTGCTGTTTTTTAATTTTCCTTTTAAGATTGGCTCTCAAATAAAAATTATAGATGGAGATAATTCTGTTTCGGGCTTGGTGAAAGATATTACATTCTTCGCCATCCAAATTCAAATTGAGGACGGCGATTTGGTCTCTTATCCTAATAATGTGGCCATACAAAAACCAATTGTTCAGATTATGGAAAAAAGAAAGTCAAATGACGAATAATCTGGTTTTATAGGTGGTTATGAGGGTATAGTTTTGTTTAAGAATTTAAACGCTTATGAAGGAATGAACCTCTTTCCAGAAAATATTGACCCAAACAAAAATTACTTGCCGTTGGATGGTATTGTAAATTATCATGGAAAGGTCATGGACTTTGAAAAAGCAGCTGAGTTTCTGAACTATCTACTAAATGAAATTCCTTGGGAACATGATGAAACCCACATTTTTGGGAAGCACATTGTTACTAAAAGGAAGGTGGCTTGGTACGCAGATGGAAACTACCCTTACCATTATTCAAATACCACCAAGAATCCTTTGTCTTGGACAGCAGAACTATTCGCAGTTAAAGCTGTAGCCGAAGAAAAGGCAGGTATAAGCTTCAATTCTTGCCTATTGAATTTATATCACAGCGGCGATGAAGGCATGGGTTGGCACAGAGACGATGAGAAAAGCTTGGTACGTGATTCGCCTATTGTCAGCTTAAGTTTCGGAGCAGAAAGAAGGTTTGATTTAAGACATATTAAATCGAAAGAAAAGGTACAATTAGTCTTAGAGTCGGGTAGTCTTTTAGTGATGAAAGGAACCACACAATCGCATTGGCATCACGCATTACCAAAATCAAAGAAAATCAAAACCCCAAGAGTTAATTTGACCTTTAGATGTATGCAGGTGGTTGAATAAATGAACTGTAACTTACTCGTTTAATTTGCACTAGGTAGGAGGCAGTTTTCATTCTGAATTTCCGAATATCCAGATGAACGTTTCCTTCGAATTAAACAAACCCTACCTTTCACATGAAATTGCAGCTCTCTAAAGCCTACTAAAGCGTAGCCGCCAAACCGCCATCCACGGGCAAATTGACACCATTAATTGAGAAGGCCACAGGTGAGGCTAAAAATGCCACGGCAGCACCCACTTCTTCTGGCGTAGCAAATCTTCCCGAAGGCACATTCGCTTCCATTTCTGCTTCTAGCTTCTCTAAAGATTTCTTTTCGGTTTTAGCTCTCATTTTGTTGACTTGAGTCAGCCTTCCTGTTGTGGTATAACCCGGTAACACATTGTTCACGGTAATGCCCGTATGACTTAGTTCTTTCGAAAGGGTTTTGGCCCATGCCGCTACTGCCCATCTGATGGTATTAGAAACACCCAAGCCTAAAATAGGTTGTTTTACAGATACAGAGATAATATTGATAATTCTACCATATTTCTCAGCTTTCATGAAAGGAACCACGTGCTGGACTATGATTTGGTTCATCACCAAATGCTGCTGAAAAGTGGCTTCAAACTTCTCTGGCTTTTCGTCTAAAATGGCACCGCCTTCAGGACCTCCAGTATTGTTAACCAAGATATGAAAATGACATTTATTACTTGCTAAGGCTTCCTCTACGGCGGTGCGGTCGGTGAAGTCTGCAACTAAAAAACGATGCTTTTGACCTTTGGAAATATCGAGAAGAGCTACTTTAAGCTTTAGCTTTTCTTTGTTGCGAGCAAATAGCCAAACATTAGCTCCAAGTTTGGCCAATTCTACAGCAGAAGCCCAGCCGATGCCGTCTGTAGCACCACAGACTAAAGCATACTTATTTTTCAGATTTAAATTCATAGCCGAAATTTACGCATTCAGATTTACGAAACGGATGTGGGCATGTCACTTTATGAGCGAAGGTTGCTAATTAAACCAAACAGCATACCGTTCACGCCTTAAATCCAGTGCTAAGCTTTCCTCCAATTTGAGTGCTTCTGCCCGCGTTTTCACAGAGGCAATATGATTGTAAAGGCTTGGCCTCAAATACATGCCATATTTCTGAACAATATTGGCAGACAACTTAATGCCTTTTTTGTTTCTATATCCGGTCTTATGCTGCTTGTATCGCTCTTTGGGTGATTTACTCGTCATGCCCACATAGAGGCATTCTAGTACGCCGTTAAACTGTGGATTAGCGTCACGGAATTTAGTATTTTCTGAGTAAACTTTTTTATGAAGTTCTACCACGTAGACCTGATAGGGCATAAACCTTTAATTTTTATCAAACGCTAAGAAACAGCTTCTTTTTGTAAAGGACGTAAAGGAATAGCCACTGAACGGCCAACAAGGCAAACACCATCACTATTGAAATATAGGGCTGTCCAACAAGTTGCCCCACCCAACCAAAGAGGGCAGAGGCGGTGTAATGCCAATCTACAAAATGACGTGCCATATAAATAAGGATAGAGTTTATCCCGATGACCTTAAAGAAAAAGGCCCACTTTTGATAACCGAGAATATCAATCACATAATAAAAGAATGTCAATAGCAGCATGCTTAGGCCGCCACATTGCAGCACAAAAGAACTCGTCCATAAGTTTTTGTTAATTGGGAATGCGAGATTCCAAAGCTGTGCTACTACGAGCAATATGACGCCGGTGATGAATAAGCTTTTGGCCGTACCTTTCCGCTTCTCCGTGGGGGTATTTTTTAGTAAACTACCGGCATATATGCCTAAGAGAGCAGTAGCAATGGCTGGAATGGTGGCCGTCAAGCCTTCAGGGTCATGAATGCCCATGTAGAGTCTTCCTGGAGTTAATAGCGTGTCAATATAGGATACGATATTGCCTTCCATACTCAATGTGCCACTCGGATAACCGGGGGCAGAACCGAGTAGTAGAAGCAACCAATAACCTATTAAAATAGCTGTAAACCAAATGATTTGGCCTCGCTGTTCTGTGAAGAGGTAAATGATATTAGCAAACATATAAGCTAAGCCAATACGGCCTAAGACACTTGGGAATCTTATTTCTTCTATAGGCATGATTTGCAAGCCATTATTGTAAATGACACCTAGAAGTACCAACATCAAACCTCTTTTAATGACTTTCAGAAGGAGCGATTTTTTGGTAACACCTTGATCCATTTGTTTACCCAAAGAGAAGGGTGTGGCTACACCAGCTAAAAAGAGAAACAAAGGAAATATTAAATCATAAAAAGCAAAGCCATGCCAATCTGGGTGAGTAAATTGATTGGAAAAGAAATACCAAAACGAGTTTTCTTTAATATCCGCCATGACATGGAAGAGCTCCTCGGCCCCTATAATCCAGAACATATCAAAGCCACGGAGGGCGTCTAGCGAGTAAAGTCTTTTAGAAGTAGGGGTTGAGGTCATTTTGGGTTTGTGATTGGGCAGTTCTTACTCTAGATTTTCTTTGGATGCGTAATTTATGTACTCTTCCATTGCTTAGCTACTTTTTTATAGAACTAATGGACAATAACCGAGTTCTAACTTAGGAGCAAGATTAATAATTATTTGCAGAGAGTTGGTCTCTTTGAATCCATTCTTTCTTCCCTATTCTCTTGATAGTCTATGTTTAGTATAAATCCATTTTATTTTTGAAGACAATATGGTTTACGAGTGTGTGACTCAGTTTTTATGTGAAATAACTTCAGGTCTACTTTAATTTAGTAGACAGTGTCTGTGGTTTTTTAGAATTCGAAACAGCTTTGAAGATTTTTTAATAATATGCTTATTTGTTATCAAATTTCGAAATCATTATTTATGAGAATACACAAACTTCTAATCCCCCAAAGCAGCCAATTTAAACTTGTCAATTACTGGTACTGTGTGTTCTTCTAAAAAGATAGTTTTAATTTTTTCTATTAATTCAGGATGTTCGGAAGCCACATTGTTTTGTTCCTGAAGGTCTGTTTCCAAGTTATAAAGCTCAATATCTAATTCGCCTTTTTTGATGTTTTGTCTTACCGCCTTCCATTTGCCCATTCTTAGGGCTTGCTGGCCGCCACTTTCAGGGAATTCCCAATAGAGGAAAGGGTGTTCTGCTTGTTCTTTATCTAGTAGAGAAGGTAGGAAACTTAGACCGTCTAAGGATGTTTTGGGGCTTGCTTGAGTGAGTTCAGCAAGTGTAGGATAGACATCTTGAAATGCCGAGATATGATTGGAAATACTTCCCGCCTTTATGTGGCCAGGCCAATGGGCTATCATGGGTACACGTATGCCACCTTCATAAACAGATCCTTTGCCTCTGCCCTTTTCTGTGACAAAAGGAGCGGCACTGTCAAAAAACGGCGTATTGGCTCCTCCAGCATAGGTAGGTCCATTATCGCTGCTGAAAATTATCAGTGTGTTTTCGTAGAGTCCGAGTGTTTTCAGTTGAGTGACTAGTTCACCTACTTGCTCATCTAAATAAGAAATCATAGCAGCATAAGTGGCATTGGGCGTACGGTTTGGGAAATAACCTTTATTGCCATCATAAGGGGCCTCCTCGCCTAGTTTTTCCTTATAATATTCGACCCAACGCTGTGGTGCCTGAAGCGGTACATGAGGCACAGGAGATGCATAGTACAGAAAGAAAGGCTTGTCTTGATTTTTTTCTATGAAGCCTAAAGCTTCTTGATGCATAAGGTTTGGAGCATAATCTGTGAGTGTGAAATCTGCATAAGCCGCTTCATCATTCGGATCGGCATCAGTAGAAAGTTTTGTGTTAGGAGCCACAAGTTTATTATTGAGTAAAACCTTTTCCTCATTTCGCCACAGGTGCATGGGATAATAGGTGTGAGCTTGGCGTTGGCAATTATAACCATAAAAGAGGTCAAATCCCTGCTTGGAGGGCACACCCTCTGTGTTTGGAGCTCCCAAGCCCCATTTCCCTACCCCTCCTGTGACATAGCCTGCTTCTTGTAACATTTCAGGAAGAGTGATCACGCTATCAGGAAGCGGTCTTTGACCTTCTAGGTTCGGGTCATCAAACATGGCTTGAAAATTCCCGACATCACCTCTGCTTTTCCATTCATCGTTTCCACGAATGTGAGCATTTCCAGAATGCTTACCTGTCAGAAGAACGCATCTAGCAGGAGCACAAACAGGAGCACCAGAATAGTGCTGGGTAAATTTCATGCCTCCCGTGGCCAGCTTGTCAATGTTCGGAGTCTCAATCAATTTTTGGCCGTAGGATCCTAGTTCACCATAGCCTAGGTCGTCTGCTAGTATGTAAATGATATTTGGTTTTTGGCTCTCAGAACTTTCGGACGAGCAAGAATAGAAAGCAAAACTGAGTGAACTGAGGAGTAGAATAAACAATCTTTTCATGTGACTTTTTGACTATAGGTATTTTGAGTAATAGCTGCATGAAATTAGCGAAGTTTTGCCTAGGAATGAAAATGCCTTAAAGGCTTTTGGTCTACTTCTCCTCCGCTTCTGGTAGCCTCTCAGGTTTAAAAATCAAACCAATGGCCATTATGATGGCCGATATTAGGATGATTTGGATAATGAGAGAGTTATTTACCAATGAAATCCTGTCATCAGGTAGAATAGAAAAAAACAAGAGAATGGTAATTAAACCTCTGGGAGCGATGTATAGAAGTGGGTTTATGTCAATCTTGGATACTTTCAGCTGCAAGGCACGAAGAATCAAGACTAGACCAACGATGGCAATGGCCCAGACAATGGTATTGGAATTTGTGATTTCCGAAGTTTTAATAGTGTAACCGAAAAGGATAAAAAATAGGGAACGAACCAAGAAAGCTCCTTCAATAGTTAATTCTTTAAACTTATTTATCTCATTATTTAAATTGTCTGTTTTAATTTTTCTTAGCCATTTTATTCCTTTAAATAAGCCTAAGTTTCCTATTGCCAAACCAAATAAAAGTATAAAAAGAAGAGCAGGAAGGTGATATAACTTCAGAAGAGCATATACCAAAACAATAAGAAGAATAATAGGGACAAATTTTACATGGTGCTCTATTCTTCCCAATAGTAGCGATAGGACAATGGTGCCAATGATTGACACAGCTATTATTATCAGTAAGTGCAATCCAAAATTCGTGATAGAGATTAAACCTATGGTTTCATTTAGGGCAATGAAGTTAAAAAATAAAATGCCCAAAATGTCTGAAAAACTACTTTCGTATACCACAAATTCTTTTGAGGAAGGCCTCAAATTGACCACACTTGGGATGGCAATAGCACTACTTATGACACATAACGGAATGGCATTGATAAGTCCACTTTTAAAGGAATAGTTTCCGAAGTACTGAAAGGCTATGGCCAACGTGAGGGCAAGTAGAACCATAGGAATAAGTGCTCCTAAGATGGATTTCTTTACGAGTCCAATTTTGGACCCATTGAGATTAAGTTCAAGCGAACCTTCTAAAACAATTAATATTAAACCAAAAGTGGCTAAAACGGGTAATAGTGAAGAAAAGTCTATGAGGCCATATCCCAGCCAATGGGTTATTTCTTTTATTCCCCAACCCAGCAAAAGCAGTAATATGACAGAGGGTATCTTTGTTTTGGTTGAGGTGATATCAAACAAATAAGCGATAAGTAGTAGTAAACAAAACGAAATTAGAATAGTAGCCGTCATTTTTGTTCCTTATTGATGTTATTGAGTAGCTTTTTCTTTGCGTATTGGAGATGTTAAAAATAACATACTCAGGTCAAAATGGACTATTTTTTGCTAGAATAACTTAGACAATATTTTACAGATATTAAGGATAACTGTGGCAGAATGCTAATTACTAGTCCGAGTGGAGCGGTCTACTTTCGGGACGAGAATAATCGATTTTGACCTAAGCCCCGACCGGCGGTGTCTGGAATGCGTCAGTCATTAATATTATATTTTGCTAGGTAGCGTATACAATAGCCTTTATGGCCTGTAATTCTTTAGACTTAATATTTTTTTGTTCTTCTAGGTCAAAATCATCTTGAAGCCCAAGCCAAAATTTAGCTGAGTTTCCAAAGAATTTAGAAAAACGGAGTGCTGAATCGACGGTTATTTTTCTGTTTCCTTTAATGATTTCACTAACTCTAGTTTGCGGAATAAAGGTTTCTTTAGATAGCCTATATGCCGATATCTCAAGAGGAATTAAGAATTCCTCTTTTAAGGTTTCACCTGGATGAATGTTGTTCAAAGCCTCCATTTTTTCAACTTTAAGGGTAATTAATTATTTCAACCTCGTAAGCATTATCGTTTTCCCAAATAAAGATTATCCTCCATTGATTGTTAATTCTAATGCTATAATATTCCTTGATATTTCCTTTGAATCGCTCTAATCTATTCGCAGGAGGCACTCTCAAATCATTTAGATTTTGGGAGTTATTCATCATTCTTAACTTCCTTCGGACTATGTTGTGTATTTCATTTGGAAGTCTATTCGAATGTGTTCCTTTCCAGATTTTCTCGGTATTGTTATTTTGAAAGGATTTTATCACTTACTTCCGCATTGCGTTACTAACGCTAAAGATGTGTAAAAGATTTGAAAATTAAAAGATATTCTCAAATTGCTAAGTCCCTATTGGAGACTCAAAATGGGAGAAAGACTCATAAAGGAAAAATCCTTGTAGGATAACAATGTCTCATTCTGCTCGTAGACCGCACCTCTCGACGTGACTTGGTTGTTTTGAAACCTTGTTTAGAGTATTCCAATCCCAATCCCAGTCAGTATATTGTCATTTTGATCGTAAGTCGAGAACAGTCTCACTGAAGCCAAATGTCAGTTAGAGCCTAGCGGCTTACTTTTAGAACTCAGAAGGCTTAAACCAACCAGAAACCCCTCAAACTATTATCAATCTACTTCTTTGCCGTCCTACTAGGTCTAACCTCAATTTTAGAAGGAAGTGTTCTCGCTGGCATTTTAATTAAGTCTGAAACTATTTGACCTATGTCTTCTGGTTGTATTTTCCATGCATCAGTGTCAGATGGCGTATGCCCATTGAAATACGTAGAAACAGAACCCGGCATAATGGTCGTTACTCTGATATCATCATTTCTTACATCTAACATCAGAGCTTGTGAGAAACCTACTGCTCCAAATTTAGAGGCATTGTAGGCGGTTCCTTGAGCAAAGAAATTAGTGCCCGCTAAACTAGATATAGTGATAAAGTACCCTTTGGTGGCTTTAAGAGCTTCTAAACTTGCTTTGGCTGAGAAAAATAAACCGGTAAGGTTCACGTCTATTGTTTCTTGCCATTGCTCGGCTGTCATGTCTTGGATAGGAGCAAAATGTCCTACGCCAGCATTGGCTATGAAGTAGTCTAGTTGTCCCCAATTATCTAAAACATACTTTACAGCAGCCATTTGAGAGTCTAGGCTCTTCACGTCAGATACCATACCTATGGTATAGCCATCTTTAATCTTGTTGAGGTCAACTGTGGCTTTGAGTACATCTACCTCTGTACGAGCAGTAATACATACTTTGATACCATCATTAATCAGTTTTTCGGCCACGGCGTAACCTATTCCTTTGCTTCCTCCTGTTATAAGTGCTGTTCTCATCTTGTTTGTTGTCTTTAGATACTAGAATATTAGATATGGGATATTAGTTCGTGATACGCAAATAAAATGTGTTTTAACATTGGATCTAGTCAATGAGGTCATTCTCCAAAAAGTGCCTTCGAGTACCTCAGGCACCGGTAGTCTATGGTCAAGTGATTGAAGTATCTCTTGTCATTGAGGCTCTCGAAATGACCACTCTTCTAAGCCCCTAATATCTAAAAACTAATATCTATTTAAATCCTACCTCAATTTCCCCAAAGGCCTTCTCCCGCTACCTTGAGCCTCCGTAATGTCGTCACCTAAATCTCCTCTGACGACTTCTGCATAGGCCTGTAGTTCTTTGACTATTTCTGGGTAAAGTCTTTGCACATCATATTCCTCACCAGCATCACGGCGGAGGTTATAAAGGGCTAAGGGTTCTTCATGTCGTTCTGTGTTTGGACCAGGATAGCCATCATTCCCAGGTAAGAAGCCTCTGTAAGTTCTGCCTGTATGCGGAAGAACAAGTTTCCAATGGTCTTTTCTCACGGCTTCTAGATTGTTTTTGCGATAGTAATAAGCAAAAAACTCTCTTGGTTTAGCGTCCATATTGCCTTCCAAAAGTTCCGAAATGTTTACACCATCGATTTTATGTTTCGGCAGTGCACCATCGGTTATCGCCGCTAAAGTAGGGAATATGTCAATAGTTGAGGTTAGTTGATTACAAACTAGACCAGATGGAATGGTTCCTTTCCACGTCATGATCCCAGGCACTCTTTGGCCGCCCTCATAGCTCACACCCTTTCCCTCTCTTAGTCCTCCTGTAGAACCTGCATGGTTACCATAGTTAAGCCATGGACCATTGTCGCTGGTAAAAATTACCAAGGTGTTTTCTTCTAATCCTTGTGTTTTAAGTTCGGCCATTATCTGACCTATGGACCAGTCTATTTCCATCATTAAGTCTCCGTAAAGCCCTGCACCACTTTTACCGGTGAACTTCTCTGAGACCGCAATAGGCACATGCGGCATGGTATGCGGAACATATAGGAAGAACGGCTTCTTGGCATTTCTTTTGATGAAGTCTGTCGCTTTTTCTGTGTACAGTGTAGTGAGTTCGGCTTGGTCTTCTAAAGTTTCTATTAATTTGATTTCCTCATTTCCGTCATAAAGTGGTAAGGCAGGCCATTTTTCTTTGAAAGTACCTGTTGCGGGCTTTCCGTCGTACCAAACTGGCCACATATCATTAGAATAAGGAAGTCCAACATATTCATCAAAACCATGTTGCAACGGTAAAAACTGCTTTTCATGGCCTAAGTGCCACTTTCCGAAAATCCCTGTGGCGTAACCTTTCTCTTTTAGCATTTCTGCAATAGTGACTTCTTCATCGGCTATTCCTACCCCAGCACCTGGAAAAAATGCTCCAGAGACACCTAATCTATTTGGATAGGAACCTGTCATAAGTCCTGCTCGTGAGGCACTACAAACGGCTTGAGCACTCAAGAAATTGGTGAAACGAATGCCGTCTATAGCAAGTTTGTCAATATTTGGTGTACGATATGTTGAAGCTCCGTAACAGCTTAAATCACCATAACCCATGTCGTCCATGAAAATTAGAACGATGTTAGGTTTTTTCTTGCTAGTGAGAGAGGTGGCACTTTGAAACAAAAATGCAAGTGGGAGCAACAGAAGCAGTTTTTTCATTTTAGCGTATTAAGGTTGAATTGACAGCAATTTAAGCAAGGGGGTTTGGAATAAGAAACAATTATGAACTGAATGAGTGATGGTCGACTGATCGGAAAGGACCATGAACGATAAATAGAATCTTGAAATTAACATTTATCAAAACGTCAAACGCTCCTCTTTCTCTTAAAATTCTTACTTTTGCACCCCAATTTTATTTAGAAAAATCAATGTCAGTACGCTTACGTTTTGCTCCGAGTCCTACAGGCCCTCTTCATATAGGAGGTGTTAGAACAGCCCTTTATAATTACCTTTTTGCCAAAAAGAATGGCGGAAAGCTCATATTGAGAATTGAAGATACGGACCAAGCGAGGTATGTAGAAGGTGCGGAGGGTTATATTATTGAAAGTCTAAAATGGCTTGGAATTACGTTTGACGAAGGCCTAAAAGTTGGAGGCCCTCATGCCCCTTATCGTCAATCTGAAAGGAAGGCGATTTATAGCAAATATGCTCAGAAGTTGATAGATTCTGGGAAAGCTTATTACGCCTTTGACACATCTGACGAATTGGCTGAAATGCGTAAGGAGCTAGAAGAGGCCAAAGTGGATAATCCATCTTACAATTCGGTTACCCGAATGAAAATGAAGAATTCCATCACTTTAGGAGCTGAAGCCACTAAGGAATTGATAGATGGCGGAACGCCCTACGTCATACGCTTGAAAGTGCCAATGAAAGACGAAATTCGCTTTCAAGACGCCATTAGAGACTGGGTAGTGGTGCATTCATCTACCATAGATGATAAGGTATTACTCAAAGCTGACGGCATGCCTACCTATCATTTGGCCAATATCGTGGATGATTATGAAATGGGCATCACTCATGTGATTAGGGGTGAGGAGTGGTTACCGTCGGCACCACTTCATATATTGTTATACAAAGCTTTCGGATGGCAGCATCCTACTTTTGCCCACTTGCCTTTACTATTAAAACCAGAAGGGCCAGGGAAACTGAGTAAAAGGGATGGAGATTTAGGAGATTTTCCTGTTTTTCCTACGCAATGGACCAATCCGAGAACCAAAGAAGTCTTAAGAGGATTTAGAGAGGACGGATATTTGCCAGAAGCTCTTTTAAACTTCTTGGCCTTACTTGGCTGGAATCCTGGAACAGAGCAGGAAATTTTTAGTTTAGATGAACTTATAGACGAATTCTCATTAGATAGAATCAATAAGTCAGGAGCTCGTTTTGATGTGGCTAAAGCCAAATGGTTTAATCAGCATTATGTCAAAGAAATGGACAATGCTTTATTGACGGCCAAAGTGAATGAGCAACTAAACAACGAGGATCTTTCAGCCAATTTGGTGAAACTGAACAAAGACCGTGTGGTTTTCATTGAAGAAATCATCTCTTCTGTTCCTTATATTTTTGAAGCTCCAAAGGATTATGAAGAGCAAATAGCAGAGAAGGCTTGGAATGATTTAGCAAAGAAAGGCCTGCCGGCTATCATAGAACTAGTCAATGGCATGGATGCAACTAATTTCAATGCCGAAGCTATTCGTCATACACTTTGGGAAGGTTTGGAAGCTCAAGAAATCAAGCCTGGAAAGGTGATGCAAGCTTTGAGGTTGGCCATAACTGGTGTAGGTAAAGGACCTGACTTAATGCTTATGCTAGAAATTCTGGGTAAAGCGGAAGTCGCTAAGAGAATTCAGGCGGCTTTGGATAAGTTGGGTGCATAGCATTCAATTTTTTTCTCAAATGGGATAATATTTAGGAGGATTTAGGATAGTTTTATTCCCACTCATCCATCAAAGGAACTCACCATCATATTTTACGTTATGGGGGTGAGTTTTTTTATATTTTTATCTTAACATTATTCAAAACAAGATTATGGGAAAGAAGAAAGAATTAAACGACGATAAGCCGAAAGTGCACAAAGACTTAGACGGTTTTGATATCAAAATCAACACTTTTGGAGAAATTCAGATGTCTTATGACATAGAGAAAATCAACAGTTTTCTGAACGACAACGTAGACGATAAAAAATTAAAAGAAGTAGACCCGCCTAAGAAATGAGAAGCCACGAGATAGATTATAAAATCTTGGGTGAAGACATCCAAGTGGTGGAGGTAGAGCTAGATCCACAAGAAACCGTGATTGCTGAAGCCGGTACTATGCTTTTCATGGAAGACGGCATACAGTTTGAAACCAAAATGGGTGATGGCAGCCATGCTGATAAAGGTATCTTGGGCAAGATATTTCAGGCAGGAAGTAGAGTTATTATGGGTGAGTCGCTTTTTATGACACACTTTACTAACCGTGGGCAGGGAAAGCGAAAAGTCGCTTTTGCGGCCCCATATCCAGGCACAATAAAGGCTGTGGACTTATCTGAGATTCATCAAAACACCCTTATCGTACAGAAAGATGCTTTCTTATGTGCTGCCATGGGGACTAAGATTTCCATTCATTTCAATAAGCGTTTTGGCTCCGGTCTTTTTGGTGGAGAAGGTTTTATTTTAGAAAAAATCCAAGGAGATGGCTTGGCTTTTATACATTCAGGTGGCGTGGTTATGGAGCGTACGCTCCATAACGAAACACTGCGGATAGATACAGGATGTGTGGTAGGTTTTGAGCCACAACTTGATTTCGATATTCAACGTTCTGGTGGTCTAAAGTCCATGGTATTTGGTGGAGAAGGGATGTTTTTAGCTACGCTTTCTGGTTCCGGAAAAGTTTGGATTCAGTCCTTACCTATTTCTAGATTAATTCAAAGATTGGCTCCAATGGGAGGTAATTCCAAGAAAGAAGGGGGATCTGTTATTGGCGGCTTAGCCGACATGTTTGAAAGATAATTTTCAGGTTTTTCATAATAAACTGGTCAAATAAAGAATACACCAGATTCTTAAGCTTATAAACTTTGTGGTTATTGTTTTTTTGTGACGACTTTTAGGTAAACGCTTAGACAAATGCCCGAAGTATCTATTATTGGCTCAGGAATAGCAGGTTTGGCTGCAGCCATTAGGATGCGGGCTCAGGGTTACAAAGTGACCGTTTTTGAGTCTAATAGTTATCCTGGCGGAAAGCTTCATAATTTAGAATTAGACGGCTATCGTTTTGATACTGGGCCCTCTCTTTTTACAATGCCTCATTTGGTAGATGAACTTTTCAGCCTTTTAGGAGAAAGTCCTACTACACATTTCCAATACATTCAAAAGGACACCATCTGCAATTATTTCTGGGAAGATGGCACTCGTTTTAGCGTAAAGAAAGATCGAGCTACTTTTCTGAAAACTGCTGAAGAAACCTTCGACGTAAGTAGAGGGGAATTAGAGGCTTTTTTGGCAAAGAATAAGAAGAAATATGACCTCACCGCTCATATTTTTTTAGAGAAATCGCTTCATAAATGGGGTACCTATTTATCTGTTGAAACTCTGAAGTCCTTTATTCAATCTACGGCACTAGACGTTTTTAGCTCATTACATGGCGTAAATGCTAGCTATTTTAAGGATCCCAAACTCATTCAGCTTTTTGATAGATATGCTACTTATAATGGGTCTTCGCCTTATAAGACGCCGGGGATTATGTCTATGATTCCGCATCTAGAAATGCACTATGGCACTTTCTTGCCTAAAGGTGGAATGAAGTCCATAACCTCATCACTTTATGATTTGGCGATTCGGCATGGCGTAAGTTTCAGATTCAATGAGCCCGTTCTAAAGATTCTTCATGATAAGGGTAGCGTAGAAGGGCTGGAAACCACTGAAGGAATCTATGAATCGGATAGCGTCATTTCTAATGCAGATGTGTTTACGAGCTATCAAAATCTCCTGAAAGATGTCATTCAGCCAGTAAAGATTTTAGAACAGGAGCGTTCTAGTTCCGCTTTAATTTTTTACTGGGGCATAGCCAAGGAATTTCCAAAGCTAGATTTACATAATATCTTTTTTAGTGAAGCCTATAAAGAAGAGTTTAGGTGTATTTTTGAAGACAAATCATTATCTGATGACCCCACAGTATATATTAATATCACGAGCAAAGAGGAATTAGAGGATGCTCCAGAAGGATGTGAGAATTGGTTTGTGATGATAAACACACCTGGCAATTTTGACCAAGATTGGGATACTTTAATTGCCGAGGCAAAGACGAATATTTTAAAGAAGTTGACTAAGGTTCTTGGGGTAGATATTGCTCCTTTGATTAAGACAGAGACCATTTTAGACCCTCGGACGATTGAGTCACAAACTAAATCTCATCGCGGTTCGCTTTATGGGGCCAGCAGTAATTCTATGTTTTCAGCTTTTTTAAGACACCCTAATTTCACTAGTAAATTGAAAGGGCTTTACTTTTGCGGAGGTTCTGTGCATCCAGGTGGTGGCATTCCACTGTGTTTGCTTTCAGCTAAAATTGTTTCGGACATTATTGAAAAAGATTAATCCTAGCCTATAAATGACTTTTGAAAACCTCCATCTTAATAAAAAAGCCGCCTATATGGGCATTGGACTTATATGGCTTTTTCATATTTCAGGCCTTATTGGCATTACTTTAGGCTATCAAGATTGGTTCGTGACTAAAACAGTTTTGAATTTAAGCTTAGTAGCCATTATTTTTCTGTTGCTTTTTCCAGTCAATACAAAGCAGAAAGCTTCAATCGCTGGTCTTTTTTTTATGGTGGGTTTTGGCATAGAGTGGGTAGGCGTGCACCATGACTTTCTTTTCGGAGCGTATGAATATGGCGAAAACTTCGGAGCCAAATTCTTTGATGTGCCTTGGCTCATTGGGGTAAACTGGATGCTTTTAACTTTTGTTACTGGAGCACTCGCAGATAAGTATATCTCAAGTTTTTGGTTTAAAGTGGCTTTTGGAGCATTTTTGATGGTTTTCTTAGACTTTTTCATGGAAGTGACAGCTCCGATTTTTAATTTCTGGATATGGGAAGAAGGCTCGGCACCGCTCAGAAATTACATCACATGGTTTGGCGTGGCATTTGTCTTACACTTTGTTTTTCAAAAGAATAGAATCAAAGGAAATACTACCTTAGCACTTCATATTTATCTGGCCCAATTAGTCTTTTTCGTTTATTTCTATGGCTATCATCAAAGTTGATTTCACCATCATAGGAGCAGGCTCTGCTGGGCTGCAGCTTGCCATGGGTATGGCAAAGGATAGCTATTTTGACGACAAAAAAATTGTGCTATTCGACCCCGAGCCCAAGAATAAAAATGACAGAACATGGTCTTATTGGGAAATAGGTGCGGGCGAGTGGGATAATCATTTGGTGAATTCCTGGAGTCTTGCTAATTTTTTCTCTTCTAGTAAGACGCTTTCTATTTCTACTGCACCATATCGTTATAAGACGCTTAGAAGCATTGATTTTTATAATCAGGCAAAAACCGTTTTAAGTCAAAAAGGGAATATTCTATGGATAGGTGAGGAGGTAGTTAAAACTTCTGAAATGGATGGAGGAGTAGAACTCCAAACTGCTTCTGAAAGTTATAATTCCGGCCATTGTTTTGATAGCAGAATTGACAAAGCTTTTCTAAATGAAATGGATGGAAAGATAAGAATTCTTCAACATTTCAAAGGTCGTATTGTGCGGTTCAAAAAACCTGTTTTTAAGGTAGACGAATTCACTATTATGGATTTCAGAATGCCTTGGAAAAATACAACGAGTTTTGTTTATGTGCTGCCCAAAAATGAATACGAGGCCATGATCGAGTATACTTTTTTCACTAAGGACACAGTGGTAGAAAAAGTCTATGATGAGATGCTAGACAGGTATATTGATACGTACGTCTCAAAAGATAGCTATGATACTTTGGAGGAAGAAATTGGGGTGATTCCTATGAGTAATTTCAAATTTGAAGTGCTAAATACTAACTCCTTAACGAAAATAGGAACTGCAGGAGGCTGGGTGAGAGGCTCCACGGGATATGCCTTCAAAAGAACAGGTAATTATGTCAAAAAAGTTATTAATAATATTAAAGCCGAAGACTTACCATCCAAAGGATTAATCAAGAAACGATATCGACTTTTCGATACCTTGCTATTGGATATTCTAGAGAAAAGGAATCACATAATGCCGGAAATATTCGCAGATATTTATGCTAACAATCCCATTGACCGTGTCTTCCGTTTTTTGGATGGTGAGAGTACACTTTGGGATGATTTCAGAATCATGAACTCTGTGAAACCTTGGCCATTTTTGAAGGCTATTTGGAATCAATGGTTCATGAGAAATTAAGTAAATCTCTACCTTCCCACGTGCCTTCTGTTTTATAAGGTTGAAATCTGGCAAAAAGCTCTTCCGAGTACCAGTCTAATTCTTTAGTAAGTTTAATCGCCTCTTTATGCTCTCGGCTTTTGTAAGCAAAGTCATTTAAATCTTCTACGGAGTTCCAGATACTAAAAGTAGCCATTTGAAGAAAAGGGACTTCACCAATTCCTTTGGTATAAATTAGGCCAGAAGCGGCTTTAATGGGCTTTTGGGATTCAGGCACATAAGCCCAAAAACGACGTAATTTCGATGGCCTAATCATAGCTCGCGTAATTACAGCAACATAAGGATTTAAAGTATCTAACTCTTCACTCGTAATAAACGGGGCCTTACCAGACCACTTTCCATGGGCTTTAATGCTTTTAAGGAAGACGGTGTAAGTTTCTTTAGACTGCCTTTTATAGCTTTTAATAAGCAAAGAATTTTTCAGGAAGTCCTTGGCCGCTTCTTCCGATTCCCAAACTTGCAAAACGGCATACCTAGACCAATCTGGCCAGGGGCTAAATCCAAGTCCTCGACCACTTCCTAAGAGTTTATAGAAGGTTTGGCCGTTCTCCTTAAATAGAAAAAGGTGAGCAAAAAGCATCATACAAAAGGCCCAAAACTTTCCCCATACGGAGTCGTATTTCATGAGAGTTAAGGTAGTGATTTGGAGCTTTGGCATGTTGAGTAATTACTGAATTGATAGCTTAACAAAGATAAACGGGGTGACTTTAGGAACAAGTCTTTATAAACTCAATCCAAAATTAAAGTTACATTTAAGTTTCAATTATAAAATCACTGAATTTAGACCCATTGAAAATGAATAGAAGAAAGTTTATTGTTAAAGGAGGCTCTGCCTTAAGTTTGGCTTTGTTGTCTGGAAGAGCATTTGCCAATATGCCTATAGGTACTGTTGATGATTTTGGATGCCAACTATACAGCGTTAGAGACTTAATGCCGAAAGATGCCAAAGGCACGATGACTAAGTTGGCAAAAATGGGATATTCCCTTTTTGAAAGCTATAGCAATGATCCTTTTTGGGGCATGAGTCCAACCGAGTGTAAGTCCTTTTTAGGCGACTTGGGTGTGAGAATGGTAAGCACGCACATGGGTATGGATGGTATTACAGAGGATATGGCGGCTAAAGCTGCTGAAGCTGGCCTAGAATACATGCTTTGTCCCTACATAGGCATGCAGCCTGACATGGATGCTTGGAAAAGAGTGGCAGATAGATTTAATGCCGCTGGAGATATTTGTAATAAACACGGCATTAAATTTGGCTATCATAATCACTCTTATTCTTTTGCATTTGTGAGTGGTTTAAAAGGACAAAAGGTCCTTTTAGATAACACAGACCCTTCTAAAGTTTGTTTTGAATTGGATATTTGTTGGTCTGAAGCGGCAGGTGAAAACTCAATGGTTCACTTAAAAGAGTTTGGTAGCCGTTACGAGTTATGCCATGTGAAGCAATTAATTAATATTGAGCCTGTCGGTAGTAAGAAAAAACCAAAGCAAACAGATTTGGCTGATGGTGTTATAGACTACGCTAAACTATTACGAGTGGCTATGGATAATGGTATGAAGTATTACTTAGTTGAGCAGGAGCAGTACCCTGTAGATAGTATTACGAGCATGGGAAATGATGCCGAGTTCATGAAGAAATTGGTCTTCTAATCTAAGCTAAAAGATTTTTAGAGAGCCCAGAGGAATTTAGCCTTTGGGCTTTTCCTATTCCAAGAGGTTCATGATGTCGTCTTGGCTTAAAGACTTCGTGAATGTTTCCTCCGTCGTTATTAAATCGTCGAAAAGTCTCTTCTTTTTATTCTGGAGAGCTAAAATCTTTTCTTCAACCGTATTTCTACTAATAAATTTGTAAGTGAAGACTGTGTTTTTCTGGCCTATTCTATGTGCTCTATCTACGGCTTGGGCCTCAATAGCTGGATTCCACCAAGGGTCTAGCAAGAAGACATACTCAGCGGCAGTAAGGTTAAGGCCCACGCCTCCTGCTTTTAAAGAAATAAGGAAGACTTGAATTTCTGGATCATTCTGAAATTTATCAACTTCTGCTTCTCGCTTTTTAGTAGATCCGTCTAAGTAGGCATGCTTTATGTCATTGTCATACAAGTACTTCCGAATAATGGTTAGATGTTTAACGAATTGACTAAATATTAACACTTTTGACCCTGATTCTATGATGCTATTAAGCTTATGGATTACATCAGAATCTTTGCCAGAGTCGCCTTCGTATTCTGGGTCTAGCATGAGCGGGTTATTGGCCATCTGCCTCAATTTTGAAAGTCCCTGGAGCACCACGAATTGAGATTTATTAATACCTTTTTCCTGAATATGATCAATGATCATATTCCTATAATAGGCTTTGGTTTCTTCATATATTTTTTCTTGTGCCTCGGACATATCGCAGTACTGTACACTCTCTATTTTTTCTGGTAACTCGGTAGCTACTTGTGACTTATGCCTCCTTAGCATAAAGGGCTTTATCTTAGCATAGAGTTTTTTAAGAGCCACGTTGTCATGCTTTTTCTCGATTGGTAGCTGGTATTTATCTTTAAAATAGGACTGCGAACCTAGAAGTCCTGGATTTATAAACGTCATCTGACTCCAGAGGTCCATCGTGCTATTTTCTAATGGCGTTCCTGTTAGAATAAGCCGATTTCTACAGTTTAGCAATCTTACAGATTTTGAGATATTGGAACTTGGATTTTTTATCGCTTGAGACTCATCCAATATGACATATTCAAACCTGAAGTTCTCCATAAACTTCACATCCAACCTGAGTACACCATAAGAAGTTAAGATGAGATCATAATCTTTGAAGTGCTCGGTTGATTTTTTTCTGGCACTTCCTGTATGAATTAATATTTTAAGCTCAGGTGTAAACCTTTCAGATTCTTTTTCCCAATTGTAAATGAGGGAAGTAGGCATGGCCAGCAGGGTGGGGTTTTTTACGCCGTCATTTTTCAAGGCCTGCAAAAAGGCCAAGGTCATAACCGTTTTTCCTAGACCCATGTCGTCTGCTAGACAGCCTCCTAAATTGAAGTCTCTTAAAAAGTTTATCCAGTCGAAACCGGCCTTTTGGTAAGGTCTAAGCGTACCCCTGAAGTTCTCTGGAATGCTGTAAGTTCTTATTTCTTCAAAATTATTGAGACCTTGAAGTTTACGACCTATAATCGTATTCGCTAGTCCTTCTTCACCTAAGTTTTGAACCAGATCTATATGGTGTTTTTTAAGAATTAGTTCGGCATCTTCACCAATATCTGTCAGGGTA
Organism: Arcticibacterium sp.; assembly: GCA_047623945.1. Taxonomy (GTDB): domain Bacteria; phylum Bacteroidota; class Bacteroidia; order Cytophagales; family Spirosomataceae; genus Arcticibacterium. The sequence goes on along the minus strand of JBLHOT010000007.1, from coordinate 24,160 downwards.
AAAAGTTCGTGATAACGTATAAACCACTCTTCTGGAATAACGGCTATTTGTCCATTGGGTAGCTTAAATTCCCTGATATTGGCTAAAACAAGTTCTCGAAGTTTTAAAAATGCTATTTCAAAAGAACCAAACTGAACTTTGGTTTTAATATCAAACCAATCGCTGTTTTCTTCAATACTTACTTCTATGGAAGAGGTACCCAAGTGATACTGTTTTTCAGAACCAGGGGCTTGTTTTACTTCAATTCCTGCCGTCTCAAGTGCCTCAGCATTTTTCTGTAACCAAGTAAATCCAGCATTTTTAGCGAGGGTTTTTCTTCCATGAATTAGATTCTGGCCCAACTCTTTTATAAGGTCAATAATGTTTTTTTCGTAGGCTAAGTCTCTACTTACTTTATGAAAAACCCAGTCTTCGCCCACTTCTTCTACATTGACATAGGCACTGGCGGCTAAACTGTCAAACCTGAATGTGGAATTTCCGTAGGTGAAATTCAAATCTAGGTTTATTTTTTCAGCGGCATCTTTGTTCTTTTGAGGTTTATCAAAAAGGTTTAAGACTACGGTGGCTTGGCCTATTTCGCTAATGGTAATTACAGGTGAGGCCGACTCCTTCTCTTCTGTTATAGTAAAGCCTTCCCCTCGGCCAAAGACATTAAACTGGGCAATAAGTGGCCCAACAAACTTCCTGAAGTAGGTTTTCTCTAGACGTCTCTCTATTCTAATATTGTTTTTATCAAAGAAGGGTTTTAGTTTTTTGCCATCTAAATTATCCTCAAAGTAATGCAGTTTCCCTTGACTGAGTAGGAACGCTGGCGTGTCACTTAATAATTGAGCTCCTACATGCTGCAGTTTTACTTTTTCACCTGCACATTTTAAGATGGGGTAGTAGATAGTGTGGTCTGAGTAACGTTCAAAATTCAGATAAACCTTAGTCTGCTCGGCAGTAACTTCTACTTCCGTTTTTGTGGCATCGCCATCATCACTCATGATAAAAAAACGCTTACCAATGAGCTTGGGTAATATTTGACCTCTGTACTTATTTAAATATTCTTCAATGGCCGCCTGCATACCTAAATCAGGTTTTTCATTACCAAAAACCTTATTGAAATAGTCAAAGGATTTTAGTTTTTTAGGGTTGAATTTTTTAAGAATAGTGTCCTGTTGAATGGCATCCATCAGTTTTACCAATTCAATATCGACGGAGTTAATTCCATCCGAAAACTCCTTAATATTCTTAGAAGAAACGTTCTGAAGGGCATAGGTAAGCTCTCCTCGCTGATTAAGCTGCACCATGTAGGACTCAAAGAGGTAGCCCAAATATTGATGCTGGAAAAGCGAGTACACTATTTGAAATGGCTCTAAGGGCGATACCTTCATGTTAACATTAAGAGAGCTTAATAAGGAATGAGCTCTACAATCAGAGTTTAATAAACTTCTAATTTAATGAGGGCGATTTGGGTGAGCAAATTTAGTTATCAACAAGTGGGTTGTATTTTACTCTTTAGGAGATAAAAGACCGGAACCCGCTTGATCAGAAGCCTATGAATGTCAGTGGTTTTTAGAGACGTTATAAGACAAGTCTTTCACCCGTGTGGAGTGCAGCATGTCTAGTCTCCAGCCTCTCTTGGTTTTAATGGCTGTACCACTTTCGAGCCAGTGAAGTTTGCTAACCACTTTTCCATCAATGATGATGTCGGCGTAGTTTTGATAAGCTATCCAGCCTCTTTTTCCTTTGATTTTGACTTGGAAAAAGTCAAAAGAATTTACACGTTCCACTTTTTGTGTTCTAATTTTAGCTCGGTCTAAATAGTAATTCACAGAATCTATGTTCCAAACTACGCCAGCTTCTAAGAGAAGAAAGTCGTCTGTATAATAGTTAGACACCGATTCTTTGTTATGGGCACTGAAGATGTCATCAAAGGAGTTTTGAATGAGGTCTTTCAAGGCCTGCTCGTTAGCAGTTTTTTGAGCAAAGCCATTATTGATTCCGAAAAGGAATAAAAAGGCAAAAAGAAACTTCGTCATAATTTTCGATATTGGAGATTGAAAAAGGCTGAGAAACTATCAGATTCTCAGCCCTTAAAGCTACATGCATTCGATTTATTTACAGCCTAGGCACTCCATGCTGTTAAGTTCAGGTCTGCCGCCTCTGACAGATACTCCAGAAGAAACGTAAATGTTTTCCCCCACCTTGGTGGCTCCAATTCCATGTCTCCCTTGATTTAGGCTTGGCATAATTTCCCAAGACATGGTTTTAACATTAAAAGCTTCAACTTCGTCATGAGCTTCTTTTTGAGCTGGGCCTTCGCCACCAATGAAATAGACTTTTTGTCCTAATGTAATGGCCCCAATTCCAGCACGCATTGTAGGAATATTTTGGTCTACTACTGTCGTCCAAGCGTTAGTTTTGAAATCATATACATCTGTATAAGGAGATACTAAAGCGAACGTGTTACCATCTTTATGGCTAGATCTTCTGCCGGCGGCCACTACTAATTTACTTTTAACCATACCTACATTGATATGGTCTCTTGGATGTGGTGAATCTGGTAGCTCTCTCCAAGTTCCAGTTTCAGGGTCGTATTCGTCAAACCAACTCACGTGACCATCCCAGTGTCCATCTTGGATACCATTGACCATGTAAATTTTGTCTTTGTAAACAAAACAACCTGCGGCACCTCTTTTTCTTGGTATTTCGTCTCCTTTACGCCACTCATCTTTTTCTGGATTATAGATATAGATGTTAGGAATCGGGATTTCATGAGGAAACGGCCCGCTTAAGGCACCCGCCACATATATTTCGCCCTTGTAAGTGGCGGCCTGGAAATGATGAATTTCTAAAGGCAAGCCACCTCTAGTTTCCCAAGTGTTAGTTTTTGTGTCATAAACTTCCATCGGCTTCATGCCTCTACCACCAAAGAGATAGATTTTACTACCGATAGCCACGACAGAGTTTTCACTTCTGGCTGTAGTTTCTGTAGGCGTTTGAATGGTTTTCCAATCTTGAGCACTCAGCTGAAGAGAAATTCCAAGGCATAGCATTACAAGTACTTTTTTCATGTCAGGGTTTCACCAAGAGGTGATATTTAGGTATTCTAAAGGTCAAATATTGAGATCTATTGAGGCATTAATCTATAAACTACTCCTGGATCTTCTACTCCTACATAAATGAAGCCGTCGTCTGCTTGAACCACATTTCTAAGCCTTCCTATATTAATTAGAAGTTTTTCTTGGTCTTTCACTGCACTATCTTTAAGGTTAACCCGGTTTAAATAGTCAAACCGCAGCGAACCGGCTAACAAGTCCCCTTGCCAAGATCCATATTTGTCAGAGGTCACGAAAGACATCCCACACGGTGCGATAGAGGGCAGCCAATAAAGTTCTGGCTGAGTCATGCCTTCTTTTTCTGTAATATCGGTAAAAGTAGTAGCGTCATAATTAATACCGTAGGAAATTACAGGCCACCCAAAGTTTTCCCCTTTCTTAATGATATTAAGCTCATCGCCACCTCTAGGGCCATGCTCGTGCTCCCACAGCGTTCCTGTAGCTTTGTCATAATCTAAACCCTGAGGGTTTCTATGACCATAGCTCCATATGGATTTTACGGCGTTCTCTGTGTTATAAAATGGATTATCTTCTGGAATACTTCCGTCCGCTCTTATTCTATGAATTTTGCCGGCATGATTTTCTAAAGATTGTGGGTTTTTCTCTCGTACCCCACGGTCTCCCACAGAAACGAAGAGGTAGCCGTCATTGTCAAAAACCATTCTGGCACCATAGTGATGGCGGGTAGGAAAATAAGGCAGAGCCTCATAAATCTCTTCTTTTTGTACAAAGGTGTTCCCACTTAATTTACCTCTTACCAAAGCCGTGGTTGACATCACACGACCAGTTTCTTTTTTATGCTTGGCATACGTCAAATATATCCAGCCATTTTCATTGTACTTGGGGTCTAGTTTTACTTCAAACAAACCGCCTTGGCCTACATAAAGAACATCTGGAGTGCCTGATATTTTTACTTTAGACTTGTCCGAGGCTACCTTCCACAGGTCACCGTTTCTATCCGCTATCAGTAAATCACCGCTAGGTAGGGAAGCCATTCCCCATGGCACTTCTAATCCTTCTGCTACGGTTTCTAATTTAACCGTGATGCCTTTTGACTTGTAGGTATCCGTTTTTTCTATTTCGGCAAAATCGTATTGGTTTACAGTGCTAAGACTTGTGACAATGAGATCAGCTAGCTTTTCAATCTCTTCAGGCTGGATGGTGCTACGCCAAATAGGCATGCCATTATCAATATAACCTTCACTAATGCTGGTCATTATCTCGGCTTTTGTATTTCCGTGCTTCCATTTCCTGTCCACAAAAGCCTCTACCTTTTCGCCGTGGCAGGAAGAGCAGTAACGGTCATATATAACTCTTGAACTGGCAAATTTGTCTTTTTCCTGCCCTCCGGTTTTTATACCCGATTTTCTAGAGCAACTGGCAAAGACTACCAGACATAAAAGGAAAGAAGAAATTCTTAACATAAAGATAGTTTGAGGTTTATTAGGCGGTGAAATTAGGTATTTGAAACGAAACATCGAAAGCCATGAGGGCATAAAGAAGCCTATGTTTGTCTATTGGCTATTTTTTACCTACAAAAGCTGGAAAAGTATAGTGCAAATTTGAAAAAAGGGGCTCGCTCAAATTCTGTTTTATAAAAATCAAATGTGTTATTTTGTGCTTTCTTATCTATATGAAAAATAAATCTGTAGCACCATTCTTAAAGTGGGTCGGCGGCAAAAGGCAGCTGATGCCCTATATCAAAGAAATGCTACCCGATACTTTTTCTACCTACTTCGAGCCTTTTGTTGGCGGTGGAGCTGTTTTGTTTGATTTACAGCCGAAAAAGGCTGTAATAAATGATTACAATACTGAGCTTGTTAACGTTTATGAATGTATTAAAGACAAGCCGAACGAACTCATTAAAGAGTTAAAGAAACATAAGAATGAGTCGGACTATTTTTATGACCTAAGGTTATTGGATAGGAAAGAAGGCTTCCATAAATTATCAAATATAAAGAAGGCCTCTAGAGTTATTTATCTTAATAAAACATGCTACAACGGACTGTACAGAGTCAATAGTTCTGGGGAGTTTAATTCTCCTTTTGGGAGGTATAAAAAACCAAACATTGTGAATGAAGCCACTATTCTGGCAGTAAGTGACTATCTAAATAGCAGTGATGTAAGTATATTTAGGGGTGATTTTGAAGAGGCCGTAAAGTCGGCCAAAAAGGGAGACTTCGTTTATTTTGATCCACCCTATGACCCTGTTTCCAAAAGTGCCAGTTTCACAGGTTACGTTAAAGGTGGTTTTGATAAAGAGGAGCAAATAAGGCTTAGGGACTTATGCAATGAATTACATACAAAAGGTGTGAAATTTATGCTTTCTAATTCGGATACACCTTTTATTGAAGATTTGTATAAGGCCTATGAAGTAGTACATGTCAAGGCCAATCGTTTTATAAATTCTAACGCCCAAAAGCGAGGTGCTATAAACGAACTTATCATTCGGAATTATGGCTAAGTCTAAAAATGACATAGCTTGGGAAAAGCTCTTTGAAAAGTATCAAATCTTAGATAAGGTAGTGTCTGAAGCTTATTTTGAAATTCATTCTGCACAAATAAACGAATTTAGAGAGTCAAGACTAATGACCAAGTTTGACCATAGGTCACAGTTGCCAGAGCTCTTCGCTAAACATGGATTGTCTATTCTGCCTATTTCTAGAGGTAGCTATGTGATTTCTACTTTTGAAACTTTCCATGCGTTCAATACCAACGTGGTTTCGGTTCAAAAGGCCGCTTTTCCTGAAAATCTTGAGAGCATTGATTACAATAATATCACCAGTGAAGCCACGGCTTTAAACTGTGCTTTTGTCGCTGGAATATTAGCTAATTTTTTAGAGGACGAAACCATTAGGCCAACAGTCAGTGGAAGGATGAGCTCCAATAGCTTTGAATTCATTGTGAACTTAAAGCATGGTTTTCATAAACTAGCTGTGGTCAATGCTCAAATAGAAATAGACGGTGGTTTTGAGGGGAGAGATTTTTTATGTCTTTTGGAAGCAAAAAATGCCCTTTCCAAAGATTTTCTGGTTAGGCAGTTATACTATCCTTACCGTCTTTGGACTGGAAAAATAAACAAGAAAGTTCGTCCCGTTTTTTTGACTTATACCAACGGTGTTTTCCATTTCAGAGAATATATTTTTCTCGAGTTAAAGGATTATAGTTCGGTTAAATTATTACGTGAAAAAAGATATGTCATTCAAGCTGGAATTATTAATAAGGCATTTATTGATAGTTTATTAAACGACTTAAAACCCATTGACGAGCCCAGGATTCCTTTTCCACAGGCAGACTCTTTTGAACGACTAATTAACCTATGTGAGTTGCTTTTGGAGAAAAATAAACGAAGTCGAGAGTTCATTACCGCTAATTATGATTTTGACGTAAGACAAAGCAATTATTACACCAGTGCAGCGATGTATTTGGGTTTGATAAAAAAGGAAATTATCACCGGAGAGATATACTATTTTTTGACCCCATTAGGAAAGGAAACTTTTGAACTCTCTATAGCAGAGCGGCAGAAACAATTTGTCCGCTTAATCTTATCACATGCTGTTTTCAAAGAAGTTTTACTAAAGCACTTAGAAAAAGAGAAAGCTTCTGAAAAGGAAATGGTAGTAAGCCTCATGAAGGCCTCTAATTTATATCATATTAACTCAGATAGTACCTATAGAAGACGAGCCTCGACGGTTACTAGCTGGGTCAATTGGATTTTGAATCAAATAGAGGATTAACTATTTCTCAAAACGCATGTGCTTTACAGACTTGCCAGATTCGGCCAGCTCATTTAGAGCATCAATACCAATTTGGATGTGTTTTTCCACATAATTAGTGGTCACTTTTTTGTCGCTTTCTTCTGTTTTTACACCGTCTGGAGTCATTGGGTTATCAGAAACGAGGAGTAACGCTCCGTGTGGAATAGAATTCACAAAACCCACAATAAATATAGTGGCCGTTTCCATGTCAATACCTAGAGCTCTTATTTCTCTCAAATAGTCTTTGAACTTTTCATCATGCTCCCATACACGCCTGTTCGTAGTATAGATAGTCCCAGTCCAATAGTCCATGTTGTGCTTAATGATCATCTCAGAAACAGAACGCTGGAGCCTAAAGGATGGCAGTGCAGGGATCTCTGGGAGAGCATAATCATTGCTAGTTCCTTCGCCCCTTATAGCGGCTATGGGTAGTATGAAATCACCTAAAGTAGTTATCTCCTTTAGTCCACCACATTTACCCAAGAATAATACAGCCTGTGGCATAACAGCGGAGAGTAAATCCATCACGGTAGCAGCCATGGCACTTCCCATTCCGAAATTTATGATGGTAATATTTCCATAAGAGGCTGTTTGCATGGCTCTGTCTCGCCCTTTTACCTCAACGCCAAATTTCTCAGCAAAGAACTCCACGTAATTTCCAAAGTTGGTTAATAGTACGTATGGTTTAAACTCCTCAAGCTCTGTTCCTGTATATCTTGGAAGCCAGTTTTTTACAATATCTTCTTTATTCTTCATGGGATTATCCTATGTTTGGTGAAATGGAATTGCAGACACTAAATCTGCCGTCATTTCACGGCAAAGTTACGGAAATTGAAGGGAAAAGTCGGATTTTTGACCCTATCAGAAAGAAGTATGTGGTACTTACGCCAGAAGAGTGGGTGAGGCAGCATGTTATTAATCTGCTTATCAATGTCCTAAATTATCCCAAAAGCCTTTTGAAGATAGAAAGTGGACTAACATATCATGATTTGGCAAAACGCACTGATATTGTGGTTTATGATAAAGAGGCCAAGCCTTATCTTTTGGTGGAATGTAAAGCGGCCGAGGTAAAAATTGACAAAAAAACTATCAGCCAAGCATCGGTTTACAATAAAACTCTTAAAGCCCCATACGTTGCACTGAGTAATGGTCTCAAAACATTTTGCTTTGAGATGGATTTTGAGAAGGGTACTTCTGAGCAAATGAAAACTTTACCGGAGCGGCCTTAGGTTTCTTTGACAAAAGAAGTAAATGCTTTTAATTCTGTAAATAATCTCATGTCACCCATTAGACAAATCTAGCTTATCCGAGAATTCTTAGTGAAATTTGAACAAAACTTACTTTAATGCTAGCATCCATCATCTTTATTCTCATTACTGGCTTTTTCATGGGTTCTGGTTTTGGGCCTGTTTTCTTTAGTATTCTTCAGAGCAGCCTAGAGAAAGGATGGAAGTCTGGCGTAATCATAGCCTTGGGAACTGGTTTGGCAGAGGCCATTATTGCAACCATTGTATTCCAAGTTTTCTATAATCAAGAGATCCCAGAAATTTCCTACCCATTCAAAGTGGCAGGTGCTGTCAGTCTTTTAATTATGGCCGCCCTTCAGTGGAGAAAGAAGGAAGAAAAACAAGAAAATGTACTTTCAGGTTTTAGTGGGGTTAAACTATTTGGAAAAGGCATGTTACTTACCATAAGTAATCCACTAAACTTTTTGATTTGGTCTGGGATAAACTTTCACTTGAAAACATACTCTTTCTCTAAAACGGTGGAGGCTTTTCACCTCTATGGAGTTATTCTGGTCATTTTCCTTACTCAGATGATGGTTATTTTCTTTAGTCACAAAATTGAGGATAGCTTAGACGAGAAATACCTGAAAGTGTTCAAATGGATACTTACTGTTGTCTTAGTCTTGGCGGCAGCTAAAATACTTCTCGATTAAAAAAGTGTCATGAGCGTTAGAAAGCCCAAATGATTCACGAAATTGGAAGGGCTTTAAATAACAAACTATGAATCCAATTTACAATACTTTTAGACCTGAAGGTTTTGGCACGGTAAGTTCATACTTATTTGTAGATGGGGCTACGCAACTTATTGATTTCGAAAGGCGGCCTTTTATGCCGAGGAGATTCAAAGTACCCCTCGACCAAATTCTGATCTGGTAAGGAATTGCATATTAAAAATTGGTGATTCCTGATTTATGATTACTGAAGCTACAAAAGATTTTGAGGAAATGAAAACATCTCACTACCTCTTCACCGAGGATGTGGATGCATTACAAAGCAGGGCTTTGAAGTATGGAGCTAAAGAAATGTTTCCTCCAACAGATATGGACTATGGCGACCGACAAGGTGGCGTAATTGACCCCGCTGGGAATTATTGGTGGATTTCAAAAAGATTAAAAAATGTGGGCCATGACGAGTCCTAAATCACTATCAAATAATAAAAATACAATGAGAATTATTTTTCTTTTGACCTTAATTAGCTTTAGTACGCTAGCACAAAAAACAGAGAATGTTATCCTTATCACCCTAGACGGTCTTAGGTGGCAGGAAGTTTTTACAGGAGCAGATGAGGTTATATTAAATGACGAAAATTACACAGAAAGTATAGAAAAAACGACAGATAAGTTTTGGGACGAAGATTCCAATATTAGAAGGGAAATGTTAATGCCTTTTTTATGGTCTAAAGTAAAAAATAAAGGAGTCATAGCAGGAAATAGGATGAAAGGGAGCCAGATAGACATTAAAAACTCTTATGCGTTTTCTTACCCTGGTTATAATGAAATTTTAACGGGTTATCCAGATGAGGCCGTCGATTCGAATGATAAAATAAATAACAAGAACGTAACTGTTTTAGAGTACCTTAATAAGTTGCCGAAATATCAAAACCGAGTAGCTGCCTTCTGCACATGGAATGTGTTTCCTTATATCATAAACCAAGAAAGGAGCGGTGTTTACGTGAATTCTGCAGATAATCTAGCAGACGTTACTGGAACAGATAAGGAGGCTTGGCTTAATGAATTAGAAGAATCGGTGCCAAGCTTGGCGAGTAACAGATTTGATTTCGTGACCTTTTATAGAGCGTTGGATTATTTGGAGGCGAAGAAGCCAAAGATGCTTTACATCGCATTTGATGAAACAGATGAATTTGCTCATGAGGCTAAATATAGAGAATACTTATACGCGGCTAATTCCATAGATGGGTATATCAAAAAAGTGTGGGACTTCTGTCAGTCAGACCCACAGTATAAAGATAAAACGACACTAATTATTACTTCAGACCATGGTAGAGGAGATGCCGATAAAAGCCAATGGACGAGTCATGGAAAAAAAGTGCCAGATGGTGGTTCAATTTGGTTAGCGGCTATAGGGCCTGATACCCCAGCCAACGGTGAAATAGACTTTAAGCAGCAGAACCATCAGAATCAAATAGCGGCCTCTATAGCCGCACTTTTAGGGGAAAACTATCAAAATGGACATGAAATAGGCAAGCCGATTGATTGGCTCATGGGTAAAAAGTAAGGTTAACCAATTTGTTGACCTTTAATCTATTAACCTTAAAATAACACCAAGGATACATTAATGTTCGTACTTTGCTAACCTTAGAATCAATAGAATTCTAATTACAGTTTAAAAGGTTAAAAAAATGAAAAAGCAGGGCGTTTGCCTTGCTTTTTTTCTTTTGAAGTGGATTTGTAAGGGACTTATAGTAAATTGTTTACTTAAACTTTTAGTCTATGAAAAAACTGCTGTTTATCCTTCTTATACCCCTTTCCTTTCAAAGCGTAGGTCAAGAGCCTAAAGAGATTTTGCGAAGCATATACTTTGGAGGTGGCAGTAATTATATAGATGCAGAGCAGCGGGAGAGCCTATTAGAGTTGATTAATACTATTCCCAATTTGGAGACTTATGATATTTCTATCACTAGTCACACGGATAATATCGGTTCCAGAGAATTTAACCTGTATTTGAGCCAAATGCGAAGCCAGTCGGTTGTCAATCAGTTAATACGTTTTAGTGTGCCACCAGAAAGTATTAAGTATAAAGACTTTGGGAAGGACGCCCCGGTATATGACAATAAAACTTGGGAGGGTAGATTTAGGAATAGACGTGTTGATATTCTTTTTACACCGACTTTGCTTTAGTGCATCTCAATTCTATCTTCAAGCGTTTCTTCTAAAAAGTGATGAATTCTGAAGGTTTGTTCTACACCTAATTTCTGACCAACCTGCGAGGCTATATAGAGTCCTGAAATAAGAACTATAAGGATAGGCAAGACCCAGAGGATTTGGCTTTCTTGACCCAAACTTAGTTTGACTAATCCAGCCATGGCGGCGAATAAAAATAGTATGCCAAGACTAGAGTAGCCAAAAGTAAAAATGGCCCAGATAGTAGGCTTAGGGCCGTATTTTCCTCTTATGATTGTACCATTGTCAGATTCTTCTAAGGTGACATTTAAATGTGGCGACCAGAAATGTTGTTCCTTTTTGACTACCTCCAGATGAAAATGTTCATTAAAGACGCCCCCTTTAATGCCTTGGTCATTGTTTTTGAGTTTGACAGAAAATCGCTCTTTTATGGCTTCTGGATTTTCTATAAAAGTCTTCTTAAACCTTGGCCTACTTCTTATACTTGTCATTTTTTATAGGGTAAAATTCGGGTTAATTTAGGGCTTAGTTCTGCTAATAAATATGATTTTGGATAGTTTTGATTTTAATCCCAATAAAGGCGTCAATGCATTTGTTATCCAAATCATTTTCATAATTTCAACTCAAATATTCATTCAACCATGATTCATAAATTGAGTGCTTTTCTCTTTCTATCTGTTCTTTTTTTCACTTGTACATCAGACAAAATAGACAGAAGAAAGGTTGTAGACAGGCATATGGTCCATATTTCGCAGGCAGATTCATTAAACTCATTGACCGTAGGAAATGGTCGCTTTGCTATGACTGTAGATGTGACAGGGCTACAATCTTTTCCAGATTTTTAAGAGAAAGGAGTGCCCTTAGGCCTGCAATCTGAATGGGGCTGGCATGCATTTCCTGCCAAGAGAAAGTATGAGATAACTGAGTCAAACGGATTCATAAAGTCGCACGGCAGAGAGGTGCCTTATGCTATTCAATGGCCCGCAGATACAGAGGCTAGTAAGGCGGCAAATTACTTTCGTCAAAACCTGCATCGAGTTCATTTAGCACAATTGGGCTTTGAGTTTTTTAAAGAAAATGGAAAGCAGATTTCAATTGATGAAATTGAAAAAATAGATCAGACCTTAGACGTTTGGAAAGGTGAAATTCATAGTTCTTTTGAGCTTTAGGGTACTCCAGTGGAAGTCATAACATTCTGTGCTCAAAATGCAGATGTAGTTGGAGTTAAGGTGAAGTCGGATTTGCTAAAAACTGGACAGATTCGGCTGAAAATGAATTTCCCAACTCCAAATACCAAGTGGCGAGATAATGGTAATTATTATGATGGGAAGGAGGAATTACGTATTCAAACAGATTCTTTTACCCCAAAGGATTTTGTAATAGAAAGAGAGGTAGATAATCTTAAATATGCTGTCATGTTTAACTCTAACTTAGCTATAAAAGATGCTAGAAACCATGAAAAGGGGGTGTTCATTCAACCCTCTTATTCTTCAAAAGAATGGACTTTTACTTGGGCGTTTAATCAAAAGGTAAAAGATCTTCAAAAGGCAAGTTTCGATGTCGTAAGAAATGAGAATGAATCTGCGTGGCAAAGCTTCTGGAATTCTGGCGGGATGATAGATTTTGGCAAAGTGAAAGATGAACGAGCGAAAGAATTGGAGCGAAGAATGGTGCTCTCTATGTATTTAACCAGGGTGAATTGTGGAGGTAAAACACCTCCTCAAGAAACGGGATTGACCTTTAATTCTTGGTATGGGAAACCACACATGGAAATATTTTGGTGGCATGGAGTACACTTTGCTCAATGGGGCAAACCAGAAATATTGGAAGACCAATTAGATGGGTACTTGAGGAACATTATGGGGGCAGAAGCCATTGCCAAAAGACAAGGTTTTGAAGGAATCCGTTGGCAAAAAATGACAGACCCGTGGGGAGGCGAAACTGCTTCCTCTGTTGGTTCTTACCTTATCTGGCAGCAGCCACATCCTATCTACTTTGCAGAGCAGATTTATAATCAAAAAGCTTCCAAAGAAGTGCTCCAAAAATATGCGGAAGTCGTGGAAAGAACAGCAGAATTCATGGCGGATTTTGCTTATAAGGACCCCAAAACGGAAAAATATATTTTGGGTCCGGGTGTTATGCCGGCACAAGAACGATTTAACCCTAAAGAAACTTTTAATCCTACTTATGAATTGGCTTATTGGCGATGGGGCTTAGAAACAGCACAGACTTGGAGAGAAAGAATGGGCATAGAGCGAAATGAGAAATGGGATGCTGTGTTAGCGGATTTATCGCCACTTCCTATAAAGAATGGCCTGTATTTAGCAGCAGAAAGCTCGCCAGATTCCTAAAGCACTGAACGTTATATGACCGACCATCCAAGTGTTTTAGGTACCTATGGGATGCTTCCAGAAACTAATGGTTTAGATAAAGCAGTGATGAAAGCTACGTTTAATAAAATTTGGGTAGAATGGAAATGGGGGCATACTTGGGGATGGGATTTCCCAATGACAGCCATGACAGCTATTCGTTTAGAGTTACCTGAAAGGGCTATAAATGCTTTATTAATGCCAGTAACAACAAATACATATTTGGCAAACGGGCATAATTATCAAACACCAATGCTCCCCATATATTTGCCAGGTAACGGTGGATTTCTTTCAGCACTGGCCATGATGGCCACAGGTACAAAGGATAATCCAAAATCAAACATGGGCTTTCCTTCAGATTGGGAGGTGAAGTGGGAGGGCTTGGAAGTGATGTTATAATAGAAAGCTTTAAAAGTATATCAGAATTTCAATAGACATCTTTTTATCATATGAATATATCTAGCTAAGAAGCTTTTCTTCCTGATTCGATGTTTCATGGGGTTTTCTAATTAGAACATTCGAGGAAATTTCATATAAAAGGGTTGATTGACTACCTTGAAAACTAAGAGATTTCTAAACTATTTTTAAATTAATGAATGGCGGAAAAGTATAGGCTAAAAATTGGAGTGGACAGCTATTGCTTCCACAGGCTATTTGGAGAGGTTTACCCGCATCAGTACAAAAAAGAAAAACCATTTAGCATGGAAGACTTTCTTGAGTACTGTCACCAGGCAGGCGTCGATGGCGTTTCTTTAGAATCATGTTTCTTTCCAGGATTTTCACCGGAATACCTGGCAAAGGTTAAGGACTGGGTTGATGATTACGGTTTTGATAGGGTTTATGCTTGGGGACATCCAGATGGCTTAGAGGGTGGGAGAAACCAATCGGAATTTGATTCTATGATAGAGCACATCCAATACGCAAAGGCCATTGGAGCAGATGTGATGCGAGTGGTGGGTTCTAGTTTGATGTTTAGGTTTGAGCCTCATGAACCGCAGTTGGCCCAGCTTGCCGCCATGTTTAAAATAGCAGTAAAAGAGGCAGAAAAGCATGGGGTTAAATTGGCCATTGAAAATCACATTGACTATAACTCAGATGAAATATTGTGGCTAATTGAGGAAGTTAATTCACCTTATTTTGGAATTAATTTCGATTCTGGAAATTTTCTCAGGGTAATGGATGATCCAGTTAAAGCTATGGAGAAATTGGCACCTCATGTGATGGCGACTCACATAAAAGATATGCTTCCCGTAAGAGGGGTGGCTGTAGATGAGTGGTATTTCTTTTCCTGTGTTCCTACGGGAAAAGGATTGATTGATAATCAAAAAATTGCCCAATTACTCGTCCAACAAAAATACCAAGGATTCTTTGCTGTTGAGACCGATACCCTTCACCCAGATTATGCGTTCCAAGAAAAAACGGTAGTGGCAATGAGCGTTCAGGAGCTGAAAAGAATTTCTGATAACTGTATTTACTAAACGACAAAGTTTTAAAAGAAAAGATAAATGAAATCATTGAATGTCGGAATAATTGGGTACAAGTTCATGGGGAAGGCCCATAGCAACGCTTGGATTAATGCCCCGCTTTTCTTCGACCTTAACATTAAACCAAATTTAAAGGTAGCCTGCGGAAGAAATGAAAAAGGCGTGAAGGAATTGGCCGATAAGTGGGGATGGGAAGAGACTGAAACAGATTGGAAAAAGCTAGTAGAGAGAGCAGATATAGACATAGTTGACATAGCACTGCCACAGCATTTACATTATGAAGTTGCGATGGCGGCCGCAAAGAATGGGAAACATATTTTCTGTGAAAAACCTTTGGCTATGAGCTCCAAACAGGCCGATGAAATGCTAAAAGTAGCTGAGGATAATAAGATAACGCATTACCTCAATCATAACTATAGAAGAGTACCCGCTGTAATGCTGGCAAAAAAAATGATAGAAGATGGGAAGCTAGGCAGGATTTTCCATTGGAGAGGAGCTTATCAGCAAGATTGGATAGTAGATCCAGATTTCCCACTAACTTGGCAGCTTCAGAAGGAAACCGCCCATGCTGGTCCTCATTGGGATTTAAATTCTCATAGCGTAGATCTTGCTCAATTTTTGGTGGGTAATATTAAGACGGTTTCATGCCTCACCACTAATTTTATTAAAGAAAGGCCACTCCCAAGTGAAAATGCAGTTGCTTTCTCTACCGAGAAGGGTGGAAGCACTAAAATGGGAGAAGTTACGGTAGAGGACGCATCACTTATGATGGTAGAGTTTGAATCTGGTGCCATTGGGTCTTTTGAGGCAAGTCGTTTTGCCACCGGGAAAAAGAACGGTAATACGTTCGAAATTTACGGGAGTAAAGGAAGCATCTGTTTTGACATGGAAAGGATGAACGAATTAAGTTACTTTTCTAGAGAAGACTCAGAGGGATATCAGGGGTTTAGAACCATTCAAGTAACAGAGGCCATACACCCATATATAGCGAATTGGTGGCCTCCTGGACATATTATTGGCTATGAGCATGGCTTTATTCATGCTGTTGCCGATTTTATGAAGGCGATAGATACGGGAATAGAAATTCGACCAAACTTCAAAGATGGGGTATCCATTTTAAAAGTATTAGAAGCGGGTCTGAAATCCGCTGAAAGTGAAAAAAAACAAAAGGTATTATGAGCAAATTAAGAGAAGATTTTGAAAGAGAGGGTTATGTGATTGTTGATGTTTTAGCCAAGAGTGAAATTGATGGTTTTAGACAGATCATGGATGAAATGCTTAGCGAAAACAAAAAAACAGAAGACAAAGGCGAGCACAGTTCTTCCCTGCAACATTTAGGAGACGAAATAAGTGATTTTGGGAACGAAAATAGACAGTATTACTTTCATTTACTTACCAAACCGAATACCGAAAAAATTCATCATGCCTTTCATCATGAGAAAGTTCTATCTATTGTAGAGGAATTATTAGGGCCAGATTTAATAATCAACAACTCTTCTATCTTAGCATCCAATCCTGGTGTAAGTTACAAGTTAGGTTGGCATAGAGATATCATTCAAATTCCAGAAGAGGAGATAGAAGATCGGCTTTTTTCAAAAGAGAGATTTCATAACAGCGTCCAGATAAACCTGCCTTTGGTTCAGGAAGATTCACTAGAAATAGTGCCACTTAGTCATAATAGACCTAATACGGAGGCAGAGGCCAAAGCCTTTGCTGGAACTAAGCACTATGCACCAAAGGATGCCAATATGCCAGGTGCAATGAAAGTTAGTCTAAAAGCTGGGCAGGCTGTTTTTTATAACAATAATCTTATCCATCGAGGGTATTCTGCTGAAACCAAGGTGCCAAGAAGAACGCTTCACATGGGTTATCATAGTGCTAAATATCCGCCTACATGGCATTTTTACTTATTAAAGGGTGATTTGTTAACAGAAGATTACTTAAAGACATTAAGTCCTAGAATGAGAGGGATGATGGAAGAGTACCTAGAGTGTCGTAAACTTTACCCTAATATGGCAGATACGTGGAAAGAGGGCTATGCCGTTTCATAAAGTATTTATCTAGTAATAAGATAGTTATCTAAAATAGATAGACGGTCTGCTGTGACCCGAATTTCTTTAAAATTTATACAAAATTTCAAACCCCAGACAACATGACGGCTATCGCAAAAGACACTTTTCAGTTTTTAAAAGACCTAAAGGTCAATAATAACCGAGAGTGGTTCACAGAAAATAAGCCACATTATGAAGTGGCTAAAGCTAATTTTGAAGTTTTTATTGATGAACTTATCAAAGGTATTTCAAAATTTGACCCGAGTATAGCCCATCATACAGGGAAGGGTTGTGTTTTTAGAATTTACAGAGACGTTCGTTTCTCTAAAGACAAATCGCCCTATAAAACTAATATGGGAGCTCACATAACATCTGCTCTTAAAAAGTCTGACATCCACTCACGGTCTGGCTATTACATACATATAGGTCCTGGGGAATGCATGCTGGCTGGCGGAGCCTACATGCCTCAGGGCGACTGGATAAAGGGCATAAGACAAGAAATAGATTATAATGGAGATAAACTTTTAAGCGTTTTAGATGAGCCTAATTTCAAAACTACTTTTGGCGATTTAGTAGGGGAGAGCCTCAAAAGGCCACCTAAAGGTTTTGAGGCTGAACATAAACACATAGATTTGTTGAAAAGGAAAAGTTTCTTAGCCCAGCATAATGTAAAAGATGCAGAGGTCACAAGGCCAGATTTCTTAATACATGCTATAGGCGTTTTTGAAACGCTTAAACCTTTAGGCGACTTTTTGAATTCAAGTTCTGTTTAGTAAAAGACTTCTTGGAGGTAGGTTTTAGTGAATTAGCTTCATAATAGCTATAGGAATACAAGATTCAGGCGTTAATTCTGCTGAAAGAGAAATAGTAGTTGATTCCAGTGATATGCCACAAAGATTTATGCAGGTAGCAGAATATGTATCAGGTTCAGATATTGGTAACGGATTAATTCGGACATCGGATAGTTCTGGGGAGTGCTACATATACCAAATTGTTGTCCGATTAGGGACAATATATCGGTAAAAAATAAAGACATCCACAGTCTTTCGTACCATAGGTACTGTATGTTGATCATCATCCTAGCTGGTGGCTTTCACAGTAGTACAACATATCTTTCCTATAGAACGGTTAGTTTTCAGACGGAGCCTTTTACCAATATGTTGTGGCCAAAGGCACGAGGGCTAGGGCGAAGAACAATTAAATTAAGTGAATTTCTAAGTCTTTTGAAACAGAAACAAAAAAATTAGAAGTTCATCCCTGTAGCTTATTAATGTAAAACCTTTTTACCCATTTATTACTTGAATCCACCAACTTTTTAAAGATTGCTTAATTTAAAAGAAAATTAATCTAGTCTTAGGAGCCTCCGTCATGTTTAGGGATTTGTCTGACTTTGAGTGGCTGACCTTAGAGCTTTAACGAGATAAATACTTGCAGACTATTAAATAGTCGATGAAACTCTAGTATACATCTAGTTTTTATACCCATCAATCAAATTCTGGGTAGACTTTAAACTAAATTTTGAGACCTTTGGTTTAAACTTAGGGATTCGGTGAATTTTTTGTTTATCGTTTTTTCAATCCTTAAAACACTTACTCAAAAACTAAATGAGACTAGCAGTCAGTATTATCTTGGGCTTAGCTATTTTACTAGGGGCCTATTTTTATAAAGAAAACCTTGCCGACAGTAAAAAGCCCGACCGTGGAGCCGGACCAAAAATCACCAACACTGTTTTCGTACAAAACGTAAATAATGGCGACTTACCCGTTTTCATTGAAACAAACGGTACTATTAAAGCCCAACAAAGAATTGAGCTTTTTTCTGAGGTTCAGGGTGTTTTAAAACCTACCAAAAAGGCTTTTAAGCCTGGACAATACTACAAAAAAGGTGAATTGCTTCTTGAAATGGATTCCCAAGAGTTTTATTCGAGCCTTGTTTCACAGCGAAGTGTACTCTATAATAATATAGTTTCTATCATGCCAGATTTAAAATTTGACTTGTCTGAGTCTTTTCAGCAATGGCAAAGCTATCTGGACGCTTTTGATATTCAAAAAAATATCCATGAATTGCCAAAGGCCCTAAATGAAAAAGAGAAATACTTTATCAATTCAAAACAAATAGTCTCTACCTACTATACTATTAAGAATCTTGAAGAGCGATTTTTGAAATACAAAATCAGGTCTCCCTTTAACGGCATTCTCACAGAGGCCTTAGTAGATCCAGGAACTCTGGTAAGGACAGGCCAGAAGCTTGGAGGTTTGATTAATCCAGCCATCTTCGAATTGGAAGCCAGCATGAATGCCGAGTATTTAGAATTCTTAAAAGTTGGAAAAAGAGTAACAGTAAAAGACCTAAAAGGAAAAAGAACTTGGTCTGGTTTCGTTAAAAGAATTAATGGGGTTATTGACCCAGCCACACAAACAGTCCCTGTTTACATCCAAGTAAGTGGTTCAGGATTGACCGAAGGAATGTTTCTGGAAGCTTCTGTGATGGCAGCTTCGGAACATGGTGTTATGGAAATTAGTCGCTCTCTTTTAGGAGCAGACGGTGCTGTTTTTGTGGTGAAGAATGATTCTGTGCTGACAAGCATACCCGTGGAGGTGGTAAATTATACAGACAAGAGTATGATGGTCCGTGGCCTTCAAGATGGCATGGCTTTGCTTAGCAAACCTCTGCCTGGTGCCTATGACGGAATGATTGTTCAAATAGCAAATCAGTAAGCCTGTATGAGAAAAGTAATCGCGTATTTTATCAAGTACCCGGTAGCGGTTAATGTAGTAATCGCTGCCTTTGTAATTTTCGGAATCATAGGATTTAGGAGTCTAAAGTCTTCTTTCTTTCCGCTGGTAGATTCTAAAATCATTACTATATCAGCCATTTATCCAGGAGCCTCTCCTCAAGAAATAGAAGAGGGTGTGGTACTTAAGATAGAAGACAACCTTAAGGGCCTAGTTGGCATAGACAGAGTGACATCGGTATCCAGAGAAAGTTCTGGTGCTGTGGTAGTAGAAATAGAGCGAGGTAGAGATATCAATATTATCCTGGCGGAAGTGAAAAATGCAGTAGATAGAGTTCCCTCTTTTCCTACTGGCATGGAGCCTCTGGTTGTCGAAAAAACAGAGAATATTAGAGAGACCATAAATTTTGCAGTCACTGGAAATAATCTACCGCTTAAAACTTTAAAAACGATAGCCAGAAGTATTGAAAAAGACCTGAGAGCCATGGATGGTATTTCTCAAGTTGAGATATCAGGTTATCCTGATGAGGAAATTGAAATTGCGGTAAGGGAAAATGATTTGTTGGCCTATGGTATTACTTTCCAAGAAGTGGCCCAAGCTGTTTCTAGAGAGAATATTTTGGTAACCGGCGGTAATATTAAAACCGTAAGTGAAGAATATCTTATAAGAGCGAATGGTAGGAACTATAAAGCAGATGATTTAGATAAATTTATTGTTCGGAGCAATCCTAATGGTAAAGTCATAAGACTAAGAGATATTGCCGACGTTAGAGACCGTTTCTCAGAGACTCCAAACTCAAGCTATTTTAATGGAAATTTATCTGTAAATATTGGAATTAGTAACACCAATGACGAAGACTTGGTGAGTTCTGCCATCAAGGTCAAAGAATACATTGAAGACTTTAACGCCAATAATAGCAATGTAGAATTGGCCGTTTTAAGTGATGCCTCCATTACATTAGAACAAAGAACAGAACTTTTGGCTGCAAATGCAGCCATAGGAATGTTTCTGGTATTATTATTTTTGTCACTTTTCCTTAATACAAGATTAGCCTTTTGGGTGGCCGCTGGCTTACCTATATCTTTCTTAGGGATGTTTGTCTTCGCATCCTTTTTTAATGTCACTATTAACGTTTTATCTCTTTTTGGGATGATAATCGTTATCGGAATTTTGGTGGACGACGGTATTGTTATTGCCGAAAATATCTATGACCATTTCGAAAAAGGCAAGAGTAAAGTTCAGGCCGCTATTGATGGTACCATGGAAGTGGTTCCACCCATCGTTTCGGCAATTATAACCACTCTTTTGGCATTTGGTACATTCCTGTTTTTAGATAGTAGAATTGGGGAGTTCTTTGGAGAAGTTTCAGTCATTGTAATTTTGACTTTAACGGTTTCTCTTATAGAGGCCCTCATAATTCTTCCAGCTCATTTAGCTCACTCTAAAGCCTTAGAAAAGCATGATGACACAAAAACGAAAAGGGGCCTATCTGCTGTTTTCTCTAAGCTAAGGTATTTCAACAAGTTTGGAGACGCCTTCATTAAATTCATGAAAAATAAGGCCTATTTGCCTGTTTTACGTTTTTCCTTAAGATATAAGCTGCTCACCGTCTCTGTTTTTATAGGCTTACTTCTGGTAACCATAGGTTCCATACAAGGCGGCATTATTAGAACTGCCTTCTTTCCCAATATTGCCTCAGATAGAATTAGTATTACACTAAAAATGGAGGAAGGTACGAATGCTTCCATTACAGACTCTTTACTTTCTTATATAGAG
Organism: Arcticibacterium sp.; assembly: GCA_047623945.1. Taxonomy (GTDB): domain Bacteria; phylum Bacteroidota; class Bacteroidia; order Cytophagales; family Spirosomataceae; genus Arcticibacterium. The sequence continues at coordinate 2,736 of JBLHOT010000007.1, read as the reverse complement.
AAAAAAGCTTGGGAGGTAAATGAGATTTACACAGAAAAACAAGGAGATGGTGTAAGCGTGTTTCAAAATGTCATTAAGAATCTGGGCCCTGGAACGGCGAATGGTAGCTTGGTGATTAATCTTCTTCCGGGGGAGTCAAGAGCTTTTTCCTCGCCAGAAATCACCAATGCCATTAGAGAAAAGGTAGGACCCGTTTATGGTACAGAGCTACTGACTTTTGGATCAGGTGGAAACTTTGGTGGAAGTCCTGTTTCTGTTTCTTTGCTGGGAAATAACATAACCGAGTTAAAAAAGGCCAAAGAGGAACTTAAAAGCGTTATGATGTCTATCCCAACACTTAAAGATGTAGCAGATAACGACCCCAAGGGAATCAAAGAGATAAATATCAAACTGAAGCAAACAGCTTTCCCACTGGGGTTAAATACGCAGGACGTAATGTCTCAAGTAAGGAGTGCCTTCTTTGGTTTTCAGGCTCAGCGTTTTCAAAGGGGCGAAGATGAAATCAAAGTATGGGTAAGGTATGATTTAGAGAATAGGTCTAGTATAAATAATCTGGACCAAATGAAAATTCTGACACCTGCGGGACTCCGAGTACCTTTTAAGGAAATAGCCGATTATAGTATTAAAAGAGGGGAGGTGGCCATTAATCATTTAGATGGTCGACGTGAGATACAGCTCTCTGCAGATTTGAAGGATAGTAAATCATCGCCTACAGACATTCTGCAAGATCTAAAAACAAATGAGATTCCAGCGATTTTGGCTAAGTATCCAAGTGTTACACCGCTTTATGAAGGACAGAATAGAGAGACTGTGAAATTGGCGAAATCTGCTGGCCTAGTTTTGCCTATCATTCTATTTCTCATGTATGCCACCATAGCATTTACTTTCCGTTCTTACGGTCAGCCCGCTTTATTGTTGATTATGATTCCTTTGAGTTTAATAGGGATCGCATGGGGCCACTGGATTCATGATTTCCCAATCAATATTCTGTCTGCTCTTGGTATCATTGCCCTTATAGGGATTATGGTGAATGATGGGCTGGTGCTTATTGGGAAATTTAATAGTTTCCTTAAAGAAGGAATGCCTTTTGACGAAGCCTTGGAAGAGGCGGCTTCGTCTAGATTTAGAGCTATATTTTTAACCTCGCTTACTACGGTAGCTGGTTTGGCTCCTTTGATCTTAGAGAAAAGTCGTCAGGCACAGTTTTTAATTCCTATGGCCATAAGTATTGCGTACGGTATAGCCATAGCCACTGTGCTTACGCTCCTGTTTTTACCAATATTATTATCAACAAGTAACAGCTTCAAAGTGGCCTTCAAGTGGCTTTTGACAGGAAAGAAAATAAACAAAGAAGCAGTGGAGAGAGCGGTTATTGAACAACAAAATGAAGTACATGCGATTTAAGGAAATATTAATTATAGCAGCATTTTTTGTAAGTTTTGGGGCCAACTCTCAGAAGCTTTTAAGAAAATCTCAGGCAATAGCCATGGCTTTGGAGCAAAATTTCAATATTAAAATTGCCCAAAACAACATTGAGATTGCAGAGGCAAATGCTAGTAGAGATAATTTGGGATTTAAACCAACCATTACTGCTTCCGGCGGAGCCAATTATAATTTGGATAACTCTAAGGCTATTTTTCAAGATGGAAGAGAGACCACTCTGAATTTTGCAGGTTCTAATAGTGCAAACGCAGGAATAAGCCTTAATTATGTTCTTTTTGATGGCTTTAATAGGCAGTACAATTTGGAGCGAAACCAACAGACTTTTACTGCGAGCCAGCTTACTGCGAGATTTGCCTTGGAAAATGTTTTGTCACAACTGTTTGCAGCCTATTATGAAGTAGCCAGAATAGAAGCAGACTTTGAGAATTTGGAGGAGATTTTGGCTATCTCTAAAGAAAGACTTGAAAGGGTTAAAGTATCTTACGATTATGGAGCTGCCACCTTATTGGATGTTTCAAACGCGGAGGTTGATATCAATACGGATGGCATTGCTTTATTGAATCAAAATCAATTATTGGCTAATGCCAAACACAACTTAAACTTCATATTAAATACAGAAGTATTAACTGATTTTGACGTGGTAACAGACGTTATTTTTGCCTCTCAGCTTGACAAAGAGGAATTAATAGAAGGTCTGCGTACCGCCAATGTAGATTTACTTTTGGCTGCTTCTGATATTAAAATCAGTGAAATAGACCAAAAACTGGTATCCACTTCTAGAATGCCAACGGTTAGTTTTAACAGTGATTATGGATTTAATAGGTCGGTCAATAATAAAGCTTCCTTTTTAGATAGGGCAAATTCAAACGGCCTTACTGGGAATATCAGTGTCAATTGGGCCATTTTTGATGGAGGGAGAAGACGAGTGCAAGAGCAAAATGCCAAAATAACACAGATGAATCAGCACCTGAATTTTGACTTGACGCATCAACAAATCAAACGAGATTTTGAAAACGCCTGGAGCGACTATCAGAATAGACTTGTGATTTGGAAGGCTTTGGAGCAAAACGTAATTACAAACCGTTTAAACTTTGAAAGGTCTGAAGAAAGATACCGCTTACGCCAAATTACTAACATAGATTTCCGTCAGGCTCAGTCTAACCTTATCAATGCTCTAAACGCACAAAACAGAGCTAAATTTGACGCCAAACTAAGCGAACTGCAGGTTTTCAGCATTGCTGGGAAAATTCAAGATGCGGTGTATTGATATAAATTTAGGAAGCGTTGAGATTA